>NZ_JAGRRB010000005.1:0-399583 GCF_018223925.1 Klebsiella sp. 10
GGATTTTTCTCTGCAACCGAACCGACTGTTTGTGTGAAGTGATTCACATCTGCCGTGTCAGTGGGTGCGCATTATAGGGATCCCATTTTTTTGCACAAGCCTTTTTTCGATCTTTTTTTCTGAATGGTGATTTTTCACCCTTTTCGCCGTGTAATTGCACGATTTGCTCAATTTTCACCGTTTTCAGGGGTTGCACAGGGAGATAAAAGCCACCAAAGTCTTCTTACGTTCCCGTATTTTGAGGTCTATATGTCTGCTCAGCTGCGCCCCTACAAAGCATTTTTCCCACAAATCGGTCTTCGCGTCATGATTGACGCATCCAGCGTTGTCATCGGCGATGTCAGAATTGCCGATGACGTCAGCGTCTGGCCTCTGGTGGCCATTCGCGGCGACGTCAACTATGTATCGATAGGTCAACGCAGCAATATTCAGGACGGTAGCGTTCTCCATGTGACCCATAAGTCCTCTTATAAGCCGGAGGGAAATCCGCTGATCATTGGTGAGGATGTAACTGTTGGTCATAAAGTGATGCTGCACGGCTGCACTATCGGCAACCGCGTACTGGTTGGTATGGGTTCGATCTTATTAGATGGTGTCGTCGTTGGCGATGACGTCATGATTGGTGCGGGCAGTCTGGTTCCGCAGAACAAACAGCTGGAAAGCGGCTACCTTTACTTTGGCAATCCGGTCAAACAGATCCGCCCCCTGACAGAGGCGGAACGGGAAGGACTCAAGTATTCAGCAAATAACTATGTGAAATGGAAAAATGAGTACCTGGATCAGGATAACCAGATCCAGCCCTGAGCATCTTCCTGACCATCGCGGATCAATGCTTCTGCCTCTTCCTCTAGATCCCAACGATGTTCCTGGAAGGCGGCCAGCCACTGCGCTGGCCCCTCTGCGCCGAAACGCTGCTGCATGATTTGCCCTGAAATTGCGCAGGTTAATTGCATCCCATTCACCAGCGCGGGAAAAACCACGCCCTGCCGTTCGGCATCCCATGATTCCCGGTCAGGAAACTGAATCGCCTGATTCATGCATTCAGTTCCTGCTGCAGCGTTTCAATGACCGGAGCGATAGCCGGCAGAACGCCGTGCCATAGCAGAACAGCATGGGCGGCTTGCGCCACCAGCATTCCCAGCCCATCGGCACAGTGGACTGCGCCATATTGCTGGCACCAGTGAAGAAACGGTGTCGGCCCTTTCTGGTAAAACATGTCATAGCAATATACGTCAGCGTTGACAATAGATGCCGGGATAGCTGGTACATCACCGTCTATTCCACTGGACGTCGCATTGACGATCAGATCGAATGTTTCCCCGGATAAGGTATCCATCTCCCTTGCGCTAACGCTCCCGGTATGGGCGAAGAGAGTGGCTAACTCACGGGCACGAGAATAGGTGCGATTCACGATCGTGACGGCGCATCCCAGCGACAGAAGCGGCAAAAGAACCCCGCGAGATGCCCCACCAGCACCAACAAGCAGGATCCGTTGGCGCGGCTTAATGAATCCCAGGCGTTCAAGATCGCTCAGAAGACCAATACCGTCGGTGTTGTCCCCCAGTAAACGGCCATCTTCCAGGCGTTTCAGGGTGTTTACTGCTCCCGCCAGCGCTGCGCGTTCTGTCAGTTCGTCGGCACGCGCAAAGGCTTCCTCTTTAAAAGGAACGGTGACGTTGGCCCCCTTTCCTCCTTCTGCAAAGAACTGATTCAGAGAAGAGACAAAATCATCCAGCGGCGCCAGTACACGTCCATAAGGATGAGTAATTCCTAACTGGCGGGCAAACAGCTGATGAATAGCAGGCGACTTACTGTGCGCGATCGGATTACCAAAAACGGCATAGGTTTCCATGGTTCACCCCTGGCGGAACAGTTCACCCGTCAGGGCATCACGGATTTCAGATGGGTTTTGCCGGCCGCCCGTGGCGCCATCCACCACCGGGAAGCTGTCGCCAAACTGAGCATGGACCTCTGCGGTAGTACGGCACGGTGGTTGCCCGGTGAGATTGGCGCTGGTCGAAACCAGTGGTTTTCCGTAGGTTTCGCACAATTCGATTACCAGCGGATGGTTAGTCACGCGTACGGCCAGTGAATCAAAACGTCCAGTCAGCCAGCGCGGCGTTTCAGGACGCGCCGGGAATACAAACGTCACCGGTCCCGGCCAGCAAGAGAAGATGGCTTCCCGCTGTGAGTCACTTAACCGTGAATCATCAATATAGGGCTTCAGTTGCTCAAAGCTGGCGGCGATAAGGATCAATCCTTTCTCAACAGGACGCTGCTTCAGCTCCAGCAGGCGCATAACGGCCGTTTCGCTGTCAGGGTCGCAGCCGACGCCAAACACGGCTTCGGTGGGATAGGCGATGACATGTTCATTTTTCAGGACCGCCACGGCATGGGCGACGGCTTCTGAGGGCAGGTTATTGTTCACTGATTTATTCCGCCGGGATCGGCTTTCCACATTGTTTACTGGCACAGAAGCGTCTGAGCCCCTGCGCCGTCTTCTTTTCTATTAACAGCGGGTAATGGCATTCAGGGCATTCGCCCGCCACCGGTTTAAAATTGATAACGAACTGGCAATCAGGATAGCGATCGCAGGAGTGAAAGGTTTTACCGAAACGGGAACGACGCTGGACCAGATGGCCTTGTCCGCACTGCGGGCAAGCGATAGCCGTCTCATCGGGTTTATCAATCAGCTCGGTATGTTCACATTCCGGATAGCGGCTACAGCCAATGAACATCCCAAAACGCCCCTGGCGTAACACCATAACCGCACCGCACGATGGGCACTCTTGCCCCTCCAGCACCTTAACGATATGCCCGTCCGCCTGGCTTTTCAGGGGACGAATATAGTCACAGTCCGGATAATGCGAACAGCCGAGAAACGGGCCATGTTTCCCGGAACGGATCACCAGTTCGGCCCCGCACTGCGGGCAGGGCTCATTTTTACGCACCGAAAACAGTGCTGATTTGGTCATAACAACTCGATGTTGCTGCAAAAAGATTAATGCAGCATACCTTCATTTACTTCGAAGAGTAATTCTTCCATTTGCTGATAGGCGTTTTCACAGCCCGGAATATTGAACAGTACCATCAGGATGACCCATTTCAGGTCTTCCAGCTCAAATTCCGCCGTATCCAGCGCCAGTACGCGCTCTATCACCATTTCTCGCGTTTCGAGGTTCAACACCTGAATCTGCTCGAGGAAGAGTAAAAACCCCCGGCAACTGGCATCCAGACGCTGGCACTCCTCTTCGGTATATACCCGAAGAGAGAGCGGGTCGGAAGCGAGCTGCATGGGTTCAACGAGACCTTCCTGATAATCAGCCAGTTTCTCGAGCCACATTAACGCGTTATAGATGTCTTCCCGCTCAAAACCCGCATCGGTAAGATCCCGCGTCAGTTTGTCCTGATCCACGCGCATTTCTGCTTCGCTATGGATGTAAGTTTCAAACAAATACATGAGTACGTCGAACATGGCTTGCCCTCCTTAATCGGACATAGCCGCCGGGTACAGCTGCGATCCAGCCTGCTAACTCCAGTTCAAGTAGCTGAGCTACGGTTACTGGCACAGATTGGCCGGCACGTTCAGCGACAACGTCAACAGGTGTTACCTCATCTCCTACGTTAGCCAGGAGCTCCGGAAATGGCAATGCTACAGACGGCTGATCGACGCAAATATTTATCGAATCAGACGTATCAGTCAGCCAGGCCAGCTCGTTATGCCAGTATTCCACAATATCCTCTGGCGAGGTCACTGGCACCGCGCCTTGCTTAATTAACCAGTGCGGGCCTTCCGATCCCGGATTGCCTATCGGGCCAGGCAGGGCGAACACATCCCTTCCCTGCTCCAGGGCGCAGCGGACGGTGACCAGCGATCCGCTTCGCAACGCCGCCTCAATCACCAGCACGCCCAGGCTTAAGCCGCTGATAATCCGGTTGCGCCTGGGGAAATGTGCGGGAAGCGGCGGCGTAACAAGTGGAAATTCAGATACCAGCGTACCGCCATTGTCGATGATCTGCCGGGCGAGAGTTGCATGGCGCCGCGGATAAACCTGACTCAGCCCATTGCCCAGTACCGCGATAGTTTTACCCTCCGCCGCCAGCGCGCCGCGGTGCGCGACCCCGTCAATGCCTAACGCCAGCCCACTGGTGATGGTAATCCCTTTATGCGCCAGCGTTTCGCTAAACAGTTTCCCCAGCAGGCGCCATACCAGGAGTGCGAGCGACTGCCAATAACGGCAAGCTGCGCGCTGTGAAGCAGGGCGAGGCCGCCGCTGACCAGCAACGCGCCGGGGTAATCAGCGATAGCCTTTAACCGCAATGGATAGCGCGGATCGTCACCCCGTAACAAATGATGATCCGGTTGTTCCAGCCAGCGCCGCGTCTCGTCAAGCTCATGCTCGTCAAGCCGGAAAAATAACTTTGCCTGCGCCGCGGTCATCCCGACGGCATGCAGCGCTTCACGATCAACGCTGGCGGCTGCGCATAAGCGCTGAGCGATCTCTACCATCCTGTCGCCATACAAGCTACTGACCTTCATCAGCCGCAGCCAAATCTCGTCGGGCGTCATCCTTACCCCCTGCCATAAGCGGTATTGACAATCTTTGCGATTGGACAGTGAGACTGTCAATTGCAGGGGGTTTTGTCTAGAATAGAGCTAATAATCTTATCAACTCCTGAATACGACTCTGGAACTTTATGGCAGTTTTGCAAGTGTTACATATTCCGGACGAGCGCCTTCGCAAAGTCGCCGAGCCGGTCAAAGAAGTGAATGCGGAAATTCAGCGTATCGTCGATGATATGTTCGACACCATGTACGCCGAGGAAGGCATTGGTCTGGCCGCAACCCAGGTCGATATCCATCAGCGCATTATCGTTATTGATGTGTCGGAAAATCGTGAAGAGCAGCTGGTATTAATTAACCCGGAAATGCTGGAGAAAGATGGCGAAACCGGTATTGAAGAAGGCTGCTTGTCCATTCCTGAACAGCGCGCCCTGGTGCCGCGTGCGGAAAAAGTGAAGATCCGCGCACTGGATCGCGATGGTAAGCCGTTTGAACTGGAGGCCGATGGCCTGCTGGCTATCTGTATCCAGCATGAAATGGATCACCTGGTCGGCAAACTGTTTATTGACTATCTGTCACCACTCAAACAACAGCGCATTCGTCAGAAGGTAGAGAAACTGGATCGTTTACGTTCCCGTGCCTGATAACAAGGAATACCGTGTCACAATCACTACGTATCATTTTCGCCGGCACCCCTGATTTTGCAGCGCGTCATCTTGATGCGCTGCTGTCGTCTGAACATCAGGTTGTTGGCGTATTCACTCAGCCTGATCGCCCTGCTGGTCGCGGCAAAAAATTGATGCCAAGCCCGGTAAAAGTACTGGCAGAAGCCCATAACTTACCTGTGTTCCAGCCATCCTCCCTGCGTCCGCAGGATAACCAGCGGTTAGTCGCCGATCTCGGCGCCGATATTATGGTGGTAGTGGCGTACGGTCTGATTCTGCCTAAAGCGGTGCTGGAGATGCCCCGTCTGGGCTGTATCAACGTTCACGGCTCGCTGCTACCGCGCTGGCGTGGCGCAGCGCCTATTCAGCGTTCACTGTGGGCGGGGGATAGCGAAACTGGCGTAACCATCATGCAGATGGACGTCGGCCTTGATACGGGGGATATGCTGTATAAGCTTTCCTGTCCCATTACCGCAGAGGATACCAGCGGCAGCCTGTACGATAAGCTGGCCGAGCTCGGCCCTCAGGGGCTGCTGGCAACGTTAGCCCAGCTGGCCAACGGCACCGCACGGCCTGAAGTACAAGATGAATCGCTGGTGTGCCATGCCGAAAAACTGAGTAAAGAAGAGGCTCGTATCGATTGGTCGCTTTCCGCTGCGCAGTTGGAACGCTGCATCCGCGCGTTTAATCCGTGGCCAATGAGCTGGCTGGAAATTGACGGACAACCGGTAAAAGTGTGGCGAGCATCGGTCATCGCCGAAGCCGCTCACGCCGAACCGGGTACTATCGTGGCAGCAACCAAACAGGGTATTCAGGTCGCCACGGGGGATGGGATCCTCAGCCTGGAGTCGCTACAGCCTGCGGGTAAAAAAGCGATGAGCGCCCAGGACTTACTCAATTCCCGCCGGGAGTGGTTTATCCCTGGCACCCGTCTCGCCTGACGGTCGTCTCTTCTGAAGCCCGGGTTCGCCGGGCATTTTTATTTTTGCGCTTATGAAAAAGAATATAAATTTACGCAGCCTGGCCGCCCAGGCTATCGAGCAAGTTGTTGAAAAAGGGCAGTCTTTAAGCAACGTACTGCCCCCTCTACAGCAGAAAGTCAGCGATAAAGATAAAGCGCTACTGCAGGAGTTGTGCTTTGGTGTACTACGTACTCTAAGCCAGCTGGAGTGGCTTATCAGCAAGCTAATGGCGCGTCCGATGACCGGCAAACAGCGCACCGTGCACTTTCTGATCATGGTTGGTCTCTATCAGTTACTCTACACCCGCATTCCACCACACGCCGCGCTGGCGGAAACGGTAGAAGGCGCGGTGGCCATTAAACGCCCGCAGCTTAAAGGGCTAATCAACGGCGTGCTACGCCAGTTCCAGCGCCAGCAGGAAGCGTTGTTAGCCGAATTTGCTGAGCATGAAAACCGCTATCTTCATCCCAAATGGCTGCTGAAACGCCTGCAGCAGGCCTGGCCGGAGCAGTGGCAGGAGATCGTCGAGGCGAACAACCAGCGTCCGCCGATGTGGCTGCGCGTTAACCGCAACCATCATTCCCGGGATGAGTGGCTTGCCCTGCTTAACGAGGCCGGTTTAGAGGGCTTTACCCACCCTGATTATCCGGACGCCGTACGCCTGGCCACCCCTGCCCCGGTCCACGCGTTACCAGGCTTTGCCGAAGGCTGGGTGACCGTCCAGGACGCCTCGGCCCAGGGCTGTATACGTTATCTGCAGCCGGAAAACGGCGAACGCATTCTCGATCTCTGCGCCGCACCGGGCGGGAAGACGACGCATATTCTGGAAGTCGCTCCCCAGGCTCAGGTTATGGCAGTGGATATTGATGAACAGCGTCTGTCCCGCGTCTATGACAACCTGAAACGGCTGGGCATGAAAGCCGAAGTCAAGCAGGGCGATGGCCGCTTCCCTGAGCAGTGGTGTGGCAATGAGCAGTTCGATCGTATTCTGCTGGATGCCCCCTGCTCCGCAACCGGCGTTATTCGCCGCCATCCGGATATCAAATGGCTGCGCCGGGATCGGGATATCGCCGAGTTAGCCCAACTGCAGGCCGAGATCCTCAATGCCATCTGGGGGCACCTGAAGCCAGGCGGCACGCTGGTTTACGCAACCTGTTCTATTCTGCCGGAAGAGAACAGTCAGCAAATTGCCGCCTTCCTCGCGCGAACTCCGGATGCAGAACTTCACGCAACCGGCACGCCGGCGAGCCCCGGGCAGCAAAATCTGCCGGGCGTGGAAGAAGGTGATGGCTTCTTTTACGCTAAGCTAATCAAACGTCGGAACTAATGGGTTACTGCAGATGAAGATTATTATTCTGGGCGCCGGCCAGGTCGGCGGCACGCTGGCGGAAAACCTCGTCGGCGAGAACAATGATATTACGCTGGTTGATACCAATGGCGACCGTCTGCGCAGCCTGCAGGATAAGTTCGACCTGCGTGTCGTCCAGGGGCATGGCTCTCACCCTCGCGTACTGCGTGAGGCGGGGGCCGATGATGCCGATATGCTGGTAGCGGTCACTAGTTCGGACGAAACCAACATGGTGGCCTGCCAGGTCGCTTATTCATTGTTCAATACGCCAAACCGCATAGCGCGTATTCGTGCGCCTGATTACGTTCGTGATGCGGAAAAGCTCTTCAACTCTGAAGCGGTACCCATCGATCACTTAATCGCTCCGGAACAACTGGTCATCGACAACATCCACCGTCTGATCGAATATCCCGGCGCGCTGCAGGTCGTGAACTTCGCAGAAGGAAAAGTCAGTCTCGCGGTAGTAAAAGCCTATTATGGTGGCCCGCTGGTGGGGAATGCCTTATCCACTATGCGGGAGCATATGCCGCATATCGATACGCGCGTGGCCGCCATTTTCCGCCACGATCGCCCCATCCGCCCGCAGGGCTCGACGATTGTCGAGGCCGGAGATGAAGTCTTCTTTATTGCCGCCTCGCAGCATATTCGCGCGGTCATGAGCGAACTGCAGCGACTGGAAAAGCCGTATAAGCGTATTATGCTGGTCGGCGGGGGCAATATTGGCGCGGGTCTGGCCCATAAGCTGGAAAAAGATTACAGCGTTAAGCTTATCGAACGTAATCAGCAGCGAGCCGCTGAGCTGGCGGAAAAGCTGCAGCATACTATCGTCTTCTACGGGGATGCATCGGACCAGGAGCTGTTGGCTGAAGAGCATATTGACCAGGTGGACCTGTTTATTGCCGTCACTAACGACGACGAAGCCAATATTATGTCGGCTATGTTGGCCAAGCGAATGGGCGCGAAAAAAGTGATGGTGCTAATCCAGCGCAGAGCCTACGTGGATCTGGTCCAGGGTAGCGTCATCGATATTGCGATTTCGCCTCAGCAGGCCACAATTTCCGCACTCCTCAGTCATGTCCGTAAAGCCGATATTGTCGGCGTCTCCTCCTTGCGCCGCGGCGTTGCAGAAGCGATCGAGGCAGTCGCGCACGGCGATGAGAGCACCTCCCGGGTAGTCGGGCGTTCGATCGATGAGATCAAACTTCCACCGGGCACGATCATCGGCGCCGTCGTGCGGGGCAATGACGTGATGATCGCCAATAATAATCTACGGATCGAGCAGGGCGACCATGTGATCATGTTTTTGACCGATAAGAAGTTTATTTCCGATGTCGAAAGGCTGTTCCAGCCAAGTCCTTTCTTCCTGTAATTCCCAGGGCGCCGAACAGGCGCCTTTTTATTATCCCTTATTATTCAAAGGTTAATATTTTGCAGTAACTATCTGCTGGGAATGGCAAATGAAAATACATTTGTTAAACTTACAACGTCAGCTGGCACAAGGAGAATAAAATGAGTTTTTTAAAAGAGTTTCGCGAATTCGCGATGCGCGGGAACGTTGTCGATTTGGCAGTAGGTGTGATCATCGGTGCAGCATTCGGTAAAATTGTTTCATCACTGGTCGCGGATATTATTATGCCGCCACTCGGCCTGTTGATTGGCGGGATCGATTTTAAACAGTTTGCCGTCACGCTACGTGATGCCCAGGGCGATGTCCCGGCTGTGGTGATGCATTATGGGGTATTCATTCAGAACGTTTTCGATTTCATCATCGTCGCGTTTGCCATCTTCATGGCGATTAAATTGATGAATAAGTTAAATCGTAAGAAAGAAGAGGCTCCGGCGGCACCGCCAGCTCCCTCTAAAGAAGAAGTTCTGCTGAGCGAAATTCGCGATCTGCTGAAAGAACAAAACAACCGTTCTTAATCAGCAGAGAAAGCAGAAGGCCAGTGGTAAAAAAGCGATTCGCTTGCTTGCCACTGGCCTCCCGATCAACCCTTCCTGCATGTTTATCTTTACGTTGATAGCTTCCTTTCCCTTTCTTGTTTTTCTCTACGCGCTGCCTAAATAACGGATCGTGGAGAAGTGCCTCAATGGCGTTATCTTTAATTTGTCCTTTAGTATGCTGATAGCGACTCATAGTTACTCCGGTATATGTATAAACTCGACGCGAGTGTAGATCCGCGCGTTTAAAAAATCAACGTCCGCCATTGCCGTTGCTGGCCCCTTGTTCAAGGGCCTCAAGGATAGAACAGTAAACGCTGCTGTGGGCAGTGCCGCAACAGGCATCGTTGAGCCGCTGCAGAGAGCGGCGCATCGTCTGTAGCTCTTTAATCCGCGCCTCGACTTCACTTAATCGCGCCTGAACGATCCCTTTCGACTCCTGACAGGTATGATGCTCCGGATCGATGCGGATCGACAATAATTCGCGGATCGCTTCCAGGGTGAAACCCAGTTGTCGGGCATAACGAATAAAGCGCAGCCGTTGAAGATCGTTATCCGAGTACAGACGAAATCCTCCCTCGGTGCGTATGTCATGATCCATCATCTGCTGCTTTTCATAGTAGCGGATGGTATCAGGCGTCACGTCAGCCAGTTTTGCCAATTCACCAATACGATACATATTTACTCCTGATTTATTTTTTGCAGCAACGCATCGGCGTACTCACCGCGTAAAAAGTCGGTGTTCAGACCTGCCTGACGTAACTTCAGCTCGAGCAGGGCAAGGCGTTTGCTAAGTTCGGCATGACGCGGATCGTCCTGACGGACGCCGTTCAGTAAGTCTGCCAGAGCCAACGCTTCTTTGCGTTGCTCCAGTTCCGGAGGAAGACATCCTGCATTTTTCAGAAGGCGATAGCCTGCCCGCAACTCCGCCGGCACATGTGAATCGTCATCGAGAGTCAGCGGTTCTCCGCTGCCGGGTAAATTATCGAACTCACCTTTGGTTTGGGCATCGAGGATATGACGTTCCGCCCACTGATCCAGCAACCACATTCTACGGCTCCAGGGGATGAACAAAAAGAGTACAGATAGTGTAGTGAAATGGGGATGGGGTAGATATAAAAAAACCCGCCAGGGCGGGTTTTTTTACGTTACTACAGATTACTCTGCAGCAGCTTCTGCTTTCGGCTCAGCACGATCAACCAGCTCGATGTATGCCATCGGCGCGTTGTCGCCTGCACGGAAGCCACACTTCAGAATGCGAGTGTAACCACCGGCGCGGCTCGCGAAACGCGGGCCCAGCTCGTTAAACAGTTTTGCCACGATCTCGTTATCACGAGTGCGGGCGAATGCCAGACGACGATTAGCAACGCTATCAGTCTTGGCAAGAGTAATCAGCGGCTCAACTACGCGACGCAGTTCTTTCGCTTTCGGCAGGGTCGTCTTGATGATTTCATGACGAACCAGCGAACCTGCCATGTTACGGAACATAGCCTGGCGATGGCTGCTGTTGCGGTTCAGTTGACGACCACTCTTACGATGGCGCATGACCTTATCCTTCTCAGTAAAACCTTAACCTGTGATCCGGTTACTCGTCAGCAATGCTTGCTGGTGGCCAGTTTTCCAGGCGCATGCCCAGAGACAGTCCACGGGAAGCCAGCACGTCTTTAATCTCAGTAAGAGATTTTTTACCCAGGTTCGGCGTTTTCAGCAACTCAACCTCGGTACGCTGTACCAGATCACCGATATAGTGGATAGCTTCTGCCTTGAGGCAGTTAGCAGAGCGGACAGTCAATTCCAGATCGTCAACAGGGCGCAGCAGGATCGGATCGAATTCTGGTTTCTCTTCTTTCACTTCTGGCTGACGTACATCACGTAGGTCAACAAAAGCTTCCAGTTGTTCAGCCAGGATGGTTGCCGCACGACGAATCGCCTCTTCAGGATCGATTGTGCCGTTGGTTTCCATTTCGATGACCAGCTTGTCCAGGTCGGTACGCTGTTCTACACGCGCAGCTTCAACATTGTAGGCAATACGCTCTACAGGGCTGTAGCAGGCGTCGACCAGCAGACGGCCGATTGGGCGCTCATCTTCTTCCGAATGAATTCGGGCAGAAGCCGGCACATAACCGCGACCGCGCTGAACTTTGATACGCATGCTAATAGCAGCGTTCTCATCAGTCAGGTGGCAAATCACGTGCTGCGGCTTGACGATTTCGACATCACCGTCGTGGGTAATGTCGGCTGCGGTCACAGGGCCAATGCCAGATTTATTCAAAGTAAGGATGACTTCATCTTTACCCTGAACTCTCACCGCCAGCCCTTTCAGGTTGAGCAGGATTTCAAGGATGTCTTCCTGAACGCCTTCTTTGGTGCTGTACTCGTGCAGTACACCATCAATCTCAACCTCGGTCACCGCGCAACCCGGCATCGATGAGAGCAGAATACGGCGCAGTGCGTTACCCAGAGTATGGCCGAAGCCACGCTCTAAAGGCTCAAGGGTCACCTTGGCGTGCGTCGAACTCACTTGCTCGATATCGACCAGGCGCGGTTTTAGAAACTCTGTCACAGAACCCTGCATTGTGTCCTCTCTTTGGTACTAAGCTTTACTTGGAGTAAAGCTCGACGATCAGGTGTTCGTTAATGTCCGCAGACAGATCAGAACGCTCCGGCTGACGCTTGAACGTACCTTCCATCTTGCCAGCATCAACTTCCAGCCAGGTTGGCTTTTCACGCTGCTCAGCCAGCTCCAGAGCGGCTTTCACGCGAGATTGCTTTTTCGCTTTCTCACGAATGCTGACAACGTCATTCGCTTTAACCTGATAAGAAGCGATGTTAACAACACGACCGTTTACCATAATCGCTTTGTGGCTAACCAGCTGGCGTGCTTCAGCACGAGTGGCGCCGAAGCCCATACGGTATACAACGTTGTCCAGACGACCTTCCAGCAGAGCCAACAGGTTTTCACCGGTGTTGCCTTTCAGACGTGCTGCTTCTTTATAGTAGTTACGGAACTGACGCTCCAGCACACCGTACATACGGCGAACTTTTTGCTTTTCACGCAACTGCACACCATAGTCAGACAGACGCGGCTTACGCGCACCGTGCTGGCCAGGAGCTTGTTCAATTTTACACTTGGTATCGATCGCGCGAACGCCAGACTTAAGGAATAAGTCGGTGCCCTCACGACGGCTCAGCTTGAGCTTAGGACCCAAATATCTTGCCATTTTCTTTCTCCAACTAACCTGGAAAACGCAGCGTTATACGCGACGTTTTTTCGGCGGACGACAACCGTTATGAGGGATCGGAGTCACATCAGTAATATTAGTGATGCGGAAACCAGCGGCGTTCAGTGCACGAATGGTAGATTCGCGACCCGGACCCGGACCTTTGACCATAACTTCCAGATTCTTGATGCCGTATTCTTTTACGGCTTCTGCGCAACGCTCTGCTGCAACCTGAGCTGCGAACGGAGTGGATTTGCGAGAACCACGGAAACCGGAACCACCGGCTGTTGCCCAACCCAGTGCGTTACCCTGACGATCAGTGATGGTAACGATGGTGTTGTTAAAAGAAGCATGGATATGAGCCACGCCGTCAGAGACTTGTTTTCTTACACGCTTACGTGCACGAATTGGTGCCTTTGCCATTATTCAATCACCCCGATTATTTCTTGATCGGTTTACGCGGACCCTTACGGGTACGTGCGTTGGTCTTGGTACGCTGACCGCGAACCGGGAGACCACGACGATGACGCAAACCACGGTAGCAACCAAGGTCCATCAGACGCTTGATGCTCAGGGTGATTTCACGGCGCAGATCACCTTCAACGACAAATTTACCTACTGCTTCACGCAGAATATCAATTTGTTCTTCAGACAGCTCACTGATCTTAACATTTTCAGCGATGCCCGTTTCAGCGCAGATGGCTTTAGAACGGGTTTTGCCGATACCGAAAATAGCGGTTAAAGCGATAACGGTATGTTTGTGATCAGGAATGTTAATGCCTGCTATACGGGCCACTATGCACTCCTACTATTTAATATGTACGCACCATGCTGAAAAGCCCGTTTTCAGGATACTCAAATGGAAACGTACAGACATACAAAAGATTGGCTGGCTAATCTAGCCAGCTCAATCCAACTTTGCAAGAAAAATATGCGAAAAAATCAGCCTTGGCGCTGTTTATGCTTCGGCTCGGCACTGCAAATCACACGGATGACACCATCACGCTTAACGATTTTGCAGTTACGGCATAATTTCTTGACGGAAGCACGAACTTTCATTTTTACTCTCCGTAACTTCTCGGGCGACCAGTTTTAACGGCCGTAGCCTTTCAGGTTCGCCTTCTTCAATGCAGACTCATACTGACTGGACATCATCAGAGTTTGCACTTGAGCCATAAAGTCCATAATCACGACAACAACGATAAGCAGCGAGGTCCCACCGAAGTAGAACGGCACTTTCATCGCGTCACGCATGAACTCCGGGATCAGGCAGATAAAAGTAATGTACAACGCACCAACCAGAGTCAGGCGAGTCATCACTTTATCGATATACTTCGCCGTTTGCTCTCCCGGACGAATTCCTGGTACAAATGCACCGGACTTCTTCAGGTTATCTGCTGTTTCACGCGGGTTGAAAACCAACGCCGTGTAGAAGAAACAGAAGAAGATGATTGCAGACGCATAGAGTAACACATAAAGCGGTTGCCCAGGCTGCAAATACAGCGAAATTGTTGTCAGCCAGTTCCAACCAGTACCACCCCCGAACCATGACGTGATGGTTGCCGGGAACAGTATAATACTGGAAGCGAAGATTGCCGGGATTACCCCCGCCATATTCACTTTCAGCGGTAAATGTGTGCTCTGTGCAGCATAGACACGACGACCCTGTTGACGTTTCGCGTAGTTTACCACAATGCGGCGTTGACCACGCTCAACGAATACAACAAAGAAGGTCACTGCAAATACTAATACTGCAACCAACAGCAACAGGAGGAAGTGCAGGTCGCCTTGACGCGCTTGCTCGATAGTATGGGCGATGGCCGGCGGGAGTCCCGCAACGATACCGGCGAAGATAATGATCGAGATACCGTTACCGATACCACGTTCAGTGATCTGTTCGCCGAGCCACATCAGGAACATAGTCCCTGTGACCAGACTGACAACAGCGGTGAAATAGAATGCAAAGCCTGGATTAATCACCAGGCCTTGCATACCAGGCATATTCGGCAGACCGGTAGCAATACCGATCGACTGGAATATCGCCAGCACCAGAGTACCGTAGCGGGTGTACTGGCTGATCTTACGACGACCAGACTCCCCTTCTTTCTTCAGTTCCGCCAGCGGTTGATAAACCACCGTCAGCAGCTGCACGATGATCGATGCCGAAATGTACGGCATAATCCCCAGCGCAAAGATAGAAGCACGGCTGAGAGCACCACCAGAGAACATGTTGAACATTTCAATGATGGTGCCTCGCTGTTGCTCAAGCAGTTTGGCAAGTACAGCGGCATCAATACCAGGGATCGGAATAAAAGAGCCAATACGGAACACTATCAGCGCACCGACCACAAACAGAAGTCTGCGTTTCAGTTCGCCAAGGCCACCTTTGGCACTTTGAAAATCTAATCCCGGTTGTTTAGCCATCTGCTACTTATTCCTCAATTTTACCGCCAGCAGCTTCGATAGCAGCACGAGCACCTTTAGTCACACGCAGGCCACGAACAGTTACCGGACGAGTTACCTCACCAGACAGGATCACTTTCGCGAACTCGATCTGGACACCGATAATGTTAGCCGCTTTCAGCGCGTTCAGGTCTACTACATCGCCTTCTACGTGAGCCAGATCGGAGAGACGGATCTCTGCGGTGATCATCGCTTTACGAGAAGTGAAGCCGAATTTCGGCAGACGACGGTACAGAGGCATCTGACCACCCTCGAAACCGCGACGTACGCCACCGCCAGAACGAGATTTCTGACCTTTGTGACCACGACCACCGGTTTTACCGAGGCCAGAACCGATACCACGACCCAGGCGTTTACCCGCCTTTTTGGAGCCTTCGGCCGGAGACAGAGTATTTAAACGCATCTCTTACTCCTCAACTTTAACCATGAAGGAAACCGCGTTGACCATACCACGAACAGCAGGAGTATCCTCGCGCTCTACGGTGTGACCAATACGACGCAGACCCAGGCCAAGCAGCGTTGCCTTGTGTTTCGGCAGACGACCGATTGCACTGCGGGTTTGAGTAATTTTAATAGTCTTTGCCATGGTTTATTTCCCCAGAATTTCTTCAACGGATTTACCACGCTTGGCAGCGACCATATCCGGGGACTTCATGTTTTCCAGACCGTCGATAGTTGCACGAACCACGTTAATCGGGTTAGTGGAACCATACGCTTTAGCCAGAACGTTACGAACCCCAGCGACTTCCAGAACGGCGCGCATTGCACCACCGGCGATGATACCGGTACCTTCGGAAGCCGGCTGCATGAATACACGAGAACCCGTGTGAGTACCCTTAACCGGGTGCTGCAGGGTGCCGTGGTTCAGCGCGACGTTAATCATATTGCGACGGGCTTTTTCCATCGCTTTCTGGATCGCTGCTGGAACTTCACGCGCTTTACCGTAACCAAAACCAACGCGACCGTTACCATCGCCTACTACAGTCAGAGCTGTGAAGGAGAAAATACGACCACCTTTAACGGTTTTAGATACGCGGTTTACCGCGATCAGCTTTTCCTGCAGTTCGCCAGCTTGTTTTTCGATGTGAGCCATCTTACACCTCTACCTTAGAACTGAAGGCCAGCTTCACGGGCAGCATCTGCCAGTGCCTGGACACGACCATGATATTGGAACCCGGAACGGTCAAAGGAAACATCTTTGATGCCTTTTTCCAGAGCGCGTTCAGCGACAGCTTTACCCACAGCTGCTGCAGCGTCTTTGTTACCGGTGTACTTCAGTTGTTCAGCGATAGCTTTTTCTACAGTAGAAGCAGCTACCAGAACTTCAGAACCATTCGGTGCAATTACCTGTGCGTAAATGTGACGCGGGGTACGATGTACCACCAGGCGAGTTGCGCCCAGCTCCTGGAGCTTGCGGCGTGCGCGGGTCGCACGACGGATACGAGCAGATTTCTTATCCATAGTGTTACCTTACTTCTTCTTAGCCTCTTTGGTACGCACGACTTCGTCGGCGTAACGAACACCCTTGCCTTTGTAAGGCTCAGGACGACGGTAGGCGCGCAGATCTGCTGCAACCTGGCCGATCACCTGCTTATCAGCGCCTTTCAGCACGATTTCAGTCTGAGTCGGACATTCTGCAGTGATACCCGCAGGCAGCTGATGATCAACCGGGTGAGAGAAACCTAAAGCCAGGTTTACTACATTCCCTTTGACCGCTGCACGATAACCTACACCAACCAGCTGCAGCTTCTTAGTGAAGCCTTCGGTAACACCGATAACCATTGAGTTCAGCAGGGCACGCGCGGTACCAGCCTGAGCCCAACCGTCTGCGTAACCATCACGCGGACCGAAGGTCAGTGCATTATCTGCATGTTTAACTTCAACAGCATCGTTGAGAGTACGAGTCAGCTCGCCGTTTTTACCTTTGATCGTAATAACCTGACCGTTGATTTTTACATCAACGCCGGCAGGAACAACGACCGGTGCTTTAGCAACACGAGACATTTTTTCCTCCGATTAGGCTACGTAGCAGATAATTTCGCCACCAAGACCAGCCTGGCGCGCTGCACGATCAGTCATAACACCTTTAGAGGTAGAAACAACTGCGATACCCAGACCGGCCATAACTTTCGGCAGCTCATCTTTTTTCTTATAGATGCGCAGACCTGGGCGGCTGACACGCTGAATGCTTTCTACAACAGCTTTGCCCTGGAAATACTTGAGAGTAAGTTCCAGTTCAGGCTTGGTGTCGCCTTCAACTTTAAAATCTTCGATAAAACCTTCTTCCTTCAGCACGTTGGCGATTGCCACTTTCAGCTTGGAGGAAGGCATGGTGACCGCAGCTTTGTTCGCGGCCTGACCGTTACGGATACGGGTCAGCATATCCGCGATCGGATCTTGCATGCTCATCTGTCTTTACTCCCGTGATTCAATTGGTGACAATTACCAGCTAGCCTTTTTCAGACCCGGGATTTCACCGCGCATAGCGGCTTCACGGACCTTAATACGGCTCAACCCGAACTTCCGCAGGAAACCATGCGGACGACCTGTTTGACGGCAGCGGTTACGCTGACGAGACGGGCTGGAATCACGCGGCAGAGTCTGCAGCTTGAGAACGGCATTCCAACGATCTTCGTCGGTTGCGTTCACATCAGAGATGATAGCTTTCAGTTCAGCGCGTTTAGCGAAGAATTTATCAGCTAAAGCCACGCGCTTTACTTCGCGTGCTTTCATTGATTGCTTAGCCATTAAGTAACCCTACCTTACTTGCGGAACGGGAAGTCAAAGGCAGCCAGCAGAGCACGGCCTTCTTCGTCAGATTTCGCAGTAGTGGTAATGGTAATATCCAAACCACGAACGCGGTCGACTTTATCGTAGTCGATTTCTGGGAAGATGATCTGCTCACGGACACCCATGCTGTAGTTGCCACGACCGTCGAAAGACTTAGCGGACAGGCCGCGGAAGTCACGAATACGCGGTACAGCAATAGTGATCAGGCGCTCAAAGAACTCCCACATGCGTTCGCCACGCAGAGTTACTTTACAGCCGATCGGATAGCCCTGACGGATTTTGAAGCCTGCAACTGATTTGCGTGCTTTGGTGATCAGCGGTTTTTGACCGGAGATTGCTGCCAGGTCAGCTGCTGCGTTATCCAGCAGTTTCTTGTCAGCGATCGCTTCACCAACACCCATGTTCAGGGTGATCTTCTCGACCCGAGGGACTTGCATGACAGAATTGTAGTTAAACTCAGTCATGAGTTTCTTAACTACTTCGTCTTTGTAGTAATCATGCAGTTTCGCCATCGTACTACTCCAAATTACTTGATAGTTTCGCTGTTAGACTTGAAGAAACGGACTTTTTTACCGTCTTCGAATCTAAAGCCTACACGGTCAGCCTTGCCGGTTGCCGCATTGAAGATTGCAACGTTAGAAACCTGAATTGCAGCTTCTTTTTCAACGATGCCGCCTGGTTGGTTCAGAGCCGGAACCGGCTTCTGGTGTTTCTTAACCAGGTTGATACCTTCAACAATGACCTTGCCGGAAGACAGGACATTCTTAACTTTACCGCGCTTACCTTTATCTTTACCGGTTAACACGATAACTTCGTCATCACGACGGATTTTCGCTGCCATGATTCGCTCCTTAGAGTACTTCTGGTGCCAGAGAGATAATTTTCATGAACTTCTCGGTACGAAGTTCACGAGTTACCGGCCCAAAAATACGCGTACCGATAGGCTGCTCGCTGTTATTGTTCAGAATAACGCATGCATTACCATCGAAGCGAATGACAGAACCGTCCGGGCGACGAACACCCTTCTTGGTGCGCACCACTACCGCCTTCAGCACATCACCTTTTTTGACCTTACCACGCGGAATTGCTTCTTTGATGGTGATCTTGATGATGTCGCCTACGCCTGCGTAGCGACGGTGCGAGCCACCCAGAACCTTGATACACATTACGCGACGTGCACCGGAGTTGTCGGCGACGTTCAGCATAGTCTGTTCTTGGATCATTTTAGTGCTCCGCTAATGTCAACTACTACTGAGACCCGAAAATTAGGGTCGTTAAAAAGCCCCATATCGAGGGCGCGGCATTATAACACCACAAACCAGATATGGGTAGAAAAAATAAACGGCTCATCGCTGAGCCGTTTATCCGTATCGAGAATGCGTACTCTATTACAGAACCGCTTTCTCTACAACGCGAACCAGCGTCCAGGACTTAGTCTTGGACAGCGGACGGCATTCGCGGATTTCAACCTTGTCGCCGATACCGCATTCGTTGTTCTCGTCATGTACGTGCAGTTTGGTCGTACGTTTGATGAATTTACCGTAAACCGGGTGTTTCACCATACGTTCGATAGCAACAACAATGGATTTCTCCATTTTGTCGCTAACTACGCGACCTTGCAGAGTACGGATTTTATCGGTCATTACGCACCCGCCTTCTGAGTCAGTAAAGTCTTAACGCGTGCAACATCACGACGCACTTGCTTCAGCAGATGAGTCTGTTGCAGCTGGCCACTTGCAGCCTGCATGCGCAGGTTGAACTGCTCACGCAGCAGGTTCAGCAGCTCAGCGTTCAGCTCTTCAACGCTTTTTTCACGCAGCTCTTTTGCTTTCATTACATCACCGTCTTAGTTACAAAGGTGGTTTTGATCGGCAGTTTCGCTGCTGCCAGGCCGAATGCTTCACGGGCCAGCTCTTCCGGTACACCGTCCATTTCATACAGGACTTTACCCGGCTGAATCAAGGCAACCCAGTACTCCACGTTACCTTTACCTTTACCCATACGAACTTCCAGCGGCTTCTCGGTGATCGGTTTGTCCGGGAATACACGGATCCAGATCTTACCTTGACGCTTAACTGCACGGGTCATAGCACGACGTGCTGCTTCGATCTGACGTGCAGTCAGACGACCACGGCCAACAGCTTTCAGACCGAAAGTGCCGAAGCTAACATCCGTACCCTGCGCCAGACCACGGTTGCGGCCTTTGTGCACTTTACGGAATTTTGTACGCTTTGGTTGTAACATCAGCGACGCTCCTTATTTACGGCCTTTACGCTGCTGCTTTTTAGGTTGAGCAGCCGGTTCCGGTTGTTCAACAGCAGCCATACCACCCAGGATCTCACCTTTGAAGATCCATACCTTAACGCCGATTACACCGTAAGTGGTGTGCGCTTCAGAGGTGTTGTAGTCGATGTCAGCACGCAGAGTGTGCAGCGGTACGCGACCTTCACGGTACCATTCGGTACGTGCGATTTCCGCGCCGCCCAGACGGCCGCTAACTTCAACTTTGATACCTTTAGCGCCCAGACGCATTGCGTTCTGTACAGCACGCTTCATCGCACGACGGAACATAACGCGACGTTCCAGCTGAGAAGTGATGCTGTCAGCAACCAGTTTTGCGTCCAGTTCAGGTTTACGAACTTCGGCGATATTGATCTGTGCAGGTACGCCAGCGATATCCGCTACGACCTTGCGCAGTTTTTCTACGTCTTCGCCTTTCTTACCGATAACGATACCCGGGCGAGCGGTGTGAATGGTCACACGGATGCTCTTAGCCGGACGCTCGATAACGATGCGAGATACAGACGCTTTAGCCAGTTCTTTAGTCAGGAACTGACGTACTTTAAAATCGCTGTCCAGGTTGTCAGCGAATTCTTTGGTGTTCGCGAACCAGGTAGAGTTCCATGGTTTGACAATACCCAGGCGAATACCATTAGGATGTACTTTCTGACCCATTGCTAGTCTCCAGAGTCTCAGCGATCGGACACAACCACAGTGATGTGGCTGGTGCGCTTCAGGATGCGATCTGCACGACCTTTAGCACGCGGCATAATGCGCTTCATGCTCGGGCCTTCGTCTACGAAAATTTTCGCAACTTTCAGATCATCAATGTCAGCGCCATCGTTGTGTTCAGCGTTAGCAATGGCAGATTCCAGTACCTTCTTGACCAGTACAGCAGCTTTTTTGTTGGTGTAGGTCAGAATATCCAGGGCCTGCGACACTTTCTTACCGCGAATCAGGTCAGCTACAAGGCGAACCTTCTGAGCAGAAGAACGAGCATGGCGATGTTGAGCTAAAGTTTCCATCTCTTCCTCCTACCTTATTTCTTCTTCGCTTTTTTATCAGCAGCGTGGCCGCGATAAGTACGAGTCGGTGCGAATTCACCCAGTTTGTGACCGACCATTTCGTCGGAAACAAATACTGGAACGTGCTGACGACCATTATGGACAGCGATGGTCAAACCGATCATGTTAGGAAAGATCGTTGAACGACGGGACCAAGTGCGCAGGGGCTTCTTGTCTCCGCTTTCCACCGCTTTCTCTACCTTCTTCAGCAAGTGCAGGTCAATAAAAGGACCTTTCTTGAGAGAACGTGGCATGGCTTATCCTCTAAAATTATTTGCTACGGCGACGTACGATGAATTTATCAGTACGCTTGTTGCTGCGGGTCTTCTTACCTTTGGTCTGCAGGCCCCACGGGGATACCGGGTGCTTACCAAAGTTACGACCTTCACCACCACCATGTGGGTGGTCTACTGGGTTCATCGCAGTACCGCGAACGGTAGGACGAACACCACGCCAGCGTGCAGCACCTGCTTTACCCAGAACGCGCAGCATATGCTCAGCATTGCCAACTTCGCCCAGAGTCGCGCGGCAGTCTGCTTCGACTTTACGCATTTCACCAGAACGCAGACGCAGGGTGACATAAGCACCGTCACGAGCAACGATCTGAACGTAAGTACCAGCGGAACGAGCCAGCTGACCGCCTTTACCTGGTTTCATTTCTACGTTATGAACGGTAGAACCAACCGGGATATTGCGCATCGGCAGGGTGTTGCCTGCTTTGATTGCAGCATCAACGCCAGACTGAATCTGGTCGCCAGCTTTCAGGCCTTTCGGGGCCAGGATGTAACGGCGCTCGCCGTCTTTGTACAGAACCAGCGCGATGTTCGCGGAGCGGTTCGGATCGTACTCAAGACGTTCAACAACTGCCGGGATACCATCTTTGTTGCGTTTGAAGTCAACAATACGGTAAGCCTGCTTGTGGCCACCACCGATATGACGGGTGGTGATACGGCCATTGTTGTTACGACCACCGGATTTGCTGTTTTTTTCCAGCAACGGAGCAAAAGGTTTGCCCTTGTGCAGCTCTGGGTTAACCACTTTAACGACGTGGCGACGACCCGGAGATGTCGGTTTACATTTAACAACTGCCATTGTATTACTCCTCCGACTTACTCAGCGCCGCCAACGAAGTCCAGATTCTGGCCTTCTTTCAGGGTGACGTAAGCTTTTTTCCAGTCGCTACGACGACCGATACGCTGTCCGTGACGTTTAACTTTCCCTTTAACAACCAGGGTGTTAACGACTTCGACTTCGACTTCAAACAGTTTCTGCACAGCAGCTTTGATTTCTGCTTTGGTCGCGTCTTTAGCAACTTTGAGAACGATGGTGTTTGTTTTTTCCATCGCAGTAGACGCTTTTTCAGAAACGTGCGGTGCGCGCAGCACCTTCAGCAGACGTTCTTCACGAATCATGCCAGCATCTCCTCAACTTGCTTAACAGCATCAGCAGTCATTACGACTTTGTCGAAGGCGATCAGGCTAACCGGGTCGATACCGTTCGCATCACGTACGTCAACCTTATGCAGGTTACGTGCGGCCAGGAACAGGTTCTCGTCCAGCTCACCGGTGATGATCAGCACATCTTCCAGAGCCATGTCTTTCAGTTTCTGTGCCAGCAGCTTAGTTTTCGGCGCTTCAACAGAGAACTTCTCGACAACGATCAGACGATCCTGACGTACCAGTTCGGACAGAATGCTTTTCAGCGCGCCGCGGTACATCTTCTTGTTAACTTTTTGACTGTGGTCCTGCGGACGAGCAGCGAAGGTCACGCCACCGGAACGCCAGATCGGGCTCTTGATAGAACCAGAACGCGCACGGCCGGTACCTTTCTGGCGCCACGGTTTTTTACCGGAGCCAGTGATTTCAGCACGAGTCTTCTGAGCACGAGTGCCCTGACGCGCACCGGCTGCATAAGCAACAACAACCTGGTGAACCAGCGCTTCGTTGAAATCACGACCGAAGGTAGTTTCGGAAACAGTCAGCGCGCTCTGCGCGTCTTTCAATACTAATTCCATTGCTATCTCCTCACGCCTTCACAGCTGGTTTAACGATCAGGTCGCTACCGGTCGCACCCGGGACAGCACCTTTAACCAGCAGCAGGTTGCGCTCAGCGTCAACACGTACTACGTCCAGGCTCTGAACGGTTACACGCTCATTACCCAGCTGACCTGCCATTTTCTTGCCTTTGAACACTTTGCCCGGAGTCTGGTTCTGACCGATAGAACCCGGAACGCGGTGGGACAAGGAGTTACCGTGAGTAGCGTCCTGGGTACGGAAGTTCCAGCGCTTAACGGTACCAGCAAAACCTTTACCTTTAGAGGTACCGGTTACGTCAACTTTTTTAACGTCAGCAAACAGTTCAACGCTAATGTTCTGACCTACGGTGAATTCTTCGCCGTCAGCCAGACGGAATTCCCACAGACCACGGCCAGCTTCAACGCCAGCTTTAGCGAAGTGACCCGCTTCCGGCTTGGTTACACGGTTAGCTTTTTTAGCACCGGTGGTAACCTGGATTGCGCGGTAGCCATCGTTAGCCAGGTCTTTAACCTGAGTAACACGGTTTGCTTCAACTTCGATTACGGTTACTGGGATAGAAACGCCATCTTCAGTGAAGATGCGGGTCATGCCCACTTTTTTACCGACTAAACCAATCATTGTTTCAACCTCTCAATCGCTCGATGACCTGATTAACCCAGGCTGATCTGCACGTCTACACCGGCAGCCAGATCCAGACGCATCAGAGCATCAACGGTTTTTTCAGTTGGCTCAACGATGTCAACCAGACGCTTGTGAGTGCGAATTTCGTACTGGTCACGCGCGTCTTTGTTGACGTGCGGGGAGATCAGAACGGTAAAGCGCTCTTTGCGGGTCGGCAGCGGGATCGGACCACGGACTTGCGCACCAGTGCGCTTAGCAGTCTCGACGATTTCCGCGGTTGATTGATCGATCAGACGATGATCAAACGCTTTCAGGCGGATACGGATTCTTTGGTTCTGCATGAGACCAGAGCTCCAATTATTTTATAGACGAAATGATTACTCCTCATACCCATTACGATTGATGGGAGAGTGTAACCGTTCTTACATAGTCCCCCGATTGGGGACATTGTTTGATAACCCAAATGCGATTACCAGGGTTCATATTGAACCGGCCGTCAACTTTGACAGGCCCGCGCATTATACGCAAATTCTGGCGCGACGCAAGTGCTGTTTAGAAAATCATCACCAGGATTTGCGCGCCTTCGCATTAGCGCACTGTACGGGGCTGCAATGCGGAGTAAGAGTGCGGATTGTGGGCTCCATTCCCGGAAAATGCCTTTTGTGCTGAACGGGAGAGGATGAGCATAGTGACGCAATGTTCATCGATCATTGCGGGGTCAACTATGCTCGCCGCCCTCCCCTTCTTGCTGTGCTATAGCGGTTTGACCGTGGCATTATGCCACCAGGATCTGCGCCACGGTCTGTTGCCCGACCGTTACACCTGTCCCCTGCTGTGGAGTGGTTTACTTTTTTATCTCTGTCTGGCGCCGCACCAGCTGCATGATGCCGTCTGGGGGGCGATAGCGGGCTATCTCTCTTTGGCTGCGATTTACTGGCTATACCGCGGTATCCGCGGCTATGAAGGGTTGGGTTATGGAGATATAAAATATCTTGCCGCCCTCGGCGCCTGGCATGGCTGGCGATTGCTGCCGCAGTTAGTCCTGGTTGCCTCGCTACTCGCCGGCATAGCGTGGGCAGGAGCAGGTTTATACGCCAGTTGCGGCAGGAAGAGCAAATGGGGAAGAAGCAACCCGCTGCCGTTTGGGCCATTCCTGGCGGCCGCGGGTTTTTGGTGCGGGTGGCAGACGCTGGCTAGTCTGACACTTTGATCTGCGACTGCAGGTAATTTTGCAGACCGATTTTGCCAATCAAATCGAGTTCGGTTTCCAGCCAGTCGATATGGCCTTCTTCATCCGCCAGGATCTCAATCATCATATCGCGGCTGACGTAGTCATGGACGCTGTCGGCATAGGCAATAGCCTCACGCAAATTTTGCGCCCCTTCCAGCTCCAGCCTCAAATCGGACCGCAGCATCTCTTCCACATCTTCACCGATGCCAAGTTTGCCGAGATCCTGCAGATTAGGGATACCTTCGAGAAAAAGAATACGCTCGATATACTTATCGGCGTGCTTCATTTCGTCGATGGATTCGTGGTACTCAATATCGTTGAGGCGCATCAGGCCCCAATTTTTAAACATTCTCGCATGAAGAAAGTACTGATTAATTGCGACTAGCTCATTTCCCAATAATTTATTGAGATAACTTATGATTTTGACATCACCTTTCATTATATAGTCCCTCCGCTTCCACTCATTGAAGCGTAGTCCGGCCTATAGGGATGTCAAAAGAGAAGCGTGGACTTCAGGCGATTTCTTTGAATTCCGGCATGGTGGTTAATTCATCTTCCATCACTTCACGCGCGGCACGAACACACTTACCGCATTGATTTCCCACGGGAACAAACTTACGTAATTGCTGAAAAGATTGCGGTTGAAACTGGCGCACAACCTGACGAATTTTTTTATCGCTGACGCCATTGCACAAACAAACGTACATAGAAACTCCCGTTCAATTTATGCACAAATATTAAATGAGAATGGTTATGATTACAATAGACCATTTGCTCATTATCCGCCGCAACGCACGATATGAATAGCCAGCAAAAATCCGTTTTTCGCTGAATGACAGACAGCAAAAAGGGCGCCGAAGCGCCCTTTTTAATTCAAAGCTAACGAATTAGCCCAGAACTTTAGCTACAACGCCCGCGCCAACGGTACGGCCGCCTTCACGGATTGCGAAACGCAGACCGTCGTCCATCGCGATCGGGTGGATCAGGGTAACAACCATTTTGATGTTGTCGCCCGGCATTACCATCTCTACGCCTTCCGGCAGTTCGATGGTGCCAGTCACGTCAGTAGTACGGAAGTAGAACTGCGGACGGTAGCCTTTGAAGAACGGAGTGTGACGGCCGCCTTCGTCTTTGGACAGGATGTACACTTCAGATTCGAACTTGGTGTGCGGGTTGATGGTGCCCGGCTTAGCCAGTACCTGACCACGTTCGATTTCTTCACGTTTGATACCACGCAGCAGAACACCTACGTTCTCACCAGCACGGCCTTCGTCCAGCAGTTTGCGGAACATTTCAACGCCAGTACAGGTGGTTTTCGCGGTTTCTTTGATACCAACGATTTCAACTTCTTCACCTACTTTGATGATACCGCGCTCTACACGACCGGTAACAACGGTACCACGACCAGAGATGGAGAATACGTCTTCGATCGGCAGCAGGAACGGCTTGTCAATCGCACGCTCTGGTTCCGGGATATAGGTATCCAGGTGGCCAGCCAGTTCGATGATTTTCGCTTCCCACTCTGCGTCGCCTTCCAGCGCTTTCAGAGCAGAACCACGAACGATCGGAGTGTCGTCGCCCGGGAAATCGTACTGAGACAGCAGTTCACGAACTTCCATCTCAACCAGTTCCAGCAGCTCTTCGTCATCAACCATGTCGCATTTGTTCAGGAACACGATGATGTACGGAACGCCTACCTGACGACCCAGCAGGATGTGCTCACGAGTCTGCGGCATCGGGCCGTCAGTCGCAGCAACAACCAGGATCGCGCCGTCCATCTGCGCAGCACCGGTGATCATGTTTTTAACATAGTCGGCGTGGCCCGGGCAGTCTACGTGCGCGTAGTGGCGAGTCGGGGTGTCATATTCAACGTGAGAGGTGTTGATGGTGATACCACGAGCTTTTTCTTCCGGCGCGTTATCGATCTGGTCGAATGCGCGAGCGGAACCACCGTAGGTTTTAGCCAGAACGGTAGTGATGGCAGCAGTCAGGGTAGTTTTACCATGGTCAACGTGGCCGATAGTACCAACGTTGACGTGCGGTTTTGTACGTTCAAATTTTTCTTTAGACACGGCTATATTCCTTACTATAGTGCTCTCCCCTTCGGAGAGAGCACGGGACTTAGGTTTTAATCCTGTGGATTATTTACCACGGGCTTCAATAACGGCCTGAGCAACGTTGTTCGGCGCATCATCATACTTCAGGAATTCCATGGTGTATGATGCACGACCTTTGGTCAGAGAACGCAGCTGAGTTGCATAACCGAACATTTCGGACAGCGGTACTTCAGCGTGGATCTTAACGCCGGTTACTTCGGATTCCTGACCGCGCAGCATACCGCGACGACGGCTCAAGTCACCGATAACGTCACCAGTGTTCTCTTCCGGAGTTTCTACTTCAACCTTCATGATCGGCTCAAGCAGAACTGGTTTTGCTTTCTTAAAGCCTTCTTTAAAGGCAATAGACGCAGCCAGTTTAAACGCCAGCTCAGAGGAGTCAACGTCGTGGTAAGAACCGAAGTGCAGACGGATACCCATATCAACTACCGGGTAACCTGCCAGCGGACCAGCTTTCAGCTGTTCCTGGATGCCTTTATCAACGGCCGGGATGTATTCGCCAGGAATTACACCACCTTTGATGTCGTTGATGAACTCGTAACCTTTCGGGTTAGAGCCCGGCTCCAGCGGGTACATGTCGATCACAACGTGACCGTACTGACCACGACCACCAGACTGCTTGGCGTGTTTACCTTCGATATCGGTAACTTTCGCGCGAATCGCTTCACGGTAAGCAACCTGAGGTTTACCGACGTTCGCTTCAACGTTGAATTCACGCTTCATACGGTCAACGATGATGTCGAGGTGCAGCTCACCCATACCGGCGATAATGGTCTGGTTAGACTCTTCGTCAGTCCATACGCGGAAAGACGGGTCTTCTTTAGCCAGACGACCCAGAGCCAGACCCATTTTTTCCTGGTCAGCTTTGGTTTTCGGCTCAACGGCGATGGAGATTACCGGCTCAGGGAATTCCATACGCTCCAGAATGATCGGCGCATCCGGGTCACACAGGGTGTCACCAGTGGTTACGTCTTTCAGACCGATAGCAGCAGCGATGTCGCCCGCGCGAACTTCTTTGATCTCTTCACGTTTGTTAGCGTGCATCTGAACGATACGACCGAAACGCTCACGTGCAGCTTTCACGGAGTTCAGTACGGTATCACCAGAGTTAACCACACCGGAGTACACGCGGAAGAAGGTCAGGTTACCCACGAACGGGTCGGTAGCGATTTTGAACGCCAGTGCAGAGAACGGCTCGTCGTCGCTTGCGTGACGCTCAGCCGGGGTATCTTTACCGTCGTCCAGGATACCGTTGATCGCAGGTACGTCAACCGGGGATGGCAGGTAATCAATTACCGCATCCAGCATCGCCTGAACGCCTTTGTTCTTGAACGCAGAACCACAGGTTACCAGGATGATTTCGTTGTTCAGAACGCGCTGACGCAGAGCTTTTTTGATCTCTTCTTCAGTCAGTTCTTCACCACCCAGGTATTTTTCCATCAGCTCTTCAGAAGCTTCAGCTGCGGATTCGATCAGGTTCTGGTGCCATTCATCAGCCAGGTCCTGCATGTCAGCCGGGATATCTTCGTATTCGAAGGTTACGCCCTGGTCTGCATCGTTCCAGTTGATGGCTTTCATTTTCACCAGGTCAACAACGCCGGTGAAACCTTCTTCAGCACCAATTGCCAGCTGCAGCGGAACCGGGTTCGCGCCCAGACGGGTTTTGATCTGACCAACAACTTTCAGGAAGTTAGCGCCCATGCGGTCCATTTTGTTAACGAACGCGATGCGCGGAACTTTATATTTGTTTGCCTGACGCCATACGGTTTCAGACTGCGGCTGAACACCACCAACTGCGCAGTAAACCATTACCGCACCATCAAGAACACGCATGGAACGTTCTACTTCGATAGTGAAGTCAACGTGCCCCGGGGTGTCGATGATGTTTACGCGGTGCGGTTCATACTGTTTGGCCATACCAGACCAGAATGCAGTAGTCGCAGCGGAAGTGATGGTGATACCACGTTCCTGCTCCTGCTCCATCCAGTCCATGGTAGCGGCGCCGTCATGAACTTCACCGATTTTGTGGTTTACACCGGTGTAGAACAGAATACGTTCGGTAGTAGTGGTTTTACCGGCGTCGATGTGCGCACTGATACCGATGTTACGGTAGCGTGCGATGGGTGTTGTACGAGCCATTTGATTCCTCGTTTATTTCTTTAGGCGTTCAGTTAAGTTATCCAGAGCGGGCGACTCATCTGAAGCGCCCGCCTGGTGACTATGACTCCGAAGGGATTACCAACGGTAGTGAGCGAACGCCTTGTTGGCTTCGGCCATACGGTGAACGTCTTCACGTTTCTTAACTGCAGTACCTTTGTTGTCTGCAGCATCAGTGAGTTCGTTCGCCAGGCGCAGAGCCATGGATTTATCACCGCGTTTACGAGCAGCTTCAACGATCCAACGCATTGCCAGGGCATTACGACGGACCGGACGAACTTCAACTGGAACCTGATAAGTAGAACCACCTACGCGGCGGGACTTAACTTCGACAGTCGGGCGCACGTTTTCGAGCGCAACTTCGAAGGCTTCCAGTTCAGATTTACCAGAACGCTGAGCCAGGGTCTCCAGCGCGCTGTATACGATAGTTTCTGCAGTAGATTTTTTACCATCTACCATCAGGATATTGACAAATTTAGCCAGCAGTTCTGATCCGAACTTCGGATCCGGCAGAATTTTACGCTGACCAATGACGCGACGACGTGGCATGGAAATACTCCGTTGTTAATTCAGGATTGTCCAAAACTCTAAGAGTTTAGTATGACATTAAGATAAATCAGTTTGGCCTTACTTAACGGAGAACCATTAAGCCTTAGGACGCTTCACGCCGTACTTGGAGCGAGCCTGCTTACGGTCTTTAACGCCGGAGCAGTCAAGCGCACCACGAACGGTGTGGTAACGAACACCCGGAAGGTCTTTAACACGACCGCCACGGATCAGGATCACGGAGTGCTCCTGCAGGTTGTGACCTTCACCACCGATGTAGGAGGTGACTTCGAAACCGTTAGTCAGACGCACACGGCAAACTTTACGCAGTGCGGAGTTCGGTTTCTTAGGAGTGGTGGTATATACGCGAGTACATACGCCACGTTTCTGCGGGCAGGCTTCCAGCGCTGGCACGTTGCTCTTTGCAACTTTGCGCGCGCGTGGTTTGCGTACCAGCTGGTTAATTGTTGCCATTAAATAGCTCCTGGTTTTAGCTTTTGCTTCGTAAACACGTAATAAATCGCCTCATATATTATGAGGACGCAGAATTTTAGGGCGGTGCCGAAAAGGTGTCAAGAAATATACAACGATCCCGCCATCACCAGGCCAACTGACCGGCATGTTTGACTGTGAGTCTGACGAAATCAGTATAGCTAACCCTGCCGACACTGTCCGCAATTTGACCAGCCAGCCCGCGGGCGTCAACGTCGTCTTGCAGCACGTATAAGGTTATGGGGGCGGATTGCAGGATCTCAAGGAAGCGACCATCGGCGATGGCCGCGGTGACGCCGTCAGACAGTAGTACCAGATCGTCGCCGTGCTCCATCAAACGAAGCATCGCTGCGATGTCGGCATGCCAGGGGGAAACACTGAGCGTATGGAGCATGGGGGCCTCAGAAACGCAAAATCACATCAAATTCATGCAGACGGGCGCGCAGGGCATCCGGCGCCAGGCATTCGACATCCACCACCCACGGGGTCGTGGGATCCAGGCCGCGCTCTCGCGCTGAGTCGGCGCACAGCCAGCACTGGTCGATATCATATAGCGACAGCAATTTAAAGGTAGCGATGTAGTCGCGGGCCAGCACAGCGCCAGGCCGCTGTTCGGGTAACAGCTGAAACACGCCGTCGCCCACAAAAAACACGCCAATATCGTCGGTGAGCGCGGAGGTTGCTAATAAGGCATCGAGGCCTTCCCTGCCAGCGGCGCTGCCGTGCGGCGCAGAGGAAAATACAAAAGCCACACGTTTCATCAGAACTGCACCATCCGATCGCAAGTAAGCGCCGCTTCCGCTAGCGCGCCGAGCCCGCTCAAGGTAAAACCCGGCTGCAAATTGTGGCCAGGCAGAGCGAGCTGTTGCGCTTCGCGTTCGTCCGTTACGCCACGACGCAGGGCGGCCGCCACGCAGATATGCAGCGCGACGCCGTGCTCATCGTGGAGGGATTGCCACCCGCGCACCAGATCGAACTCATCGCTGGCGGGCGCCGTCAACTGGTTAGCGTTAAGCACGCCTTCGCGATAGAAAAAAACGCACGCCAGCTCATGGCCTTCCTGCAGCACGGCCTGGGCAAATTGCCAGGCGCTGCTCGCCTGCTGCGTGCCATAGGCTGGGCCGGTCACCGTGAGGGCAAAACGCATTACTTATCCAGCCCCTGGAAATCGCCGCTTTTGAACTGGCGAATATAGAGGTAGACGGTGTGCTTGGAGATGTTCAGACGATCGGCTACCTGGTTAATAGCGTCTTTAATATCGAAGATCCCTTTCTCGTAGAGATTCAGCACGATTTGACGGTTTTTCGCATTGTTAGACACGCTGCGATCGGCATTCACCTCTTCAATGGTGAACTCCAGCGTCTGGGCGACCAGATCGTCTACCGAAGAAGCAAAGTTCACCGGCGAGTTCACTTCAGGCGTTTCTGGCGGAATAAAGGTGCTCATGATCTGGGAAAACGGCACATCCAGATTCATGTTGATACACAGCAGACCAATCACCCGGTGATCGCGGTTGCGAATGGCAATCGTCACCGACTTCATCAGTACGCCGCTTTTAGCACGGGTAAAGTAGCATTTGGAAACGCTGCTATCGGCGCCCGTCATATCGTGCAGCATGCGCAGCGCAAGATCGGTAATCGGTGAACCAATTTGGCGGCCGGTATGTTCACCATTGGCGATACGGATGGCAGAGCATTTCAGATCCTGCAAAGAATGCAGCACGATTTCACAGTGCGAACCGATGAGCATCGCCAACCCGTCCACTACCGCTTCATAAGATTTGAGAATATCGAAATCGGTCTGGTCAAAGGGACGTTGATCCAGCAGGTCAAGCTCGCTGGTTTCATTGGTTAAAAGCGACCTGGACATGAAAAAAAGCACTCCTTTTCAGGAGCCTGTCGTTATTGTCAGGGCAGGCTCATCATCATTATTAAGCTATCTAAAGTAATACAGCGCCTGAGGATCTTTCCAGTTTTAATTATATCTGCGCTCAATAAAAAAGCCGCCGCCTCTGACGAGACGGCGGCCTGAACCTGATTACTTCTTAGCGTCAGCTTTCGCGTCCGCGGCTTTCGCATCGCCTGCGGCTTCCGGCTGTGCATCTGCCTTCGGCGCCGGTTTGATATCCAGCAGTTCTACATCAAAGACCAGCGTAGAGTTGGCCGGGATGCCCGGGACGCCAGTTTTACCGTAGGCCAGGTCCGGCGGAATAACCAGCTTGATTTTGCCGCCTTTCTTGATGTTCTTCAGGCCTTCAGTCCAGCCCGGGATCACGCCGTCGAGACGGAAAGAGAGCGGCTCGCCGCGAGTATAAGAGTTATCAAACTCTTTACCGTCGATCAGGGTACCTTTGTAGTTTACCACCACGGTATCGCTGTCTTTCGGCGCATCGCCAGCGCCTTCTTTCTCGACTTTATACAGCAGGCCAGTTTTTGAGGTTTTCACGCCCTTCTCTTTGGCAAAGTTGTCACGGAACGCTTTGCCTTTGGCTTCGTTCTCAGTGGCGTCTTTTTCCATTTTCTGCTGAGCCGCGGTCTTCACGCGCGTTTCAAAGGCCTGCAGAGTCTGTTCGATCTCCTGGTCGGACAGTTTGCTCTTATCGGCAAACGCGTCCTGTACGCCGGCGATCAGCTGGGCTTTATCCAGCTTAATGCCCAGCTTCTCTTGTTCTTTCAGGGAGTTTTCCATGTAACGCCCCAGGGACGCGCCCAGCGCATAGGCCGATTTCTGATCGTCATTTTTAAATGCCGATTTACTCTCAGCCGCCGGGGCTGCCTTCGTTGCCGTATCTGCAGCGAAGGTCAGCGGTGCATTCAGGGCTACGGCCATTGTGGTCGCCAGCAGCGTTACTTTAAACAGTGATTTCATCCATTTCTCCAGGGCCGGGGCCTCTCGCCCCAGGGTTATCGTAAAAAGCAAAAAACGTACTATAGAACGTTGCCGTTAAAATCTACATACGGACGTTCCTGAATATCGCCTCTTTTAGGACTATTTTTGTATGAATAAGTTTCCTGTACGGCGCAGCGATGCTGCGCGCCAGGGGAAACTTAAGTAGAATCCGCCCGCAGGATCAGACTAAAGAGGTTACCCATGCACGATAGCACATTAGAAACGCGCCTTGCGGAGCTGGAAAGCCGGCTGGCGTTTCAGGAAATCACCATCGAAGACCTCAACAAAACCGTGACCGCCCACGAGATCGAGATGGCGAAGATGCGGGAGCATATGCGTCTGATGATCGAGAAGCTGAAGGCGACCCTCCCCTCCCATATCGCCTCCCAGGCGGAAGAGACGCCACCGCCGCACTATTGAGGCGTAAAAAAAGCGGGTTTCCCCGCTTTTTTGTCGTCTTCGTGCCGAAGCGCAAAGATTAGTGGCAGCCGCAGCCACCGTGGCCGCCGCAGCCGCCTTTACCATGGTCGTGACCATGATCGTGGCCGTGGCCGCCGCAGCAACCGTCATGACCATGGTCATGATCGTGATCGTGGCCATGCGCGCCGTGCACGTGACCGTGCTCCAGCTCTTCCGCAGTCGCTTCGCGGATGGCGACGACTTCCACATTAAACTTCAGGTTCTGGCCAGCCAGCATGTGGTTGCCATCAACCACAACGTGGTCGTCTTCAACTTCAGTGATTTCTACTGGTACCGGACCCTGATCGGTTTCCGCCAGGAAGCGCATGCCAACCTGCAGTTCATCAACGCCCATGAAGACGTCTTTCGGTACACGCTGCACCAGGTTTTCGTCATACTGACCGTAAGCGTCGTTAGCGCCGACGGCAACGTCAAATTTGTCGCCCACTTCGTGGCCATCCAGCGCGTTTTCCAGGCCGGAAATCAGGGAGCCGTGACCGTGCAGGTAATCCAGCGGCGCGCTTACCGGAGACTCATCAACCAACACACCGTCTTCTGTACGTACCTGATAGGCCAGGCTGACCACCAGGTCTTTTGCTACTTTCATGATATCTCCTGAGATGGGAAGAATAGTGGCGCAGATTGTAGCGGAATTCTGCTGCCGTGTACCCTTTAGCTTAAAAAAAGCCGACGGATAACGCTAGTCGGGATGAAAAATGCCAATCACCTGCTCCTCTTTGCGTACATGCTCACGGGCCTCTTTATCTGCCTCACGCATCTGATGACCGCACTTAACGCACTCAACAACATCGACATTATTCTCACGCCACATTGCCAGCGAATCCTGCGCCTGGCACGCCGGACATTTCGCCCCGGCAATAAAACGTTTACGCACTGCCATAAGATTTACCTTTATTCAAACTCGTCCCAGCCGTCCAGCTGCCGGCTCTCTTTCTGCATTTCGCGCTGGAAAATCTCTTCCAGTTCGCGCCGGGCCTCCCGCACGCGTGATATCTGTACCGTATCAGTATGCACTGGCATTAGCTCGCGCAGCATTCGCATATCGAGGCGTCGGAAGTGCAGCTGCGCGCGCTGGGCCTGGTGAGGATGCATCCCGAGGGTGATGAGCGCTTTGCGCCCCAGCTCCAACGCACTGGAGAAAGTTTCGCGAGAAAACTGCGTCACGCCGGCCTGCAGCAGCTCATGCGCCTCAACGCGCCCGCGAGCGCGGGCCAGAATATGCAGATGTGGAAAGTGTTGTTGACACATTTCCACCAGCCGCATGGTATCTTCTGGCTCATTACAGGTGATGACGATCGACTGCGCCTCTTCCGCTCCCGCCGAGCGCAGCAGCTCCAGCTGGGTGGCATCGCCAAAATAGACTTTATAGCCATAGTTGCGCATCAGATTTACCGCGCTGATGTCCCGCTCCAGTACCGTAATACGCATCTTATTGGCCATCAGCAGGCGACCAATGACCTGACCAAAGCGACCAAACCCGACAATAATCACCTGCGGCTTGTCATCCTCCACCCACGGCGCCTCACCGGTATCGTCCGCCGGGTTCAGCCGTCGCGACAATAGCTTATCTATCCCCTTCATCAGCAGCGGCGTCGTCATCATCGACAACGTTACCGCCACCAGCAGCAGCGCCATCTGGTCGTGCTGAAACAACCGCTGAGAGGCGGGCAGCGAAAAGAGGACAAACGCGAACTCGCCGCCCTGGCTTAATACGCCCGCGAACTGCATCCGCTCGGAACTTCGCAGGCCATAGAGACGGGCCAGCAGATAGAGCACCAGCATTTTTACCGCCACCAGCACCGCCACGCTCACCGCCACCCACAGCAGATGGGTATACAGTACGCCAAGGTTCAGCGCCATGCCGACGGAAATAAAGAACAACCCGAGCAGCAGCCCCTTGAACGGATCGATAGCGATCTCCAGTTCGTGGCGATACTCACTTTCCGCCAGCAGCACGCCGGCAATAAAGGTGCCCAGCGCCATCGACAGCCCCAGCGCCTCCATAAACAGGGCAGATCCGAGGACCAACAGCAGCGTGGCGGCAGTGAACACCTCCCTGACCCCCGAGCTGGCGATAAAACGGAACACCGGCCGCAGCAGATAGCGTCCGCCAATCAGCATCCCGGCAAAGGCCAGGACCTTCATGCCGACCGTCAACCAGTTCACATGCTCATCCGCTGAACCGGCCAGCAGGGGCACCAGCGCCAGCGCCGGGATCACCGCCAGATCCTGAAACAGCAGCACCGAAAAGCCTAGCTGTCCCGCTTCGCTGCGGCTCATTCCCTTCTCACGCATCAGCTGCAGCGCCATGGCGGTGGAAGACATCGCCAGGCCGATCCCGCCGACCACCGCCGCCTGCCATGAAAACCCGGTCGTCATCAGCAACCCACCGAGGATCGCCGCGCTGAGCATCACCTGCGCCGCGCCAACGCCGAAGATGGAGCTCCGCAGTCGCCATAGCTTGGCGGGATTGAGCTCCAGGCCGATGATAAACATCAGAAACACTACGCCGAGCTCAGAGAAATGGAGAATTTCATCCACATCGCTGATAAACGCGAGCCCCCACGGACCAATGGCGATCCCGGCCAGCAGATAGCCCAGCACCGCGCCAATCCCCAGTCTTGAAGCCAGAGGGACGGCGATGACGGCCGCGAACAAAAACAACACCCCCGCCAGCAGCAAATCAGATCCCGCCATGGACACCTCCGGCGGCGATGGGGTTGGCCAACCAGTCCCGGTAGGCCAGGGCGCGGCTGCGCAGCTCCTCTGGCTGCTGCCTCCGGGCCCAGTAGACGATAATGGGGCTCATCCAGTGCATACGGCACATGCCGGCGGTCAGTTCAAAAGGACGTAAAATATCGTTCATCGGATAGCGATTAGCATCGCGACGGTAGGCGCTCTCAGGCTCGCCGGTGGTGATCACGCTGCGCCAGTACTTTCCCGCCAGTTCGTTCCCTCCGGCGCCGCTGGCGAAGCCGCGGCTTAACACACGATCCAGCCACTCCTTAAGCAGCGCCGGACAGCTCCAGGTATATAAAGGGTGCTGGAAAACAATCACCTCATGCTGGCGCAGCAGGTCCTGTTCGTAAGCAATATCGATAAAAAAATCCGGATAGTGCGCGTAGAGATCGTGCACGGTGACGTTCGGCAACTGTAAGGCCGGCTCTAATAAAACCCGGTTGGCCACGGAATCCTGAGATTCTGGGTGGGCATACAGCAGCAACACTTTCGCTGTCTGAGACATCATTCCCCTCCCGTAGGTCTTCTGGCGGCCTGCACAGCCCCGGCGTTTTGACACAGCCAGAATGACTTTGTGTATCGTCTTCGTTTTGGGCTACCATGGCGGCCCGGTGAAGCGATTCGCTTCCACACTACATTATCATAATGACAAATTAACATAGTCTGAACATACGGCGCCTTATGATTGTTTTCTCCTCGTTACAAATTCGTCGCGGCGTACGCGTCCTGCTGGACAACGCCACCGCTACCATCAATCCTGGCCAAAAGGTCGGTCTGGTGGGGAAAAACGGCTGCGGGAAATCGACGCTGCTATCGCTTTTGAAAAACGAGATAAGCGCTGACGGCGGCAGTATGACCTTTCCCGGCAACTGGCAGCTGGCCTGGGTGAATCAGGAAACCCCGGCGCTACCGCAGCCGGCAATCGATTATGTCATTGACGGCGATCGAGAGTATCGCCAGCTGGAGGCCGCGCTCCAGCAGGCTAACGAACGCAACGACGGTCATGCTATCGCCACCGTCCACGGTAAGCTGGACGCCATCGACGCCTGGACGATCCGTTCGCGCGCCGCCAGCCTGCTGCACGGTCTGGGTTTCAGCAATGAACAGCTTGAGCGGCCGGTCAGCGATTTTTCCGGCGGCTGGCGTATGCGCCTTAACCTCGCCCAGGCGCTGATCTGCCGCTCCGATCTGCTGCTGCTCGATGAACCGACTAACCACCTCGATCTCGATGCGGTGATTTGGCTGGAGAAGTGGCTGAAGGGCTATACGGGAACGCTGATCCTCATCTCCCACGATCGCGATTTTCTCGATCCTATCGTCGACAAAATTATCCATATCGAACAGCAGACAATGTTTGAGTACACCGGCAACTACAGTTCGTTTGAAGTGCAGCGCGCCACCCGCCTCGCTCAGCAGCAGGCGATGTACGAAAGCCAGCAGCAGCGCGTCGCGCACCTGCAAAGCTATATCGATCGCTTCCGTGCCAAAGCCACCAAGGCCAAGCAGGCGCAAAGCCGGATCAAAATGCTGGAGCGGATGGAGCTTATCGCTCCGGCGCACGTGGATAACCCGTTCCACTTCAGCTTCCGCCAGCCGGAGAGCTTGCCTAACCCGCTGCTGAAGATGGAGAAAGTCAGCGCCGGCTACGGCGAGCGTATTATTCTCGACTCCATCAAGCTTAACCTGGTGCCGGGCTCGCGTATCGGCCTGCTGGGCCGCAACGGCGCCGGGAAGTCGACGCTGATTAAGCTGCTGGCAGGCGAGCTCCAGCCCGTAAGCGGCGAGATCGGCCTCGCGAAAGGCATCAAGCTCGGCTACTTCGCCCAGCATCAGCTGGAATTCCTGCGCGCCGATGAGTCGCCGCTGCAGCACCTGGCGCGTCTGGCGCCGCAGGAGCTGGAGCAGAAGCTGCGTGATTATCTCGGCGGCTTTGGTTTCCAGGGCGATAAGGTGAGCGAAGAAACCCGCCGCTTCTCCGGTGGAGAAAAGGCGCGCCTGGTACTGGCCCTGATCGTCTGGCAGCGCCCTAACCTGCTGCTGCTCGATGAACCGACCAACCACCTTGACCTCGATATGCGTCAGGCCTTAACCGAAGCGCTGATCGACTTTGAAGGGGCGCTGGTGGTCGTATCGCACGATCGGCACCTGATCCGTTCCACCACTGACGATCTGTACCTCGTCCACGATGGTAAAGTCGAGCCGTTCGACGGCGATCTGGAAGATTATCAGCAGTGGCTCAGCGACTCGCAAAAACAGGAGTCCCAGAGCGGCGAGGCGCCAAAAGAGAGCGGCAATAGCGCCCAGGCGCGCAAAGACCAGAAGCGTCGGGAAGCGGAGCTGCGCAGCCAGACCCAACCGCTGCGCAAAGAGATCGCCCGTCTGGAAAAAGAGATGGACAAGCTCAACGCGCAGTTGGCCAGTGCGGAAGAAAAACTTGGCGACAGTGAGCTTTATGACGCCTCACGTAAAGCCGAGCTGACCGAATGCCTGCAGCAGCAGGCCAGCGCGAAGTCCGGGCTGGAGGAGTGCGAGATGGCCTGGCTGGAGGCCCAGGAGCAGCTGGAGCGCATGCTTCAGGAAGGCTAAACTCTTCCTCTTCATCCTGCCTGCGCGTACGCTGCCGCCGGCAGGGTGGGTTTCTGCCCTCTTCATGGCCTGGCCATCAGCGACATCAATGATTTGTTTTTGCTGTAAGCTGGCGTCACTGGCCGCAAGACCACATATTGGCTAACCCCCTGCATGCCCTGCGCGGTATAGTCATCATCACGTTTATTAATTGTTCTGGTGCTATGGTTGAAATCATCCCCACAGACATGACGTCCCCCGAAAACGATTCGCGTGAGTTCCATCCGATGCGCGGCGTGGGCAATCGTCATCTGCAAACCATGCTGCCGCGGCTGATTCGCCGTAAATTGCGCTTTACCCCGCACTGGCAGCGCCTTGAGCTGCCGGACGGCGATTTTGTCGATCTGGCCTGGAGCGAAGACCCGCACCAGGCGCGCCATAAGCCGCGCCTCGTCGTTTTTCACGGCCTGGAAGGCAGTCTGCACAGCCCGTACGCCCATGGTCTGATCCACGCGGCGATGCAGCGCGGCTGGCTGGGCGTGGTGATGCATTTCCGCGGCTGCAGCGGCGAACCTAACCGCAATCACCGCATCTATCACTCCGGCGAAACGGAAGATGGCACCTGGTTTTTGCACTGGCTGAAGCGCGAGTTTGGTCCCGCGCCGACCGCGGCCGTCGGCTATTCGCTGGGCGGCAATATGCTGGGCTGCCTGCTGGCAGAGGAAGGCGACCGCTGCCCGCTGGATGCGGCGGTGATCGTCTCCGCGCCTTTCATGCTCGAAGCCTGCAGCTATCATATGGATAAGGGCTTCTCGCGGGTTTATCAGCGCTATCTGCTCAATCTGTTAAAAGCCAACGCTTCACGCAAGCTGAAAGCGTACCCGGGCTCGCTGCCCGTCGATTTACGCCAGCTCAAAGGGATGCGCCGCATCCGGGAATTTGACGATATGATCACCGCCAAAATCCATGGCTTTGCCGATGCGCTGGATTATTACCGGCAATGCAGCGCCATGCCGCGGCTCAGCGATATCACTAAGCCGACGCTCATCATTCACGCGAAAGACGATCCGTTTATGGATCACCACTCGATTCCGCCGCAGGAGCAACTGCCCGCGAACGTAGAGTATCAATTGACCGAGCAAGGCGGCCACGTTGGCTTTGTCAGCGGCACTCTGCGTAAACCGGAGATGTGGCTGGAAAGACGCATTCCCGACTGGTTAAACCGCTGGCTGGAGGTTCCCGTATGATTATTCCCTGGCAGGATCTGGATCCCGAAACGCTGGATAACCTGATTGAAAGCTTTGTGTTACGTGAAGGCACCGATTATGGTGAACATGAACGTTCACTTGCCGATAAAGTCGCCGATGTAAAACAGCAGCTGAAACGCGGAGAGGCGGTCCTTGTGTGGTCGGAACTGCATGAGACGGTCAATATTATGCCGCGCGCGCTGTTTAACGGCTAAGGCGACGCCACTACATCGTTTAACCAGGGAGTTGTTATGTCTGCCAAACATCCGGTGATCGCCGTCACGGGCTCCAGCGGCGCGGGCACTACCACCACCAGCCTTGCCTTTCGCAAAATCTTCGCGCAGCTAAACCTGCACGCCGCGGAGGTGGAAGGCGATAGCTTTCATCGCTACACCCGCCCGGAAATGGACATGGCGATCCGTAAGGCGCGGGATCAGGGTAAACATATCAGCTACTTTGGCCCGGAGGCGAACGACTTCGGCCTGCTGGAGCAGACCTTTGTCGACTATGGTCGCCACGGCAAAGGTCAGTCGCGGAAATACCTCCACACCTATGACGAAGCCGTGCCGTGGAATCAGGTGCCGGGGACCTTTACCCCCTGGCAGCCGCTGCCGGAGCCGACAGACGTGCTGTTCTATGAGGGGCTGCACGGCGGGGTTGTAACGCCGCAACATGATGTCGCCAGCCATGTCGACCTGCTGGTCGGGGTGGTGCCTATCGTTAACCTCGAGTGGATCCAAAAGCTTATTCGCGACACCAGCGAACGCGGCCACTCCCGGGAGGCGGTGATGGACTCGGTCGTCCGCTCGATGGAAGATTACATCAACTTCATTACGCCGCAATTTTCCCGCACCCATATCAACTTTCAGCGCGTGCCGACGGTGGACACCTCCAACCCGTTTGCCGCCAAAGCGATCCCCTCGCTGGACGAGAGCTTTGTGGTGATCCATTTCCGCAATCTGCAGAATATCGATTTCCCCTGGCTGTTGGCGATGCTGCAGGGCTCGTTTATCTCGCACATGAACACCCTGGTGGTGCCGGGCGGTAAAATGGGGCTGGCGATGGAGCTTATCATGACGCCGCTGGTCGAGCGCCTGATGGAAGGCCGTAAGATAGGCTAACCAAAAAACCCCGGCCTGGCCGGGGTTGAGATTCGATACAACGGCAGGCGAAGACTACACCTCGATCACTTCATAGGAGTGGGTGATGTTCACCGCTTTTTCCAGCATCAGCGCCACCGAGCAGTATTTCTCTGCCGACAGGTCCACCGCCCGGGAGACCGCGGCATCTTTCAGCGCCTTGCCGGTGACGATAAAATGCAGATTAATATGCGTGAACAGACGCGGAGCCTCTTCGCGACGCTCGGAGGTCAGCTTCACTTCGCAATTGGTCACGTCGTGACGACCTTTTTGCAGAATGGAGACCACATCGATCGCACTGCAACCGCCCGCCGCCATCAGCACCATCTCCATCGGGCTGGGAGCCTTATCCCCGGAGTTGCCATCCATCAGAATCTGGTGTCCCGATGCGGACTCCCCGATAAAGGTTAACCCTTCTACCCATTTCACACGCGCTTGCATAAAATTTAACTCCAGTATCGCAATATTCCTGTCAGATTACGCGCACATAACAATTCTCGCAACGGAAGGCGACCTGCGTCATGCTGAAGCGAGACACCAGGAGACATGCGGCGAAAGCTATGCTAAAACAGTCTGGATGCTACAGTAATACATTGATGTACTGCATGTATGCAGAGGAGTTCACATTACGGGCTGTCGAAAAATCATCAGCCAGCTTCCCAGGTATAGGGAAACAATACGATTGCATGCCCGGACGCCGTGTAGTGTCGGCGCCCGGAGATAGCTTATAACAGAGGATAACCGCGCATGGTGCTTGGCAAACCGCAAACAGACCCTACCCTTGAATGGTTCTTGTCTCATTGCCACATTCATAAGTACCCATCAAAGAGCACGCTGATCCACCAGGGTGAAAAAGCAGAAACGCTGTACTACATCGTTAAAGGCTCCGTGGCTGTACTCATCAAGGATGAAGAAGGTAAAGAGATGATCCTCTCCTACCTCAACCAGGGCGATTTCATCGGTGAATTAGGCCTGTTTGAAGAGGGTCAGGAGCGTAGCGCCTGGGTACGGGCGAAAACCGCATGTGAAGTGGCCGAAATCTCTTATAAGAAATTCCGTCAGCTGATCCAGGTGAACCCGGACATTCTGATGCGTCTCTCTTCGCAAATGGCTCGCCGTCTGCAGGTCACGTCTGAGAAAGTGGGCAACCTCGCCTTCCTCGACGTGACGGGCCGTATCGCCCAGACGCTGCTGAACCTGGCGAAGCAACCGGATGCCATGACCCACCCGGACGGTATGCAAATTAAAATTACCCGCCAGGAAATTGGTCAGATCGTCGGCTGCTCTCGTGAAACCGTTGGTCGTATTTTGAAAATGCTGGAAGATCAGAACCTGATTTCCGCGCACGGTAAAACCATCGTCGTCTACGGCACCCGTTAAGTTGCTAAGCGGCGTATTGCTCCCGCAGTACGCCGTTTTTGTTTTTCCCTAATGTGGCGCAGGCTGATTTACCACCCGGAAGTCAACTATGCACTGCGGCAAACGCTGGTGCTGTGTCTGCCCGTGGCCATCGGTCTTCTGCTCGGCCATCTCCAGCAGGGGCTGTTATTTTCCTTAGTCCCCGCCTGCTGCAACATTGCCGGTCTTGATACCCCGCATAAGCGCTTTTTCAAACGCCTGATTATCGGCGGCTGCCTGTTTGCCGGATGCAGTCTGGTGGTGCAGTTGCTGCTTGCCCAGGCGATACCCCTGCCGTTTATTCTCAGCGGCCTGGCGCTCTTGCTCGGCGTTACCGCGGAGATCAGTTCGCTGCACGCGCGGCTGCTGCCCGCGTCGCTGATCGCCGCCATCTTTACCCTGAGCCTGGCGGGCAATATGCCCATCTGGGAGCCGCTGCTGATCTACGCCTTCGGCACGCTGTGGTACGGCGTGTTTAACTGGTTCTGGTTCTGGCTGTGGCGCGAACAGCCGCTACGGGAGTCGCTTAGCCTGCTTTACCGGGAGCTGGCGGACTACTGTGAAGCCAAATACAGCCTGCTGACCCAGCATACCGATCCCTCGACCGCCCTGCCGCCGCTGCTCACCCGCCAGCAGAAAGTGGTCGATCTGATTACCCAGTGCTATCAGCAGATGCATATGCTGGCCGCTAACCAACGCAACGATCATAAGCGCCTGCTGCGGGCGTTTCAGATGGGGCTGGATCTGCAGGAGCATATTTCGGTCAGCCTGCATCAGCCGGAAGAGGTGCAAAAGCTGGTGGAACGCAGCCATGCCGAAGCGGTGATCCGCTGGAACGCGCAGACCGTCGCCGCCCGCCTGCGCGTGCTGGCGGATGACATGCTCTATCATCGCTTTCCAAAGCGCTTTCAGATGGATAAACAGATCGAGGCTCTGGAAAAGATCGCCAGACAACATCCGGATAACCCGGTCGGCCACTTCTGCGCCTGGCACTTCAGCCGCATCGCCCGGGTGCTGCATACCCAGCGCCCGCTGTATGCCCGGGACCTGATGGCCGACAAAGAGCGTCGTTTACCGCTATTGCCCGCGCTAAAGAACTACCTGTCGCTAAAATCGCCCGCGCTGCGCAATGCCGCCCGCATCAGCGTGATGCTGAGCGTCGCCAGCCTGATGGGCAACGCCCTGCACTTGCCTAAGCCCTACTGGATCCTGATGACGGTGCTTTTCGTCACCCAGAACGGCTATGGCGCCACCCGGGTGCGTATTGTTCACCGGGCGGCGGGGACGCTCGCCGGCCTGACGATCGCCGGGCTGACCTTGCATTTTCACGTTCCGGAGAGCTACACCCTGAGCGGGATGCTGCTGATTACCCTGCTCAGCTATCTGATCATTCGCAAACACTATGGCTGGGCGATGGTTGGGTTTACGGTGACGGCGGTATATACCCTGCAGCTGCTGACGCTTAACGGCGAACAGTTTATTATCGCCCGGCTGATCGACACCCTTATCGGCTGCCTGATTGCCTTCGGCGGGATGGTCTGGCTGTGGCCGCAGTGGCAAAGCGGCCTGCTGAAAAAAAACGCCCACGATGCGCTGGAGGCCGACCAGCAGGCAATTCGCCTGATCCTCAGCGCCGATCCAAAAGCCCCCGCGCTGGCCTATCAACGCATGCGCGTCAACCAGGCGCACAACGCGCTCTACAACTCCCTGAATCAGGCGATGCAGGAACCCGGGTTTAATACCCACTATCTGGAAGATATGAAGCTGTGGGTGACGCACAGCCAGTTTATCGTCGAACACATCAACGCTATGACCACCCTGGCCCGGGAGCATACGATGCTGACCCCGGATCTTGCCCAGCGCTATCTCGAATCCTGTGAGATTGCGCTGCAGCGCTGCCAGCAGCGGCTGGACAGCGATGGTCCCGGCAGCGCAGGGGATGCCAATATTATGGAGTCGCCGGAAAGCGAGGTGCCGATCGGTCCGTTAAGCACCCTGGAGCAGCATCTGCAACGCATTCTGGGCCATCTGAACACCATGCACACCATTTCGTCAGTGGCATGGCGTCAGCGGCCGCACCATGGCATCTGGCTGCGGAAGATCAACCGTTAATCACCTTTGCCACCGCCTGGGCAAAGCGCGCCATCCCTTCAGTAATATCCTGCTCGTCGATGATCAGCGAGGGAACAAAACGCATCACGTCCGGCCCGGCGTTGAGCACCATGACGCCGGCGTCGGCCGCGGCATAGAGGAAATCACGCGCGCGGCCTTTGTGCTGCGGCTTGAGTTCCGCGCCGATCAGCAGGCCCATCCCGCGTATATCACTGAACAGATCAAACTCGGCATCCAGCCGCTGCAGGTGTTTGACGAACAGTTCGCGCTTCGCGCTCACGCCATCCAGCACCGCCGGGGTATTGATCAGATCGAAGGCGGCGTTGGCGACCGCGCAGGCCAGCGGGTTGCCGCCGTAGGTTGAGCCATGGGAGCCCGCATGGAAGGCGCTGGCGATCTCGTGGGTGGTCAGCATGGCGCTGACCGGGAAGCCGCCGCCCAGCGCTTTGGCGCTGGTCAGAATATCCGGGGTCACGCCGTAGTGCATATAGGCGAACAGCGATCCGGTACGCCCCATACCACACTGTACTTCATCAAAGACGAGCAGCGCCTGGTGCTGATCGCACAGCTCGCGCAGTCCCTGCAGGAAAGCCGGCGTGGCCGCCGTCACGCCGCCTTCGCCCTGAATCGGCTCCACCACCACCGCGCAGGTGTGGTCATCCATCACCGCTTTTACCGCCTGCAGATCGTTGAAGGGAACATGGACAATATCCGCCGGTTTTGGGCCGAAACCATCGGAATACTTCGGCTGACCGCCGACGGAAACGGTAAACAGGGAGCGGCCATGAAAGGCATTATGGAAGGCGATGATTTTGGTTTTATACGGGCTATGGCGGGTCACCGCATAGTGACGCGCCAGCTTAAAGGCCGTTTCATTGGCTTCGGTGCCGGAGTTCATAAACACCACGCGCTCGGCGAAGGTAGCCTCGACAAGTTTACGTCCCAGACGCAGCGCCGGCTCATTGGTAAAGACGTTGCTGGTGTGCCACAGCGTTTCGCCCTGCTGATGCAGCGCCGCCACCAGCGCCGGATGGCAATGGCCAAGCGCCGTCACCGCGATACCGCCGGCGAAATCGATATACTCTTTCCCCTGCTGATCCCAGACGCGGCTGCCCTTCCCCTTCACCGGGATGAATTCTGCCGGTGCATAAATTGGCAAAATAACTTCATCGAATGTGGCGCGGGTGATTGCCGGTTGTTCAGTTGCCATGTCTTACCCATCCCTCTTCGTTACGCAGATGCGATTATGATAATCTAATCACAAAATATGCATAAAAAATCAGTCAATAGCAACTGAAAATCACCGTTTCAAAAAGTTGGCCAGCAATTGATGGCCCTGCTCGCTGAGGATGCTTTCCGGATGAAACTGCACGCCCTCGAGATCCCATTCGCGGTGACGGATCCCCATAATCTCACCGCTGGCGCTGCGGGCAGTGACGTTAAACTCGGACGGGAGCGTCGGCGGGTCAATCACCAGCGAGTGATAGCGGGTCACCGTCAGGGGATTATTCAGCCCCTGAAACACCCCTTCGCCGTTATGCTCGATAAGCGAGGTTTTGCCATGCATCACCTGGGCCGCCCGCACGATAGTCGCGCCAAACGCCTGGGCGATCGCCTGGTGCCCGAGACAGACGCCCAGCAGCGGCGTTTTCCCCGCATAGTGGCGGATAACCGCGAGGGAAATCCCCGCCTCATCCGGCGTGCAGGGGCCTGGCGAGATCACGATTTTCTCCGGCGCCAGCGCCGCTATCTCCTCTAGCGTCAACGCATCGTTGCGCCTGACCAGCACTTCCGCCCCCAGTTCGCAGAAGTACTGATACAGATTCCAGGTGAAAGAGTCATAGTTATCGATAAGCAGGATCATAGCGGCTCCGGAACAATCAAAACCGGGCTATTCTACTCAGATTCCCGCGCTTCGCTTACCACTTTGCGAAAGATCGCCACCAGCGGGGCCAGATCGCCCATCGCGCTCTGCTGGCAGGCCGCACTCCAGCCGGCGGGGTCAACGTCACGCCAGTTAAGAAGGTAGCCGGCATGTATCGCCAGCTGTTCAAAGAAAATACGCTGGGTCAGGCCATTGCCAAGACGAAAAGGGTGCAGCACATTAATTTCACCATAGAACCAGCTCAGGCGTTCGATGAAGGTATCGCGCGGCAGGCCATTGAGATAATCCTCCTGCTCAAGGGCCTGCATCAGGGCATTCCCCTCCTCCTCGATCCGGGCAAAGTGGCAGAACGGCGTATCGCCCAGGTAGAGGTTCACTTCACGCAAGCGGCCCGCCCAGTCAAACAGATCCTGATACAACTGATGATGAATAGCGCACAAATAGGGTAAGCCGCGCACCCGCGGGCCCAGCGGCAGAGTGGCCGCCCGCAGCGCTGTCATCTCAAAGGCGGCCTGCTGCAGATTTTTAGCCTGGCGGATGCCGAGACGGTTGCGCAGCACGTTCAGCGCCGGATAAAGGTAAGGATCGCGTTCATCGCCGAATTTATCGCTCATACTCCCTCCGCAACGTCGCCAGACGCGCCAGCGCCTCTTCGGCAGTCAGCGTAACCAGCGGCACCGTCACGCCTTCAAGGCGACGGCTGGCCTGAAAATTGGTATTGCGTGTCTGTTCCCAGAGTCGGGATTTTTGCTTATCGGTGAGTGGACGCATCGTCGCCCCCCTTATCGTCCCCTGTGTGCCACAAGTATAAGCAGCAATTTCAGGTTATGCCGGGAGGCGACCGGGCGCGGCGATAGACCACCGCGCCGCGGGAGGATTAGGGCAGCACTTTCGCAGAGAGGATAACGACCGGTTTGGTCGGCACATTCTGGTACGGACCAACGTTATGGGTCTGGACCTGGGAGATCTTATCCGCAACATCCATCCCCTTCACCACTTTGCCGAATACCGCATAGCCAAAGTCGCGCTGGCCATGGTCGAGGAAGGCGTTATCCGCCACGTTGATGAAGAACTGACTGGTGGCGCTATCCTGATCGGCGGTGCGCGCCATCGCGATGGTGCCGCGGGTGTTGCGCAGGCCGTTGTCTGCTTCATTCTTGATCGGCGGGTTAGGCTGCTTCTGCTGCATCTGTTCGTTAAAGCCGCCGCCTTGCACCATGAATCCCGGGATCACGCGGTGAAAGGTGGTGTTGTTGTAGAAGCCGCTGTTGACGTACTTCAGGAAGTTATCCACGGAAATCGGGGCTTTCTGGCTGTTTAACTCAAGCTCAATGTTACCTGCCGAAGTGGTCAGCAGCACATGCGGATCGCCCTTTGCCGCCATGGCCGGGGAGAACGCTGAAATAGCGAAAACGGCAGCCATCGCCGCCAGTGTTGATTTGAGCATGGAAATTCCTTAACGGAGCAGAATAAAAGCGAGTGCCTTGATTCTAAAGAGCCTTTGCATCCTGGGCCAGCCTTTTACCAAATTTTACTTAGCTGTAATAATTGTAACCGCGCAAACGATCTCCTTTGCAGCGAACAAGCGTGATGCAGATCACATTAAAACATGCAAAAGATAACCTATTTCACAATAAACATTTAATTACATCACCTGAACGAATAAAATCTGTCCGCCCGGCGCAGCGTCAACGCGCTTTACCTTTCTATTCACAGGCCAGTCATGACTAACAGCAACCGTATTAAGCTCACATGGATCAGCTTCTTCTCCTACGCCCTGACCGGCGCGTTGGTGATCGTCACCGGGATGGTGATGGGTAACATTGCGGATTATTTCCATCTGCCCGTTTCCAGTATGAGCAACACCTTTACCTTTCTGAACGCCGGTATTCTTATCTCCATCTTCCTCAATGCCTGGCTGATGGAAATCGTGCCGCTGAAAACTCAGCTGCGCTTTGGCTTTATTTTGATGGTGCTGGCGGTGGCCGGCCTGATGCTCAGCCACAGCCTGGCGCTGTTCTCCGCGTCAATGTTCGTTCTTGGCCTGGTGAGCGGGATCACCATGTCGATCGGGACCTTCCTGATCACCCATATGTATGAAGGCCGTCAGCGCGGGGCGCGTCTGCTGTTTACCGACTCCTTCTTTAGCATGGCGGGCATGATTTTCCCGATGGTCGCCGCCGTCCTGCTGGCGCGCAGCATCGAGTGGTACTGGGTCTACGCCTGTATTGGTCTGGTGTATGTCGCCATTTTCGTCCTGACTTTCGGCTGTGATTTTCCGGTGCTGGGCAAAAAAGCCCAGAGCGAAAACAGCCAGCCGGTGGTGAAAGAGAAGTGGGGCATTGGCGTACTGTTCCTCTCCGTTGCGGCGCTGTGCTACATCCTCGGTCAGCTGGGCTTTATCTCCTGGGTACCGGAATATGCGAAGAGCCTGGGCATGAGCCTCGGCGACGCCGGTAAACTGGTGAGCGATTTCTGGATGTCCTACATGATCGGCATGTGGTCATTCAGCTTCATCCTGCGCTTCTTCGACCTGCAGCGTATCTTAACCGTCCTCGCCGGGCTCGCGACGGTGCTGATGTACCTGTTTATCAATGGTTCGCCGGAGCATATGCCGTGGTTTATTCTGACCCTGGGCTTCTTCTCCAGCGCCATTTACACCTCAATCATTACGCTCGGTTCGCAGCAGACGCGGGTCGCTTCGCCGAAGCTGGTGAACTTTATCCTCACCTGCGGCACCATCGGCACCATGCTCACTTTCGTGGTCACCGGCCCGATTGTGGCGGCCAGCGGTCCCCTGGCCGCGCTGCACACCGCTAACGGCCTCTATGCCGTGGTATTCGTAATGTGCTTTATCCTCGGCTTCGTCTCCCGTCATCGCCAGAACAACGCTCAGGCGGCGTCTCACTAAGCCTTCGGCCCCTTTGCATCCGCAAGGGGGCTGTTCCTCATAAAAGAAAGCTCCTCGCCACCGCGGTCAGTTTGGATCCAGCTTTGCGCCGGCTGGGTGGTCGCGATCACCCTTCCCTGGCGAATTGACCAGCGCACCGGCACCTGGCAGCGGACGGCCTCAAAGCCATTCTCCGCCGGGAGAATGATCAGGTTAGCCGGATTGCCGCTGACAATGCCGTAATCCTCGAGGCCAAACGTGCGGGCGCTGTTGTCGGTGATAAGCTGCAGGCCGTCGTTGATCTGCTGGTAGCCCATCAGCTGGCAAACATGGAGCCCCATATGCAGGACCTGCAGCATATTGCCGGTTCCCAGCGGGTACCACGGGTCAAAGACGTCATCATGACCAAAGCAAACGTTGATCCCCGCCGCCAACAGCTCCTTCACCCGGGTAATGCCCCGTCGCTTCGGGTAGTCGTCAAACCGGCCCTGCAGATGAATATTCACCAGCGGATTGGCGACAAAGTTGATGCCGGAGAGCTTAAGCAAGCGGAACAGACGCGAGGTATAAGCGCCATTATAGGAGTGCATAGCGGTGGTATGGCTGGCCGTTACCCGCGGCCCTATCCCCGCTTTCAGCGCCAGCGCGGCAACGGTTTCAACAAAGCGCGACTGCTCATCGTCAATTTCATCGCAGTGAATATCCAGTGGGCGGTCATATTGCTGCGCCAGACGGAAGGCGATATGCAGCGATTCCACACCATATTCACGGGTGAACTCAAAATGCGGGATCGCCCCGACGACGTCCGCCCCCAGCTTGAGGGCCTCCTCCAGCAGCGCCTCGCCGTTGGGGTAAGAGAGGATCCCCTCCTGTGGAAAAGCGACAATCTGTAACTCAACCCATGGCGCCACCTCCTGTTTGACCTCCAGCATCGCCTTCAGCGCCGTTAACGTGGGATCGGAAACATCGACATGAGTGCGGACAAACTGCACGCCATTGGCGATCTGCCACTTCAGGGTTTTCCACGCCCGGGCTTTGACGTCCTCATGGCTGAGCAGCGCTTTCCGCTCCGCCCAGCGCTCAATCCCCTCGAACAGAGTACCGGACTGATTCCAGTTCGGCTCGCCGGCCGTCTGGGTGGTGTCCAGATGGATATGCGGCTCGATAAAAGGCGGGATCGCTAGCCCGCCGCGAGCGTTCAATACCTCGTAGCTTTCATCGTGCGCCTCCCCCATCGGCGTGATCGCGCCAAAGCGGCCCTTATCAATGGCTATTTGCCACAGGCTGTCGCGGTCTGCCAGGCGTACGTTCTGAATCAACCAAAGCGGCGCTGCTGTCATATCACCCTCTCTATTCAATACGGCTTGTTTTCTGTCTAACCCCAATCGCGGCTTACCCAATTCTTGTACACAAAATCAGCAAAAAGGAAAAGTCAGCGTTTTCCATGACTTATAAAAATACTGACAAATCAAACGCATACCCATTAAGTGGTAGGTGAAGTTGTCATTGATTTGCATCAATAAGCCTGATGGCTGAATCGTTAAGGTAGGCGGTAATAGAAAAGAAATCGAGGCAAAAATGAGCAAAGTCAGAATCGCTATTATCGGTAACGGCATGGTTGGCCATCGCTTTATCGAAGAGCTTCTCGATAAGGCGCCTGCCGGACAGTTCGACATTACCGTGTTCTGTGAAGAACCGCGTATCGCCTACGACCGCGTCCACCTGTCGTCTTATTTCTCCCATCACACTGCGGAAGAACTGTCGCTGGTACGCGAAGGTTTCTATGAGAAACACGGCGTCAAGGTGCTGGTCGGCGAACGGGCGATCACCATCAACCGCCAGGAGAAAGTGATCCACTCCAGCGCCGGGCGTACCGTGTTCTACGACAAGCTGATTATGGCGACCGGCTCATACCCGTGGATCCCGCCGATTAAAGGCGCGGAAACCCAGGATTGCTTCGTCTATCGCACTATTGAAGATCTTAACGCCATCGAATCCTGCGCCCGCCGCAGCAAACGCGGCGCGGTAGTCGGCGGCGGCCTGCTCGGCCTGGAAGCGGCCGGCGCGTTGAAAAACCTCGGTGTGGAAACCCATGTTATCGAATTCGCGCCGATGCTGATGGCCGAACAGCTCGACCAGATGGGCGGCGAGCAGTTGCGGCGCAAAATCGAAAGCATGGGCGTGAAAGTTCACACCAGCAAAAACACCAAAGAGATTGTTCAGCAGGGCACTGAGGCGCGCAAAACCATGCACTTCGCCGACGGTAGCGAGCTGCAGGTCGATTTCATCGTCTTCTCAACCGGGATCCGCCCGCGCGATAAGCTGGCCACCCAGTGCGGGCTGGCGGTCGCCCAGCGCGGCGGCATCATGGTCAACGATAGCTGCCAGACCTCCGATCCGGATATCTATGCCATCGGGGAATGCGCCAGCTGGAACAACCGCGTCTACGGTCTGGTCGCCCCCGGCTATAAAATGGCCCAGGTGGCCGTCGACCATCTCCTCGGCAGTGAAAATAGCTTCACCGGCGCCGACCTCAGCGCCAAGCTGAAGCTGTTGGGTGTGGACGTGGGCGGGATCGGCGATGCCCACGGCCGCACGCCGGGCGCCCGTAGCTACGTCTATCTCGACGAAAGCAAAGAAGTTTATAAGCGCCTGATCGTCAGCGCCGACAACAAAACGCTGCTCGGCGCGGTACTGGTCGGCGACACCAGCGACTACGGCAATCTGCTGCAGCTGGTGCTCAACGCCATCGAGCTGCCGGAAAACCCGGATTCGCTGATCCTCCCGGCCCACGCCGGCAGCGGCAAGCCATCGATCGGCGTGGATAAACTGCCGGACAGCGCGCAGATCTGCTCCTGCTTTGACGTCAGCAAAGGCGACCTGATCGCCGCTATCAACAAAGGCTGCCACACCGTGGCGGCGCTGAAAGCGGAAACCAAAGCCGGGACCGGCTGCGGGGGCTGTATTCCGCTGGTCACTCAGGTGCTCAACGCCGAGCTGGCGAAACAGGGCATCGAGGTCAACAACAATCTGTGCGAACACTTCGCTTACTCCCGTCAGGAGCTGTTCCACCTGATCCGCGTGGAAGGCATTAAAACCTTCGACGAACTGCTGGAAAAACACGGTCAGGGCTACGGCTGTGAAGTCTGTAAGCCGACCGTCGGTTCCCTGCTGGCCTCCTGCTGGAATGAGTACATCCTCAAGCCGCAGCACACGCCGCTGCAGGACAGCAACGACAACTTCCTCGCCAACATTCAGAAAGATGGTACCTATTCGGTGATCCCGCGCTCAGCTGGCGGCGAAATCACGCCGGAAGGGCTGGTCGCCGTGGGCCGTATCGCGCGTGAATTCAATCTGTACACCAAAATCACCGGCTCTCAGCGCATCGGCCTGTTTGGCGCGCAGAAAGACGACCTGCCGGAGATCTGGCGGCAGCTGATTGAAGCGGGATTCGAAACCGGCCACGCCTACGCCAAAGCGCTGCGAATGGCGAAAACCTGCGTCGGCAGCACCTGGTGCCGCTACGGCGTTGGCGACAGCGTCGGCTTCGGCGTGGAACTGGAAAACCGCTACAAAGGCATCCGCACCCCGCACAAAATGAAGTTCGGCGTCTCCGGCTGCACCCGCGAATGTGCCGAGGCTCAGGGCAAAGACGTCGGGATCATCGCCACCGAGAAAGGCTGGAACCTGTACGTGTGCGGTAATGGCGGGATGAAGCCGCGTCACGCCGATCTACTGGCCGCGGACCTCGATCGCGATACGCTCATCAAATATCTCGACCGCTTTATGATGTTCTACATCCGCACCGCCGATAAGCTGACCCGCACTGCCCCGTGGCTGGACAATATGGAAGGCGGTATCGACTATCTGCGCAGCGTCATCATCGATAACAAGCTCGGTCTGAACGACCATCTGGAAGAAGAGCTGGCTCGCCTGCGCGCCGCCTTCGCCTGCGAGTGGACCGAGACCGTCAACAACCCGGCGGCGCAGACCCGCTTCAAACACTTTATCAACAGCGACCAGCGCGACCCGAACGTTCAGGTGGTGCCGGAACGTGACCAGCACCGCCCGGCCACGCCGTATGAGCGTATCCCGGTTACTCTGGTGGAGGAAAAAGCATGAGCCAGTGGGTAAATATCTGCAGCATCGACGACATCCTGCCGGCCACCGGCGTCTGCGCCCTGCTCGGTCAGCAGCAGGTGGCGATCTTCCGTCCCTACCATGACGACAGAGTATTCGCCATCAGCAACATTGATCCGTTCTTCAACGCCAGCGTACTGTCTCGCGGGATTATCGCCGAGCATGACGGCGCGCTATGGGTCGCCAGCCCGCTGAAAAAACAGCGCTTCCGCCTGAGCGACGGCCTGTGCATGGAAGATGCCAGCCACTCTATCGCCCGCTTCGACGCCCGCGTGAAAGACGGACACGTTCAGCTTAAAGCGTAAGTCCTTCTCCCTCCCCCCGGCCACGGGGGGAGATATAAGTAACAGTTCTGACCGACAGCGCATGAGTGCGGGATATGTCGCATGTTTTGTATTACCTTTGCTGCTATTCTACGACCACTCGTTTTCTACCCCTTATTTTTATGAGGTTATTCTGTGGATCACTTACCCATATTCTGCCAGTTGCGCCAGCGCGATTGTTTACTGGTTGGCGGCGGGGATGTCGCCGAACGCAAAGCCCGTCTGCTGCTGGATGCTGGCGCTAACGTCACGGTCAATGCGCTCGACTTCACGCCCCAGTTTCAGGTGTGGGCTGATTCACAGATGCTAACTCTGGTGCAGGGGGAGTTTATCCCCTCGCTGCTGGATAACTGCTGGCTGGCCATCGCCGCTACTGATGATGAGACGGTCAACCAGCAGGTTAGCGAGGCGGCCGAAGCGCGGCGTATCTTCTGTAACGTGGTGGATGCCCCGCGCCAGGCCAGCTTTATCATGCCGTCGATAATCGATCGCTCGCCGCTGATGGTCGCCGTCTCCTCGGGCGGGACATCACCGGTTCTGGCGCGCCTGCTGCGCGAGAAACTGGAGTCAATTCTGCCCCTGCATCTCGGCCAGCTGGCCCGCTATGCCGGCCATCTGCGCGCGCGGGTTAAGCAGCAGTTTGCCACCGTAGGCGAGCGTCGCCGCTTCTGGGAGAAGCTGTTTGTTAACGACCGTCTGGCGCAGTCGCTGGCTAATGACGATCGGCAGGCAGTCGCGGATACCACTGAGCAGTTGCTGACGGAGCCGTTGGAGCATCGCGGCGAGGTGGTGCTGGTTGGCGCCGGCCCCGGTGACGCCGGGCTGCTCACGCTCAAAGGCCTGCAGCAGATCCAGCAGGCTGACGTGGTGGTCTATGATCGGCTGGTCTCCGATGACATCATGAATCTGGTGCGCCGCGATGCCGATCGGGTGTTCGTCGGCAAGCGCTCAGGCTACCACTGCGTCCCGCAGGAGGAGATCAACCAGATCCTGCTGCGCGAAGCGCAAAAAGGAAGACGCGTGGTCCGGCTGAAAGGCGGCGATCCCTTTATCTTTGGCCGCGGGGGGGAAGAGCTGGAGACGCTTTGCGAGGCGGGCATCCCCTTCTCCGTTGTGCCTGGCATTACCGCCGCCTCCGGCTGCTCCGCTTATTCGGGGATCCCCTTGACCCACCGCGATTTCGCGCAGGGCGTCCGCCTGGTCACTGGCCACCTGAAAACCGGCGGCGAGCTGGACTGGGCGAACCTGGCGGTGGAGAAGCAAACCCTGGTGTTCTACATGGGTCTGAACCAGGCGCCGGCGATCCGCGAGAAGCTTATCGCTCACGGCATGGCTGAAGATATGCCCGCCGCCATCGTCGAGAACGGCACCGCTGTGACGCAAAAAGTGGTCAGCGGCACCTTAGGACAACTGGATATTCTGGCGCAGCAGATGGCCAGCCCGGCGCTGATCATCGTCGGCCGCGTGGTCGGTCTGCGGGATAAACTGAACTGGTTTTCGAACCATTAACCTGCCTCCCATAAAGCGACAGGCATAAAAAAGGGCGGGATATCATCCCGCCCTTTTAGCTGTTGCGTCGCTTACGGCTTGGCGACAAAGCCAATCGCTTCGTATACCGCTTTCAGGGTTTGAGAAGCCCGCGCGCTGGCCTTTTCCGCGCCGTCTTTCATCACCTGATTGAGAAACGCTTCGTCGTTACGGAAACGGTGATAGCGCTCCTGCAGGTCAATCAGCATGCCCGATACCGCTTCGGCGACTTCGCCTTTCAGGTGGCCATACATTTTGCCTTCAAAATGCTGTTCCAGCTCAGGAATAGTTTTCCCGGTAACCGCGGAGAGGATATCCAGCAGGTTGGAGACGCCCGCTTTCTCTTTCAGATCGTAACGCACTACCGGCGGCTCGTCGGAGTCGGTGACCGCACGTTTAATCTTCTTGACCACCGATTTCGGATCTTCCAGCAGGCCGATGACGTTGTTGCGGTTGTCGTCGGACTTGGACATCTTTTTCGTCGGCTCCAGCAGCGACATCACGCGCGCGCCGGATTTAGGGATAAACGGCTCAGGCACTTTAAAAATATCGCCGTAGATGGCGTTAAAACGCTGGGCGATATCGCGGCTTAGCTCAAGGTGCTGTTTCTGATCTTCGCCCACCGGAACCTGGTTGGTCTGGTACAGCAGAATGTCAGCGGCCATCAGTACCGGATAATCAAACAGACCGGCGTTGATGTTCTCCGCGTAGCGCGCTGACTTGTCTTTAAACTGAGTCATGCGGCTCAGTTCGCCGAAATAGGTGTAGCAGTTCAGCGCCCAGCCTAGCTGGGCATGTTCCGGCACGTGCGACTGCACGAAGATAGTGCTTTTCTGCGGGTCGATGCCGCAGGCCAGATACAGCGCCAGGGTGTCCAGCGTCGCCTTGCGCAGCTGCTGCGGATCCTGGCGCACGGTGATGGCGTGCTGGTCCACGATGCAATAGATGCAGTGGTAATCGTCCTGCATGTTTACCCACTGACGCAGCGCACCCATATAGTTGCCAATGGTCAGTTCACCTGAGGGCTGTGCGCCACTAAAAACGATGGGCTTAGTCATGTTTCAATTCCTGAGTTTCACTGTGCGGTAACCCGAGAGCGGGTAAGAGTTCGTTAAACTGGTCGAAGAGATAGTCCGGCTCGCTCAGCGCAAGCGGTTCACCATAGTTATAACCGTAGGTCAGACCAACAGAGCAGCAGCCTGCCGCTTTGGCCGCCTGAATATCATTGCGCGAATCGCCGACAAACAGCAGCTCGGCTGGAGCCAGAGAGAGCTTTTCCGCCACCAGCAGCAGCGGTTCCGGATGCGGCTTTTTATTCTGCACGTCATCGCCGCCAATCACCACGGTAAAATATTTCGCAATATCGAGCGCGTCCAACAGCGGGGCGACAAACGGCGTCGGCTTATTGGTAATCAGCGCCAGCGGCAGGCCTTTGGCATGCAGCGCGCCGAGCGTATCGGCCACCGCCGGGAACAGGAAACTGCCCTCTTCCGCCGCTTCGGCGTAATAGCGGTCAAACAGTTTACGCAAAATGCGCAGCTGCTCGTCTTGCGGAATATCATGATCGTCGACGGAAGGCTTACCCATCGCCGCACGTAACGTTGCTCGCTCCTGACGAGCCCAGGTCAGCGCCCGCTCCATCAGGACATCGGCGCCGTTACCGATCCAGGTGATAACGCGTTCTTCTCCCGCCACCGGCAGCTCCAGGGCGTACAGGGCGTTATCAACCGCCGAGGTTAGACCCGGCGCGCTGTCCACCAGCGTGCCGTCGAGATCAAATGCGATGCCGCGGATCGCCTGTAATTTATCCATGACTCACCTTCGCTAATTCACTACGCATTTGATCAATGACTTGCTTGTAGTCCGGCTGACCGAAGATCGCCGAACCGGCAACAAACATATCCGCACCCGCCGCGGCGATTTCGCCGATATTGCTGGCTTTCACGCCGCCATCCACTTCCAGGCGGATGTCGTAGCCGGACGCATCGATGCGCTGGCGCACTTCACTCAGTTTATCCAGCGTCTGGGGAATAAAGGACTGGCCGCCAAAGCCCGGGTTAACCGACATCAGCAGGATCACGTCCAGCTTATCCATCACGTAATCGAGGTAGCTCAGCGGCGTCGCCGGGTTAAACACCAGGCCCGCTTTACAGCCGTGCTCTTTGATAAGCTGCAGGCTGCGATCGACGTGTTCGGAGGCTTCCGGATGGAAGGTGATAATGCTGGCGCCGGCTTCGGCAAAATCAGGAATGATGCGGTCGACCGGCTTCACCATCAGGTGAACGTCGATTGGCGCGGTAATACCGTAATTACGCAGTGACTTCAGCACCATCGGGCCAATCGTCAGGTTTGGCACGTAGTGGTTGTCCATAACGTCGAAGTGCACGACATCCGCACCCGCCGCCAGCGCCTTCGCGGTATCCTCACCCAGACGGGCAAAATCAGCCGACAGAATCGAAGGGGCAATCAAATACTGCTTCATCCGCATCTCCTTGAAATTTATTTGGTCTTAGGCGGACGGTAGAGCGCTAATAGCTCGTCCACCTTTTTACGCGTACCACCGTTGCTGCTGATGCTGCGCCGCACCTTCACAATATGCGTTTCTGCCGCGTTTTTATACCATTCCTGCGTCAGCGGCGTGCGGTGGTTGGAAATCAGCACCGGGATGCGCTTTTTCATCAGCGATTCCGCCTTTTGCGCCAGCAGTACCTGTTGTTCCAGGTTGAAACTGTTGGTGTGGTAGGCGGTAAAGTTCGCCGTCGCCGTTAGCGGCGCATAGGGCGGATCGCAATACACCACTGTGCGGCTATCCGCACGTTGCATGCACTCTTCGTAAGATTCGCAGTAAAACTCGGCGTTTTGCGCCTTCTCGGCGAAATGATAGAGCTCAGCTTCGGGGAAATAGGGCTTTTTATAACGGCCAAACGGCACATTGAACTCGCCGCGCAGATTGTAGCGGCACAGGCCATTGTAGCCGTGACGGTTCAAATACAGGAACAGCACCGCGCGACGCAGCGGATCCTGGCTTTGGTTAAATTCATCACGATACAGGTAGTAGCGCTCAGCGACGTTATTTTCCGGGGTAAACATCTCACGGGCGGCGGCGACGTATTCGTCGGTGCGCAGTTTGACGATGTTGTACAGGCCGATTAAGTCACTGTTGATATCCGCGAGGATATAACGAGAAAAGTCGGTATTAAGAAATACCGACCCGGCGCCCACAAAGGGCTCGATCAAGCACTCGCCTTCCGGCAAATGCTTTTTAATATCGTCAAGCAGGGGGAACTTTCCCCCTGCCCACTTCAGAAAAGCGCGATTCTTTTTCATGCTGCCTAACTAATTACACGTTCTCCGGCTGTGGAGAAAGCTCCGACAGCATCCTGCGCTTAAGACTACCCCACGGCATTATTTCAGGTCAGCCTGAACCTGATGCAGCGGTTTTGCCCATGGATTTTTCGCCTGCACGTCCGCCGGCAGCGAGGTGACAGCACGTTTCGCTTCATCTTTCGATGCATAGATACCGCTCACCAGCACGTACCATGGTTGGCCGTTACGCGACGTTTCATAGACAACATATTTATCCAGCTTCTCTTTCTTCGCCCAGTTGTTGAGGTTGTCGTAGTTAGAGGAGCTGCTGAGCTGCAGAGTATAGTGACCCGACGGCGCAGATTTCATTGAGCTGACGTCACCTGCCGTCTTCCCGGTCTTCGCTGCCGGCGCTGCCGCTGCGGTCGTCGTGGTCGTCGTGGTCGGCTTGCTCTGAGCGGTGGCCACCGGTTTGCTTTCGCTGACGGACGTTTTCGCCGGAGCGGTGGTCGCCGTGCTTTCAACATGCTTCTGCTGGACCGGCTTCGATTCTACCGGCGTTTTCGCCACGGCCTGTGGCTTCGGCTGCGGCTTCGCTTCGATAACGGTATGCTTACGTTCAGCCGGACGCGGGGTCGCTGCTGTCTGACGCTCGGTCGCCTGGCGCGGCGCCGCGGTGCCATTGGCGCCATTCCGGATTGGCGCGACGGTAGCCGGTTCAGTCGGCAGCGTCGAGTTAGCCACGGCGCCGTCCAGTTGGCCCTGCTGCTGGGTCAACGCATTGTTCAGATCGCCCTGAACTTCGATACGCTGCTGGCCCTGCGGCGCAGCCGCTGCCTGGCCCTGCGTCGGGTTCGCGGCAATAGGCGGTACCGTTACGTCCTGCTGTGAGGTGCTGTTAGCGGCGGCAGTCTGATCCTGGCCGGCAGCAGGCATGCTGGCGGACTGGTCGTCAGACAGATTAATGCTCTTCTCGCCGGAAGCGGTCTGCTGGCTGGAAGATGATGGCGATTTCAGTGCGGAACCGATACCCACGATCAACAGCAGCAGCACCAGAATCCCCACACCCATCATGATGTACTGGCGGGAGGCCGGTTTGGCCGGCGCTTTTTTACGCTTGCGCGGACGACGCTCTACAGGCTGCTCTTCGAGCATCTCCTCGTCTTGCGCATCCAGTTCTTCTTCGAACTCTTCCTCTTCACGCTCGCGACGGGCCTTACCAGCGCGCGTCGGACGGCCTTCATCGGCATCAAGATCAACATCGTCAAAATTGATCTGCGGATCGGCATCACGCTCGGAAGACTGACGGGAACGACCAGCACGACGATCGTTGCGATCGGCTTTCATATCGTCTTCTGGTTTGAAATCATCCATTTAACACCCCACTAAAAGGCTTATGCTCACGATTATTGCACATCACCCGAAATGATAACGCCGCGCGAACGCGGCCAGACCTTCTTATTGTTGCGCCTGCTGAGTATCAGCAATCGCGCCAAGAACCACATCGTGCGGCACTCCGCCGCGCAGCTCGCTGCTTCCTATTGCGAGCGGGAGCACCAGCCGCATTTCGCCAGCCAGTACCTTTTTATCGCGCATCATATGGGGCAAATACGCCTGCGCACTCATTTCCTGCGGGCCGCGTACCGGTAAGCCTGCACGCTTGAGCAGCTCGATAATGCGCTGAGTATCCTGCGCGCGGAACTGTCCCAGCCGTTCGGACGTGCGTGCCGCCATCACCATACCTGCCGCCACCGCTTCGCCATGCAGCCAGTTACCGTAGCCCATTTCCGCTTCGATAGCATGGCCGAAGGTATGCCCAAGATTGAGTAAAGCACGTAACCCGGTTTCACGCTCGTCGGCTGCCACAACCTCCGCTTTCAGTTCACAGCAGCGGCGAATGCAGTACGCCATGGCGGTATCGTCCAGCGCCAGCAGCGCATCAATGTTGTTTTCCAGCCAGCTGAAGAATTCACCATCCAGGATCACCCCGTACTTGATGACCTCAGCCAGTCCGGAAGCGAGCTCGCGCTTCGGCAGAGTTTTCAGACAGTTAAGATCAACTACCACGGAAACCGGCTGCCAGAAGGCGCCAATCATGTTTTTGCCGAGAGGGTGGTTCACTGCGGTTTTGCCGCCGACCGACGAGTCGACCTGCGACAACAGGGTGGTAGGGACCTGGATGAAACGCACGCCGCGCTGATAGCTTGCCGCGGCGAAACCGGTTAAATCACCGATCACCCCCCCGCCAAGCGCCACCAGAGTGGTGTCGCGGCCATGTGGTTTTTGCAACAGCGCAGTAAACACGGTATCCATCACCGCCAGGCTTTTGTATTGCTCGCCGTCTGGCAGAATGACGCTGTCAACGTTGACCCCTGACTGCTCCAGCGCAGAGCGGACGGTATCCAGATAAAGCGGCGCCAGCGTTTCGTTGGTGACCAGCATAGCCTGGTCGCCCGACTTGAGTGGCAGGAAGGAAGCTGGATCGTTAAACAAACCAGCCGCGATGGTAATCGGGTAACTACGTTCCCCGAGGGTAACAGTAAGCCTCTCCATAACGCGACATCCACCTCAATGACTATTACTCTGACGCACTTTTATTAAGCCAGAATCAGTTGCTTTCCAGCATATGAATAATCTGGTTCGCGACGACTTTCGCACTCTGATCGTCTGTGCGGATAGTCACATCGGCGATCTCTTCATACAGCGGGTTACGCTCGTCAGCCAGCGCTTCCAGCACTTCACGAGGCGGCGCATCGACTTGTAGCAAAGGACGCTTTTTATCGCGCTGCGTACGGGCCAACTGCTTCTCGATCGTAGTTTCCAGGTAGACCACCACGCCGCGGGCGGAGAGACGGTTACGCGTTTCACGGGATTTTACAGAGCCGCCGCCAGTCGCCAGCACAATCCCCTGTTTTTCCGTCAACTCATTGATAATTTTCTCTTCACGGTCGCGGAAGCCTTCTTCGCCTTCAACATCGAAGACCCAGCCCACATCAGCGCCAGTGCGTTTCTCAATCTCTTGATCAGAATCGTAAAATTCCATGTTGAGCTGTTGGGCTAACTGGCGCCCAATAGTGCTTTTGCCGGCACCCATAGGCCCAACCAGAAAGATATTGCGTTTCTCTGCCATTTTTTCGGTACTACTAAGACTATTCGTTAATGATAAACCCGCTTCGCAGACACCCAGCGCCGCAGGGCATGAACTGAAACCTCATATGCAATAGAGCGAGAGTCAGACTAAAAATTATCTCAATACTCCGGCTGGTTTGGCAACTGAATAAAATCGCCGGACAATAAAGGGAGGATTGATGTCGTACCCGACTCTCAAATCGGTACCCCTTGTATGCTAAATCCGTCCTCACGTCAAACACCTGAAACGTGTTTAGCATGAAAAACCTGCTTAACGTACTGCCAGAATCCGTGGCGTAATAAAGACAACCAGTTCGCGACGTTCATTATCTTTCCCGTCACGACGAAACAGACGTCCCAGTACCGGGATATCGCCAAGCAGCGGGACGCTGTCGCGGGCGGTTTTGTTTTTCTGCGAAAAGATGCCGCCCAACGCTAAAGTCTCGCCGCTGCGAACTTCCACCAGGGTCTCTATCTCCTGCTTATCGATGGCCAGCGCTTCGCCGTTTTCCTGCTTCAGCACCTGGCCTGGCGTATTCTCGCTTATTCGCAGCTTAAGCCGCACTCTTCCCTGCTGCAGCACCGTCGGCGTGACCTCCATGCCCAGCACCGCCTCTTTGAACTCCACCGAAGTGGCGCCGCTTTCGCCACTGGAAACCTGATAGGGGATCTCGCTTCCCTGCTTGATGCTGGCAGGCTGCATGTGGGAGGCCAATAAACGCGGGCTGGCAATAATTTCGACCTGCTGCTTGCGCTCCAGCGCGGATAGCTCCAGCTCAAGCAAGCGACCGTTGATCTTGCCGATGTTAAACCCTGCGCGGGTGCTGGCATCGTTTACCGATACATCGCTGCTTAGGGTGGTGATTTGCCCGGAGCCTGGCGGGCTTCCGGCTTCCGCAAGCCGCCACTTCACCCCCAGCTCACGAAGGCTGGTTTCGCTCATCGACACGATATGGGCGGCCAGCTCCACCTGGCCGACCGGCAGATCCATCTCCTGCGCCCAGGCCTTCAACGCCGGCAGGTGCCGGGCATCATCGCGGATCAGCAGCCGATTAGTCCGTTTGTCCGCCATCAGGTGTCCCCTGGCGCTGAGCAGCTTTCCGCCGCTTTTAGCCAGCTCCTCAGCGTCGGCAAAGTGCAGGGTCACGCTCTCCGCCTGCAGGGGCAGGTTCTGCAGGCGTTTCTCCTGTTCGGCTTCACGCTGCGCCTGATTTGCCTTTTGCCAGGCCTGAGTGTGCGCGTAGATGACCGTCCCCTGCTGTTGCAAAGAGAGACCCGCGCTATCCGCTACCGCCCGCAGCGCCTGGCTCCAGGGAACCTTCTGCAGACGCAGGGAGAGCGTGCCGCTGACGTCCGGCGCGACGACGAGGTTCTTATGGTTCATTTCGGCCAGGGCTTGCAGCACCTGGGCCACTGGCGCATCGTCAATCACCAGCGAAACCGGTTTATCATTGCGGGCGGCGGGGGCCACCGCCAGCGGCAGCAGCAGAAGCAGCAGGCTTATCCATCGCATCATGTTGTTTCCCTTCACGTTGCCAGCGCCACGCTGGCGGTTCACATCCCGAAGACGTGACGATGTCCAGCTCACCGGCCGTCAGCCGGCTCACCCGCCAGCCCGTGGGCAATTGCTCATCCATGCGTACCCGTCGCCACTTTCCGTTCCCATCCTGCAGAAACCCCGTCCAGCCAGCCTCATCCCCAACCGCCCCGCCATAGCGCCATTGCGAAAGCTGCGCCGTGCGGCAGGGATCCTCAACCGGCTGGAAAGGGTCACGCTCGGCCGCCAGCAGCGACAGCGGTAGCCACAGGAAGATCCAGCGTTTACCGCTCATCTTCCGCCTCCAGCAGCAGTCGCAGGCGGAGCGTCTGCGCCTCACGGCCCAGCGAAAACGAACGCGGATTCATCCCGCAGCGCGCCAGCCAGGAAAAAAGCGCGGGTACCGTTGACCAGGACAGGGTCAGCTCCATCTCGCCGCCGCTTCCCTGCGGACGCCAGGCGATAAGCTTCGCTCCGGAGAGCGGAATGGCTATGGGCGAAAATGACTGCGTGTCGATGCGCGCCCCGGGATTTTCCTCGCCGGGGATGCGCAGCGCCATGATCCGCCGCCACTGCGTTTGCAACGCCGCATCACGGGTTACCGCCGCCTGCGGAGGGCGCAGATCGCGCCAGAGCGCCACGCCGCCTCCCGACAGCCCCATTGCGAGCAGGATCGGCAGCCCCGTCCAGGTGCCCCGAAGGTTAATCCGCATCAGCGCGCGCTCCCGTCAGGGTAAAACTGAACTGCCAACGCCCCTCGGCGTCGCGCTGGGTCCCGCCGGCTTTTGCCGGCGCGAATCCCGCGACGCGAGTCAGCGCAGCCTCCACGCTGGTTAACGCCTGCAGGTTAAGGGCCAGGCCGTCCAGCGTGAGGAGTACGCCCTGGTACTCCAGCCGCGTCAGCCACGCCTGCGCGGGCAGATCTGCCGCCAGCGCCTGCAGCCTGGGTTGCCAGGCGGCGATCGCCGATCTGCGCTGGTACTGCTGGCGCTGCCGTTGATGCTGCTGCCACGCCTCACGCATCGCCTGCTCGCGCTGCTTAAGCGAAGCGAGCAGCTGCGCGTCGGCCGTCGTGTGAAGCGTCGCCAGGAAGTCGCGCTGCAGACGCGCCGTTCGGCTCACCAGCAGGCCCATCCCGCCCAGCAGCACAATGCCGATGGTTAACAACAGGACGTAGCGCAGGCGCTGGCGGCGACGCAGGTCGCGCCAGGGAAGAAGATTAACGACATGCGTCATGCCGCCCGCCTCCCAGCGCCAGCCCAAGGGCAATGGCGTAACGATCGCCATCGGCTGGCAGCGGGGGCTGCCGACGGTGAATCACTTGCCAGACATCAAAGCGACTGGCCTCATCGCCCGCGTCAATACACAGGCGCAGCGGAACCTGAAGCTGCCCCGCCAGCTGGCTTAAGGACCCGACATCAGCGCAGGCGTCACTGCCCCAGGCCTCACGGGTCGCCCACAGCCAGCGCTTTTCATCCCGCCACGCCAGGCCCTGGTCTGCCGCAGTCATCCAGGGGAAAAAGGCGCCGAGCGCACTGGCATCCGGTACGATGGCCGCCACCCGCAGCCGCAGCCGCCCTGCCAGCTCCCGCAGAACATTGATATCCAGCCGCTGCGCCGCCGTAACCTGCCAGCCGTCATCCCGCGAGGTGGGCGCATAATCAATACATAGCGCGGAGGCAGGCATTGCCAGCTGCTGGCTCATGGCGCTGGCTACCCACGTCGCCTGTTCCCGCTCCCGCAGGGCGAACTGGGGATACGGAAGACGCTTTTGCAGTGTGCGCACCGCGGGAAAGGCGATACTAACCTGATGCTGCGCCGGTAGCTCCCGCCGCCAGGCGGCCAGCCGCGAACCGAGTGCGCTGACGTCCGCCACCATTCCCTGACGTACCAGCCCCGGCGGCAATGGGATACGCCACCAGCGGCGCAGCGCCCAGTGTGAACGTTCATGCAATAGCGCGACAATGGCAATGCTATCCTGTTGGATATGCATTCCAAGCCGCCAGTTTCTGAAAGCCATGCTTACGATCTCCTTATCCGGCAAAACTGCCCGGCTATATCAATGCACCTGGCTTGCCTTTATACTACCGCGCGTTTGTTTATAAACTGCCCAAATAAAACTAAATGGGAAAACACCGGTGAAGTTCGTAAAGTATCTATTGATCCTTGCAGTCTGTTGCGTACTGCTGGGAGCAGGCTCGATTTTTGGCCTCTACAAATACATAGAGCCGCAACTCCCCGACGTCGCAACCCTGAAGGATGTGCGTTTGCAGATCCCGATGCAGGTCTATAGCGCCGACGGTGAGCTTATTGCGCAGTACGGCGAAAAGCGCCGTATCCCTGTGACGTTGCAGCAAATTCCCCCCGAGCTGGTGAAAGCGTTTATCGCCACCGAAGACAGCCGCTTCTATGAGCACCACGGCGTCGATCCGGTAGGTATTTTCCGCGCCGCCAGCGTGGCGATGTTTTCAGGCCACGCCTCCCAGGGCGCCAGCACCATCACCCAGCAGTTAGCGCGTAACTTCTTTCTCAGCCCCGAGAAGACGTTGATGCGTAAGATTAAAGAGGCCTTTCTGGCCATCCGCATCGAGCAGTTGCTGAATAAAGATGAAATCCTTGAGCTGTATCTGAACAAGATCTACCTCGGCTACCGCGCCTATGGCGTCGGCGCCGCGGCGCAGGTCTATTTTGGCAAACCTATCGACCAGCTGACCCTGAGTGAGATGGCGGTGATTGCCGGTCTGCCGAAAGCGCCTTCCACTTTTAACCCGCTCTATTCGATGGATCGCGCGACCGCCCGTCGCAACGTGGTGCTGTCGCGTATGCTGAGCGAAGGATACATCACCCAGGCGCAATACGATGAGGCGCGCAGCGAACCCATCGACGCCAGCTATCACGCGCCGAAAATCGCCTTCTCCGCCCCTTACCTGAGTGAAATGGTGCGCCAGGAGATGGTGAATCGCTACGGCGAGCAGGCCTACGAAGACGGTTATCGGGTCTATACCACCATTACCCGCAAAAACCAGCAGGCGGCCCAGCAGGCGGTACGCAATAACGTGCTGGATTACGATATGCGTCACGGCTACCGCGGCCCGGCCAGCGTACTGTGGAAAGTCGGTGAAACGCCGTGGGAGACGAAGAAGATCGTCGATTCGCTGAAGCGTCAGTCTGGCTACGGTCCGCTTTTCCCGGCGGTGGTCACCTCCGCGAATGCCCAGGAGGCTGTCGCGCTGTTGGCTAACGGCGACTCCGTTTCGCTGACGATGGAGGGCGTGCGCTGGGCCCGTCGCTTTATCTCTGATACGCAGCAAGGGGCGACCCCGCGTAAAGTCAACGACGTTGTGCAGGCCGGGCAGCAGATCTGGGTACGCAAGGTGGGTGACAGCTGGTGGCTGTCCCAGCTCCCGGACGTCAACTCAGCGCTGGTCTCCATTAACCCGCAAAACGGCGCGATTATTGCCCTTGTCGGCGGGTTTGACTTTAACCAGAGCAAATTCAACCGCGCCACCCAGGCGCTGCGCCAGGTCGGCTCCAACATTAAACCGTTCCTCTATACCGCCGCGATGGATAAAGGCTTAACGCTGGCAAGTATGCTCAACGATGTGCCGATCTCGCGCTGGGATGCGGGCGCAGGTTCCGACTGGCGGCCGAAGAACTCGCCGCCGCAGTATGCCGGTCCGATTCGTTTACGCCAGGGCCTGGGGCAGTCGAAAAACGTGGTGATGGTGCGCGCTATGCGCGCCATGGGCGTAGACTACGCCGCCGAGTATCTGCAGCGCTTTGGCTTCCCGGCGCAGAACATTGTCCACACGGAATCGTTGGCGCTGGGCTCAGCCTCCTTTACGCCCCTGCAGGTCGCTCGCGGTTATTCGGTGATGGCCAACGGCGGCTTCCTGGTCAATCCTTTCTTTATCAGTAAGATTGAGAACGATCAGGGCGGGGTCCTCTTCGAGGAGCGTCCGAAAATTGCCTGTCCGCAGTGTGATTTACCGGTAATTTACGGCGATACGCCAAAATCCAACGTGCTGGAAAACAAGGATGTGGAAGATGTCGCCACCTCCGCGGAACCGCAGAATGGCAACGTGCCGCCGCAGCCGCAGCTGGAGCAGGCCAACCAGTCGCTGGTCGCGCAGAGCGGCGCACAGGAATACGCGCCGCATGTGATTAACACACCGCTGGCCTTCCTGATCAAGAGCGCGCTGAACAGCAACATCTTTGGCGAGCCGGGCTGGATGGGCACCGGCTGGCGCGCCGGACGCGATCTGCAGCGGCATGACATCGGTGGGAAAACCGGGACCACCAACAGCTCGAAGGACGCCTGGTTCTCAGGCTACGGACCGGGCGTGGTGACCTCGGTTTGGATCGGCTTTGACGATCATCGTCGCGATCTTGGCCGGACCACCGCCTCCGGAGCGATTAAAGATCAGATCTCTGGCTATGAAGGCGGTGCCAAAAGCGCCCAGCCGGCCTGGGACAGCTTTATGAAGAGCGTGCTGGAAGGCGTTCCGGAAGAACCGTTAACTCCGCCGCCGGGTATCGTCACGGTGAATATCGACCGCAGCACTGGTCAGTTGGCGAACGGGGGCAATAGCCGGGCGGAGTACTTTATTGAAGGAACCCAGCCCACCCAGCAGGCAGTCCGTGAGGTGGGCACCACCCTGACTGACGGCGGCGGTGAAACCCACGAATTGTTCTGACAAAAAAAGCGCCTGCGGGCGCTTTTTTATTGCTGCTTAGCGTGGACGCTCGTTCAGAGTCGGCCCTGGGCCTGCAGCCATTCCCGCACTAAAAACAGCGCGCTGACGTTACGGGCCTCGTTAAAATCTTCTTCATCCAGCAGCGACATCAGCTGCGCCAGCGGCCAGCGCACCTGCGGTAGCGGCTCAGGTTCATCGCCCGGCAGTGACTCCGGATAGAGATCTTCCGCCACCATGATATTCATTTTGCTGGAGAAGTAGGAGGGGGCCATACTGAGCTTCTTCAAAAACGTCAGCTTATTGGCGCCATAGCCAACCTCTTCTTTCAGCTCGCGATTGGCCGCTTCATCCACGGTTTCACCTGGATCAATCAGCCCTTTGGAGAAGCCCAGCTCGTAGGACTCCGTCCCCACGGCATACTCACGAATCAAAATAATGTGATCATCCACAATCGGCACAATCATCACCGCTTCACGGGTGGAAGGCCGCATACGTTCATAAACGCGACGCACACCGTTGCTGAACTCCAGATCGACGCTTTCGACATTAAAGAGGCGCGAACGGGCGACAGTTTCAACATTGAGAATGGTGGGTTTTTGTAATGATTTGCTCATTGTCATCGGTCTATGCTGTGATTAAGCAGTCATTGTGCGATACGCAACACGCTTTCGGCAATCCAAATTGCTACTTATTTACAGAGTTGTAACCTTTTCCCTGCAGGGGGAAAAGTAATAAAGATAAAAAAGTCAATAGCTTGAATTCGCTTTGAGAATTTACCGATTTCTGCGCTTTAACGTTTTTGGTAAGCTTGTGCGCTGCTGCATGACATATTCACTACCCTGTAAGCAGGTGCGCCGCTAACACTGCAGCTTGACGTTAGTCTTCACGTTCACCGACGATTTCGTAAGAAAAAAATAACTTTGATGGGATGGGCATGGGCACCTTTCTGATATTCCTTACAGCTCTGCTAATCTGCGTATTGCTCATCGGATGGTGGTATCGCGCTCACGCCAGACGCCGCCGACTCCCCCTACTGCACGCCTTTAGCGACGCTACCACGCGGCAGCTTCCTGCGGATGAGCGCCAGGCTATTGAGAAGTATGTTGCCGAGTTGAGCCACGCCCAGCAGGTGCCGGCGTCCGGTGCGACCAGCGCGCCTGTCGCTCTGGCGCTGAACGAACAGAGTGATACCGTCTATGCGGTGACACGCGCCATCACCCGCTACGGGATCACCACCGACGCGCCGAATAAATGGCGCTATTTCCTCGATTCGGTTGAAGTTCATCTGCCGCCGTTCTGGGAACAGCATATCAACGATGAAAACAGCGTCGAGCTGATCCCCACCGACAGCCTGCCGCTGGTTATCACCCTTAACGGTCATAGCCTGAGCGACTATCGCCAGGAAGCGCAAAGCTACGCCCTGGAACGCGCTTCGGCCACCCAGGCCTCCATTCGCGGCGAAGAGAGCGAGCAGGTAGAGTTGCGGCAGATCCGTCGGGAAACGCCTGAAGAACACGCTCTGAATCGCCCGGACGGGCTGCGCGAAGCGATCCTGATCGTCGCCTCCTTTCTGTTCTTTTATTTCAGCCTGATTGGGCCAGCTGTCTTTACCCCCTGGCTGGTCGCCGCAGGTTTGTTGCTGCTCGCCGCCGGACTGTGGGGGATTTATGCCCCGCCGCGTCGCGCCGCGCTGCGCGAAATCCATTGCCTGCGGGGCGTCCCTAAGCGCTGGGGATTGTTTGGCGAAAACGATCAGGAGCAAATCAATAACATCTCGCTGGGCATTATCGATCTCATCTATCCGCGCCACTGGCAACCCTGGATTGCCCAGGACCTGGGGCAGCAGACCGATATTGATATCTATCTCAACCGCCACGTGGCCCGTCAGGGACGCTACCTGTCGCTTCATGATGAAGTGAAAAACTTCCCGCTGCAGTACTGGCTACGCAGCGCGATTATCGCCGCCGGCGCCCTGGTGGTGGTGATTATGCTGTGGGCCAGCGTACCGTTGAATATGCCGTTTAAGTTCACCCTGTCGTGGCTGAAGGGCGCGCAAACGATTGAAGCCACTACCGTCAGCCAGCTGGAAAAAGCCCATGTGCGCATTGGCGATACGCTGCGCCTGACCGGTACCGGGATGTGTAATATCCGCACACCGGGCAGTTGGTCCGCCAAAGAGGATTCGCCGTTCCTGCCTTTCGATTGTTCACAGATTGTGTGGAACGACGCCCCTCCTCTGCCGCTGCCGGAGTCTGACATTGTCAGCAAAGCGACCGCCCTGATGCAGTCCGTCCAGCGCCAGCTGCACCCGGAAACCGACGATGATTCCCGCGTCAGCCCTGCCCTACGCTCCGCCATTCAGAAATCAGGCATGGTGCTACTGGATGATTTCGGCGATATCGTGCAGAAAACTAACGATCTCTGCTCGGCAAAGGATGATTGCCTGCGGCTGAAGAATGCGTTGGTCAATCTTGGCAATACCCGTAACTGGGAAACGTTAACCAAGCGCGCCACCGCCGGCAAGCTGGATGGCGTGAACGTGCTGCTGCGGCCGGTCAGCGCCGAGTCGCTGGAGAATCTGGTGACCACCTCAACCGCGCCCTTTGTGATACGCGAAACCTCACGGGCCGCGCAGGCGCTGAACAGCCCGGCTCCCGGCGGTTTTCTTATCGCCAGCGATGAGGGCAGCGTACTGGTCAATCAGCCGTGGCCGGCGGTGAGTCTGTATGATTATCCGGCCCATGAGCAGTGGGGCGAACTGCGGCGGCTGGCCGGTATGCTCATGCATACCCCCTTCCATGCCGAAGGTATCGTTACCAACCTGTTTACTGACGCCAACGGCACGCAGCATATCAACCTGCATCGCATCCCCGACCGCAGCGGCCTGTGGCGTTATCTGGGCATCACCCTGCTGCTGCTGTCAATGGTGGGGTGCATGGCTTACCACGCCGTGCAGGCCCTGCGTCGTTATCAACGCCATCGTCAGCGTATGGAAGAGATTCAGAAATATTACGAAAGCTGCCTTAATCCGGTTTTGCTCCCCTCATCTGACTCGCAAGATTAATTTTCCCGGCGACAGGGTGTGATACCCTGTCGCCCATTTTCCGCTCGCTGGAGAGTCATCATGCACTTTGATATCGCCTGGCAGGAGGTCGATACCGTTCTGCTGGATATGGACGGCACGCTCCTGGACCTCGCCTTCGACAACTACTTCTGGCAAACGCTGGTGCCTGAAACCTGGGGGGCCGCCCGCGGCCTCAATTTGCAGGAGGCGAAAGACGCCATGCGCCAGGAGTATCACGCCGTGCAGCATACGCTAAACTGGTACTGTCTGGATTACTGGAGCGAGCGCCTGGGTTTGGATATTTGTGCGATGACCAGCGAACAAGGTCCGCGCGCCACGCTGCGCGAGGATACCGTGCCGTTCCTTGATGCGCTCAAGGCCTGCGGTAAGCGACGCATTCTGTTGACCAATGCCCATCCCCACAATCTGGCGGTGAAGCTCAAACACACCGGCCTGGACGCGCACCTTGATTTATTACTTTCCACCCACACATTTGGTTATCCGAAAGAGGATCAGCGTCTGTGGCGCGCCGTGGCGGAGGAAACTGGCCTTGAGGCGCACAAAACGCTGTTTGTCGACGACAGCGAGGCGATACTGGATGCCGCGAGGGAGTTTGGCATTCGTTACTGCCTGGGTATTACCAATCCTGACTCCGGACTGGCGGAAAAGCAGTATCTGCGCCATCCGGGGCTGAATGATTACCGACGACTGATCCCTTCGCTTACCCCGAAGGAGAGGCGATGAAAGAGAAGCCCACCGAAACCGTCAGACTGGACAAATGGCTTTGGGCCGCCCGCTTTTACAAAACCCGCGCGCTGGCGCGGGAAATGATTGAAGGCGGCAAGGTTCATTACAACGGACAACGTAGCAAACCCGGAAAAATCGTCGAACTCGACGCCATTCTGACGCTGCGCCAGGGCAACGACGAGCGGACGGTGCGCATTATCGGTATTACCGAACAGCGCCGCCCGGCAAGCGAAGCCGTCAACCTGTATGAAGAGACGGCGGAGAGTATCGAGAAGCGTGAAAAAATGGCCCTGGCGCGCAAAATGAACGCCCTGACCATGCCGCACCCTGACAGACGTCCGGACAAGAAAGAGCGCCGCGACCTGATGAGATTTAAACACGGCGAGAGTGAATAACTCGCGCCAGAAAGAGAGATGATTATGACTCAACACGATCAATTACATCGTTATCTGTTTGAAAACTATGCCGTGCGCGGCGAGCTGGTGACGGTGTCGGAAACCCTGGAACAGATTCTGGCGAATCACACCTATCCCCAACCGGTCAAAACGGTGCTGGCGGAGCTGTTGGTCGCCACCAGTCTGCTGACCGCGACGCTGAAGTTTGCCGGCGACATTACCGTACAGCTGCAGGGGGATGGCCCTTTACAGCTGGCGGTGATCAACGGCAATAACCAGCAGCAGCTGCGCGGCGTCGCGCGCGTGCAAGGCGAGATTGCGGACGATGCGGATCTGAAAACGATGGTCGGCAACGGCTACCTGGTCATTACCATCTCTCCGGAAGAAGGTGAGCGCTATCAGGGCGTGGTCGGTCTGGAAGGCGATACGCTGGCCGCCTGCCTGGAAGATTATTTCCAGCGTTCAGAGCAGCTGCCGACGCGCCTTATCATCCGCACCGGCGATCATGAAGGCCAGCCGATGGCGGGCGGGATGCTGCTGCAGGTGATGCCGGCGCAGGATGCCCAGACTGCCGACTTCGAGCACCTGGCGACGCTTACCGAGACCATTAAGGCGGAAGAGCTGTTCACCCTGCCGGCAAATGATGTGCTGTGGCGTCTGTACCATGAAGAAGAAGTCACTGTCTACGACCCGCAGAGCGTGGAGTTCAAGTGCACCTGCTCCCGCGAACGCTGTGCCGGCGCGCTGAAGACGCTGCCGGATGAAGAGATTGATAGCATCCTCGCCGACGAAGGCGAAATTGACATGCACTGCGACTACTGCGGTAACCACTATATCTTCAATGCCATGGACATCGCCGAGATCCGTAATAACGCCTCTCCGGCCGATCCGCAGGTTCATTAATCCCCGCATCTTTCTCAGGCACAGGGCGGCAATGTTGTTTGTCGCGTTGTGCCTGACTTTTAATTTATTCGCGAGTTGAATCGATTTTCCCTGAAAGAGTTACGTAATTTAATTTCAGGAAAGCGATTACATTCACATTTCGGCAGTTTTTTTAATTACTTTTTAACCATTGAGAAACATCTACCCCCACCATCCGCCCATTTCCTGAGATAATCCACTCCACTTCGTGACAGGAGTCACCGTTTTTATCGTCATTCTGAGGAATGTCGAGATACGTAAATCTATGAGCCTGGTCGCGGTCAATACCCGGCAATTAACCCTACAATTTACAGCAGTACATCTTGGCTAAGGAGCAGTGACATGCGCGTTAATCATGGTTTAACCCCGCAGGATCTCAAGGCTTATGGTATCAATGACGTCCAGGATATCGTCCACAACCCCAGCTACGACATGTTGTTTCAGGAAGAGCTCGACCCGAACCTGGAAGGCTACGAACGTGGCGTATTAACCACTCTGGGGGCTATCGCCGTCGACACGGGCATTTTTACCGGTCGTTCTCCGAAAGATAAGTATCTCGTGCGCGACGACACCACCCGCGACACCGTCTGGTGGTCCGATAAAGGCAAAGGTAAAAACGACAACAAGCCGCTTTCGCAGGAAACCTGGCAGCATCTGAAAGGGCTGGTGACCCAGCAACTGTCCGGTAAACGCCTGTTTATCGTCGACGCTTTCTGCGGCGCCAACGCCGATACCCGTCTCAGCGTACGTTTCATTACCGAAGTGGCCTGGCAGGCGCACTTCGTTAAAAACATGTTCATCCGTCCGAGCGATGAAGAGCTGGCTGAATTCGAGCCCGACTTCATCGTGATGAACGGCGCGAAATGCACCAATCCGCAGTGGAAAGAGCAGGGCCTCAATTCGGAAAACTTCGTCGCCTTCAACCTCACCGAGCGCATTCAGCTGATCGGCGGTACCTGGTACGGCGGCGAGATGAAGAAAGGGATGTTCTCGATCATGAACTACCTGCTGCCGCTGAAGGGCATCGCCTCCATGCACTGCTCAGCCAACGTCGGCGAGAAAGGCGATGTCGCCATTTTCTTCGGCCTCTCAGGCACCGGCAAAACCACCCTCTCCACCGACCCGAAACGCCGCCTGATTGGCGATGACGAACATGGCTGGGATGACGACGGCGTGTTTAACTTCGAAGGGGGCTGCTACGCCAAGACCATCAAGCTCTCTGAAGCGGCCGAGCCGGATATCTATCACGCCATCCGCCGCAACGCCCTGCTGGAAAACGTGGTGGTACGCGCCGACGGCACGGTCGATTTCGATGACGGTTCAAAGACCGAAAATACCCGCGTCTCCTACCCCATCGACCACATCGACAACATTGTTAAGCCGGTGTCTAAAGCGGGTCACGCTACCAAAGTGATCTTCCTGACGGCCGATGCGTTCGGCGTCCTGCCGCCGGTCTCCCGCCTGACCGCCGACCAGACGCAGTACCATTTCCTGTCCGGGTTTACCGCCAAACTGGCCGGCACCGAGCGCGGCGTAACCGAACCCACGCCAACCTTCTCCGCCTGCTTCGGCGCCGCCTTCCTGTCGCTGCACCCGACGCAGTACGCCGAAGTGCTGGTCAAACGCATGCAGGCGGCTGGCGCACAGGCTTATCTGGTCAATACCGGCTGGAACGGCACCGGCAAGCGCATCTCGATTAAAGATACCCGCGCGATCATCGACGCCATCCTCAATGGCTCGCTGGACAACGCGGAGACCTTTACCCTGCCGATGTTTAACCTGCAGATCCCGACGGCGCTCCCGGGCGTGGATACCCACATCCTCGATCCGCGCAGCACCTATGGTTCCCCGGAGCAGTGGCAGGAAAAAGCCGACCAGCTGGCGAAGCTGTTTATTGAGAATTTTGAGAAGTATACCGATACGCCAGCGGGCGCCGCGCTGGTGGCGGCAGGACCGCAGCGCTAACGGGCGCAAAGGTGAAAAAGCCGGGCTTGCCCGGCTTTTTATTGTGCAACATCCTGAGCAGCTAACCGCGGGCGCGATCAGCTCTCCCTGGCGGGTTTCATCGGCGCCAGCATCCGGTGCACCGGCAGCCAGGCGCGGATCAGTAACCCGCCGCGTTCGCTGGAGCCAATCTCCAGCCGGCCGTTGTGATTGTCGATAATACGCTGAACAATCGCCAACCCCAGCCCGGTGCCGCTGGTGCTGCGGGCGCTGTCGCCGCGTACAAACGGCTGAAACAGGTGCTCCCGCTGCTCAGGTTTAATCCCCGGTCCATCATCTTCTACCTGGAACCAGGCCCGGCTCGCTTCGCTGCCGCTGCTGACCTTGATCCAGCCATTGCCATAGCGGGCCGCGTTGACCACCATATTCGCCAGCGCGCGCTTGATAGACAGCGGGTGCATACGTACCGGAATCTCGCCGGCCTGCAGGGCGGTGGCGATTTCCCGCTCATAGCCACTCTCCGCAGCGATCACTTCCCCCAGCACCGCATTCAGATCCGCCAGCTCCATCGGCATCTCCTGCCCGGTGCGCAGATAGTCGATAAACTGCTCGATGATGGCGTTGCACTCTTCAATATCTTTGTTGATCGACTCCGCGAGATAGCCGTCCTGCTCGCCCATCATCTCGGTGGCCAGACGAATGCGGGTCAGCGGGGTTCGTAAATCATGACTGACCCCGGCCATCAGCAGCGTACGGTCATCAGCCAGCTGCTTCACGCCCGCCGCCATATGGTTAAAGGCGCGCGTCACCGAACGCACTTCGGAGGCGCCATACTCGCGCAGCGGCGGCGGAATAATGCCGCGCCCGACCTGCAGCGCCGCGTGCTCCAGATCCACCAACGGGCGGTTCTGAATACGAATAAACAGCCAGGCGCCGCCTATCGCCAGCAGCATGATCGCCAGGGTATAGCGGAACAGCGGCGAGAAGTCGCCCTGATGGATCTCGGTCAGCGGCACCCGCACCCAGATATTGGGCGACAGCCAGGTCTTCAGCCACACCACAGGGGAGCTTTTATTGACCTCTACCCGCACCTCTGTGGGGCCACCAAGCTGATGGGCCATCTGCTGACTTAAGAATTCATAATGCTGCGCCCAGCGCAGGCCTGCGTCTTCCGCCGCTTCATTGGAATAGAGCGAAATCCCCAGCTCGCGATAAATTTCACGACGAAACGCCGGGGGCACCACCAGCTGGGTGCCATCCTCCAGCTGCAGTTTGTCGGTCATCAGCATACGCACTTCGTAGGCTAACACTTTATTAAACTGCTGGAGACTCGGCAGGATCGCGAAATTCAGTACCACCAGATAGGTCGTCACCAGGCTGACGAACAGCAAGGTGACGATCAGGAGCAGTGTGCGAGCAAAGGAGCTGCGCGGCGAAAAGCGCACGCGTTTCATGCCTTAGAACCGTCCGGGACGAAGACGTAGCCCAGACCCCAGACGGTCTGGATGTAGCGCGGATGCGCCGGGTCCTCTTCCACCATGCGGCGCAGGCGGGAGATCTGTACGTCGATGGAGCGCTCCATCGCAGAGTATTCGCGGCCGCGGGCGAGGTTCATCAGCTTATCGCGCGACAGCGGCTCACGGGGATGGCTCACCAGCGCCTTCAGGACCGCGAATTCGCCGCTGGTCAACGGCATCGGCTCGTCTTCACGGAACATCTCGCGGGTGCCTAAATTCAGTTTGAATTTACCAAAGGCGATAACCGCCTCTTCCTGCGACGGCGCGCCCGGCAGCTCGTTCGCCTGGCGGCGCAGCACCGCCCGGATGCGGGCCAGCAGTTCGCGCGGGTTAAACGGCTTCGGAATATAGTCGTCAGCACCGATCTCCAGACCCACGATCCGATCGACCTCTTCGCCTTTCGCCGTCACCATAATGATCGGCATCGGGTTACTCTGGCTGCGCAGACGACGGCAGATAGATAGACCATCTTCGCCCGGCAGCATCAGATCCAGCACCATCAGGTGGAAGGATTCACGGGTTAACAGACGATCCATCTGTTCGGCGTTCGCCACGCTACGAACCTGGAAGCCCTGCTCGGTCAGATAACGCTCGAGCAGCGCACGCAGGCGCATGTCGTCATCCACAACCAGAATCTTATAATTCTCTTGCATTGTTTGTACTCCCAAAGGTTCACTGCAATAGTCAGTGCGTATTCTCAAAAAAGCCCGGCGCGCTCACCAGCTAAATCTGGTATATATTCCAGGCTAAATTGTTACAAAGCATATTTAACAGCAGGTTAAGTATACATTTAATCATAAGACACAGTATTTATCCTGTCGGTATTATTACGCGCTACAAATTGTGCGCAACGACAGACAGTCAGAAGGTTGAACTCACGATGAAAACGCCGCTGATCACCCGCGAGGGATATGAAAAACTGAAGCAGGAGATGGACTACCTGTGGCGCCAGGAGCGTCCGGAAGTGACCAAAAAGGTGACCTGGGCCGCCAGCCTCGGCGACCGCAGCGAGAACGCGGACTACCAGTACAACAAAAAGCGCCTGCGGGAGATCGATCGCCGGGTCCGCTATCTGACCAAATGTCTGGAACAGTTGAAAATCGTCGATTACTCGCCGCAACAGGAAGGTAAAGTCTTCTTCGGCGCCTGGGTAGAGATTGAAAACGATGAAGGCGATATCAAGCGCTTTCGCATCGTCGGTTACGATGAAATTTTTGGCCGCAAAGACTATATCTCCATCGACTCGCCGATGGCGCGCGCACTGTTAAAAAAAGAGGTTGGCGATCTGGCCATCGTCAACACGCCGGCGGGCGAAGCCAGCTGGTATGTCAACGAGATCGAATACGTTAAATAGACAAGAACTTTCCGAGAGACGCCCGGCGCGGCTGGTATTTTTAGCCGTCAGTCCGTATAACTAGTCCCTGTTTTTTGACCCTAAAGATGAATTAAAAGCCATGATGAATGATTCGCTCTGCCGCATTATTGCGGGTGAACTTCAGGCCAGAGCCGAACAGGTAGAAGCTGCCGTTCGCCTGCTTGATGAAGGGAACACCGTGCCGTTTATTGCACGTTATCGTAAAGAAGTCACCGGCGGTCTGGATGACACGCAGCTGCGTAATCTGGAAACTCGCCTCGGCTATCTGCGCGAACTCGAAGACCGTCGTCAGGCGATCCTCAAATCCATCGCTGAACAGGGCAAACTGACCGACGCGCTGGAAAAAGCCATCAACACCACGCTCAGCAAAACCGAACTGGAAGATCTCTACCTGCCCTACAAGCCGAAGCGCCGTACACGCGGGCAGATCGCTATCGAAGCCGGGCTCGAACCGCTGGCTGACCTGCTGTGGAACGAACCGGCCCACGATCCGGAAGCGGAGGCCGCAAAATATATTGATGCCGATAAGGGCGTAGCCGACAGCAAAGCGGCCCTGGACGGCGCGCGCTATATTCTGATGGAGCGGTTTGCCGAAGACGCCGCGCTGCTGGCGAAGGTCCGTGACTATCTGTGGAAAAACGCCCACCTGGTCTCCACCGTCGTCAGCGGTAAAGAAGAGGAAGGCGCTAAATTCCGCGACTACTTCGATCACCATGAACCGATCGCCACCGTGCCGTCGCATCGCGCGCTGGCGATGTTCCGCGGTCGCAACGAAGGCGTCCTGCAGCTCTCTTTAAACGCTGACCCGCAGTTTGACGAGCCGCCGAAAGAGAGCCACGGCGAGCAAATTATTATCGACCACCTGGGCCTGCGCCTGAATAACGCCCCGGCGGACAGCTGGCGTAAAGGCGTCGTCAGCTGGACCTGGCGGATCAAAGTCCTGATGCATCTCGAAACCGAGCTGATGGGCACCGTGCGCGAACGCGCGGAGGACGAGGCAATCAACGTCTTCGCCCGCAACCTGCACGATCTGCTGATGGCCGCGCCCGCCGGGCTGCGCGCCACCATGGGACTCGATCCGGGCCTGCGCACCGGGGTGAAAGTGGCCGTCGTCGACGCCACCGGTAAACTGGTCGCTACCGATACCATCTATCCCCACACCGGCCAGGCCGCCAAAGCGGCCGTCGCCGTCGCCGCGCTGTGTGAGAAGTACAACGTTGAGCTGGTGGCCATCGGCAACGGTACCGCCTCGCGTGAAACCGAGCGTTTCTTCCTCGACGTGCAGAAACAGTTCCCGAAGGTCACCGCCCAGAAGGTGATCGTCAGCGAAGCCGGGGCTTCCGTTTACTCCGCCTCCGAGCTGGCGGCGCAGGAGTTTCCGGACCTCGACGTGTCGCTGCGCGGCGCGGTCTCCATCGCCCGCCGTCTGCAGGATCCCCTGGCCGAGCTGGTGAAAATCGACCCGAAATCCATTGGCGTCGGCCAGTATCAGCACGACGTCAGCCAGACCCAGCTGGCGCGTAAGCTGGACGCGGTGGTGGAAGACTGTGTGAACGCCGTCGGCGTTGACCTGAACACCGCCTCCGTTCCGCTGCTGACCCGCGTCGCCGGCCTGACCCGCATGATGGCGCAGAACATCGTCGCCTGGCGCGACGAGAATGGTCAGTTCCAGAACCGCCAGCAGCTGCTGAAAGTCAGCCGTCTGGGGCCGAAAGCCTTTGAACAGTGCGCGGGCTTCCTGCGTATCAACCACGGCGACAACCCGCTGGATGCCTCCACCGTTCACCCGGAAGCTTACCCGGTGGTCGAACGTATTCTGGCCGCCACCCAGCAGGCGCTAAAAGATCTGATGGGCAATAGCAGTGCGCTGCGCCACCTGAAGGCAGTGGACTTCACCGATGAGAAGTTTGGCGTCCCGACGGTCACCGACATTATCAAAGAGCTGGAAAAACCGGGCCGCGATCCGCGTCCGGAGTTTAAGACCGCGAAGTTCGCCGATGGTGTGGAGACCATGAATGACCTGCTGCCGGGAATGATTCTGGAAGGTGCCGTCACCAACGTCACCAACTTCGGCGCGTTTGTTGATATCGGCGTTCATCAGGACGGACTGGTACACATTTCGTCGCTTTCTGACCGGTTTGTTGAGGATCCGCACACCGTGGTGAAAGCGGGCGACATCGTCAAGGTCAAAGTGATGGAAGTCGATCTGCCGCGTAAGCGTATCGCCCTGACCATGCGTCTCGACGAGCAGCCGGGCGACAGCAACGCCCGCCGCGGCGGTGGTCAGGAGCGCCCGCAGGGAAATCGCCCGGCTGCGAAAGCCGCCAAACCCCGCGGTCGCGAGGCGCAGCCTGCCGGCAACAGCGCGATGATGGATGCCCTCGCCGCAGCGATGGGTAAAAAACGCTAAACTCTCCCTGCCCCTTTTTCAGGGGCAGTTTTTTTTCATGACCAGGCCATCGCCATCACGCGCAAAACAGGTTCAGTTGTTTCTGATAACCTGCTTTTATTCCATGCCTGAAAGGCAGCGAAATTAATATTTTCATTTCGTTAACTTCAGAAACCTTAATTAAACATTAGATCGTCGAAATAATATTTCGCGCATTTTTGATTACAGGCTGACTTTGCGGCATATCAATAAAAAGGTGATTTTCACTTTAAAAATAGCCTGCAGCGCATCATATGTATTGATGATAAAAACCATTCTCATTATCATCGATTACAGAACGTTTTTTCTTTTTTCGTTGGCTACGGTCCCCGGCGCAACTGCCTCCAGGCGTCCGGAAAATTCTTCTTCGGTTAGCGATAGACAAGTAGGCCCTATGCAATTCACACCTGATAGTGCGTGGAAAATTACCGGTTTTTCTCGCGATATTAGCCCAGCATACCGTCAGAAACTGCTCTCCCTCGGCATGCTGCCCGGTTCCTCTTTTCATGTGGTTCGCGTGGCGCCGCTCGGCGATCCTGTTCATATTGAAACCCGACGCGTCAGTCTGGTATTACGCAAAAAAGATCTCGCCTTAATCGAACTGGAAGCGGTTGCACAATAACGGCTGGCCCGGCACAAGAGTCTGAAATATGCAAAAATTAACCGTTGGTTTAATTGGTAATCCTAATTCCGGCAAGACCACCTTATTTAATCAGCTGACCGGCGCTCGCCAGCGCGTGGGCAACTGGGCTGGGGTGACCGTTGAGCGTAAAGAGGGGATTTTCGCCACCACTGACCACCAGGTCACGCTGGTCGACCTCCCGGGAACCTACTCCCTGACCACCATCTCCTCGCAGACCTCGCTGGACGAGCAGATTGCCTGCCACTACATCCTGAGCGGCGACGCCGACATGCTGATTAACGTGGTCGATGCCTCCAACCTCGAGCGCAACCTCTATCTGACGCTGCAGCTGCTCGAGCTGGGGATCCCCTGCGTCGTCGCGCTGAACATGCTGGATATCGCCGAAAAGCAGCAGGTGCGGATCGATATCGACGCCCTCGCCGCCCGTCTCGGTTGCCCGGTCATTCCGCTGGTATCGACTCGCGGACGGGGGATCGAAGCGCTGAAGATCGCCCTCGACCGTCATCAGGCGAACAGCGATCTTGCGCTGGTCCACTATCCGCAGCCGCTGCTGCGCGAAGCTGACCTGCTGGCGCAGCAGATGTCAGCGCAGATCCCGCCCCGGCAGCGGCGCTGGCTGGGTCTGCAGATGCTGGAGGGCGATATCTACAGCCGGGCCTATGCCGGCGACGCCGCCGATAAACTGGATATCGCCCTGGCGAATCTCAGCGACGAGATCGACGACCCGGCGCTGCACATCGCTGACGCGCGCTATCAGACCATCGCCGCCATTTGCGACGCCGTCAGCAATACCCTGACCGCCGAACCAAGCCGCTTCACCGCCGCGATGGACAAAGTGATCCTCAACCGCTTCCTCGGGTTGCCGATTTTTCTCTTTGTCATGTACTTGATGTTCCTGCTGGCGATCAACATCGGCGGCGCGCTGCAGCCGATTTTCGATGCCGGCTCGGTCGCGATCTTTGTGCATGGCATTCAATGGCTGGGTTACACCCTGCACTTCCCGGACTGGCTGACCGTGTTCCTCGCCCAGGGGATCGGCGGGGGTATCAACACCGTGCTGCCGCTGGTGCCGCAGATCGGCATGATGTATCTGTTTCTCTCCTTCCTTGAGGACTCCGGCTACATGGCGCGCGCCGCCTTTGTGATGGATCGCCTGATGCAAGCCCTCGGCCTGCCGGGGAAATCCTTCGTCCCGCTGATTGTCGGTTTTGGCTGCAACGTGCCGTCGGTGATGGGCGCCCGTACCCTTGACGCGCCGCGCGAGCGTCTGATGACCATTATGATGGCGCCGTTTATGTCCTGCGGCGCGCGGCTGGCGATCTTCGCCGTCTTCGCGGCCGCCTTCTTTGGGCAGAACGGCGCGCTGGCGGTCTTCTCGCTCTATGTGCTGGGCATTGTGATGGCCATCCTCACCGGCCTGATGCTGAAGCACACCATTATGCGCGGCGAAGCCTCGCCGTTCGTGATGGAGCTGCCGGTGTACCACGTCCCGCATATCAAGAGCCTGATTATCCAGACCTGGCAGCGCCTGAAAGGCTTTGTGCTGCGCGCCGGGAAGGTGATCGTCATCGTCAGCATCTTCCTCAGCGCGCTGAACAGCTTCTCACTGAGCGGTAAGGTCGTCGACAACATCAACGACTCCGCGCTGGCCTCGGTGAGCCGGGTCATTACGCCGGTGTTTAAACCGATCGGCGTGCATGAAGATAACTGGCAGGCCACCGTCGGCCTGTTTACCGGCGCGATGGCGAAAGAGGTGGTAGTGGGTACGCTGAACACCCTCTATACCGCCGAAGATATCCAGAATGAGGAATTCAATCCGCAGACCTTCAGTCTCGGCGAAGAACTGCTCGCCGCCGTCGATGAGACATGGCAGGGACTGAAAGACACCTTCAGCCTCAGCGTCCTGGCCAACCCCATCGAAGCCAGCAAAGGCGATGGCGAAATGGCCACCGGCGCCATGGGGGTGATGGGCAGTAAATTTGGCAGCGCGGCGGCGGCATACAGCTACCTGATCTTCGTCCTGCTCTATATTCCCTGCATCTCGGTGATGGGCGCCATCGCCCGCGAATCAAGCCGCGGCTGGATGACCTTCTCCATCCTGTGGGGGCTGAATATCGCCTATTCGCTCTCGACGCTCTATTACCAGACCGTTAGCTTTAGCGATCACCCGCGCTACAGTCTGGTATGTATCCTGGCGGTAGTGTTGTTCAACGTGGTGCTCTTCGGCCTGTTGCGCCGGGCGCGCAGCCGGGTGGACGTCTCGCTGCTGGCCACGCGAAAAACGCCGGCCTCCTGCTGTTCCAGCCCGGCTGGCGATTGCCACTAAGGAGGGACTGTGGCGTCGTTAATGGAAGTCCGCGATATGCTGGCCCTGCAGGGCCGCATGGAGGCGAAACAGCTCAGTGCTCGCCTGCAGACGCCTCAGCCGCTGATTGACGCCATGCTTGAGCGAATGGAAGCCATGGGTAAGGTGGTCCGGATCAGCGAAACGAGCGAGGGCTGCCTCTCCGGCAGCTGTAAAAGTTGCCCTGAAGGGAAAGCGGCGTGCCGGCAGGAGTGGTGGGCGCTGCGATGAAAGGAGTCAGGCCTGGTCGCGCAACGAGGTAAAACGAGTAAGACAGCTATGAAAAACGGGCCAGCAGGCCCGTTTTCTTATGACTGGATTATTTATAAACGTCAGCGTTCGCGTGTACGGTTTTTTCGTTTTTCTGCCCGGCAATCACCACAAAGTATTTCCCACCCAGCTCATCGGCTTTTTTCGACAGATCGCGGCGGGCATCCATCGGCGACGTCGTCCTGGAGGTCGTAATGCTACCGACCTTGGTCAGATTCATCTTCGCCACGTCTTCTTTTTGGATCTCTTTCGCGGCGAATGCGCCGAAAGAGAGGGTGCCTATCACCAGAGATGCAACCATTCCTGTAACAAGTTTCATAGCCTCTACTCTCCATAAGGTTGTTATTGTAGGTCACGGTGGCGGATTGAAATAATCAACCACCGTAACAACCTAAGTATTGCTAGGAATGGCCCTTTTACCATGGCGCGGCAAAAAAAATTACCCCAGCCGCCTCTTCAGCGCCAGCAGCGGCTCGCAGAAGGCCGCGGGATGGGAAACAAACGGCGCATGCGCGGCCTTATCGAAGAGGATTGACTCGCTTTCCGGCCACAGGTCATCCAGCAACGGGACGATCTTGCGCGGCACCAGTCCATCCAGCCGGCCATACAGCCGCAGAAACGGCATCGGCAGCCTGACCAGCGCCTGACGCAGATCGACGGTTCTGAGGATCTCCAGTCCGCCATTCAGCGCCTCGGCGGAAGGCATCGGCAGCGAGAGCACCGCCTGCTTTAACGCCCGCGCATCCTGACGCGCGCTCTCTGTGCCCATGGTTTGCAGGGCGAGGAATCGCTCGACGGTGCGCTGGAAATCGTCGCTCAGCTGCTGCTGAAATCCGGCCAGCACCTCGGGCTTGATGCCGGGCCAGTCGTCACGAGCCGCGAAACAGGGGGAAGAGGCAACCGTCACCAGCGCCTGCACGCGTTCCGGACGCATAATCGCGACCTGGCTGGCCACCAGCCCGCCCAGGCTCCAGCCCAGCCACACCGCCTGTGGAGGGGCCTGCTCCAGCACCCGCTGCGCCATCGCCTCCAGCGACATCGCCCCAAACCCGCCGCTGCGGCCATAGCCCGGCAGATCCACCAGGTGGAGGGTAAAATGCGAAGCCAGCTGCGGCGTGATGCAATCCCATACCTGAGCGTTCAGCCCCCAGCCGTGCAGCAGCACAAGATGACAATCTCCTTCGCCGATTGTTTGCCACCAGATGTCGTTCATCCGTTACCGTTCTCTTTTTACTGGACAGAAGGCCAAATATGCTAACAGCACACAGCTTATGCTGGCTATGCCAAATGCCGCTGGCAGTCGCCCGCTGGGGGATCTGCTCCCGCTGCAGCCGCGCCCTGCTCGCCTGTCCCCCGCTCTGCCCGCAGTGCGGCCTGCCGGCGGCGGCATCCCGTCACCCCTGCGGCCGCTGCCTGCAAAAGCCGCCTCCCTGGCATCGGCTGGTGGCGGTCAATGACTATCGCCCGCCGCTGAGCGGTCTGGTGCAGCAGCTGAAGTTTCACCATCGCCCGGAGCTGGGGGCCGCCCTCGCGCGTCTGCTGCTGCAGCGCCTTCTGCAGCGTGACGATTTGCCGCCAGTAGACGCTCTGGTCGGCGTGCCGCTATGGCATCGCCGTCGCTGGCGCCGGGGTTATAATCAGTGCGACGAACTGTGCCGACCGTTAGCCCGCTGGCGAGGATGCGTCTGGCATCGCGAAGGCCTGACTCGCCAGCGAGCCGGCGCCGTCCAACATTCGCTCAATGCCCGCCAGCGCAGGCAGAACCTGAAAAATGCCTTTCAGCTTGAATTTGCCGTGCAGGGACTCCATATCGCTCTGGTGGATGATGTCGTCACGACCGGCAGCACCGTCGCCGAGATATCCCGCCTGCTTTTGCGAAACGGCGCCGCGACGGTTCAGGTATGGTGTTTGTGCCGTACCTTGTAGACCCCCGCTGATGGGCGTATTATAACCCAGTAAAATAGTCAACTATTAGGCCAACGCTATGATCCGTATTTCCGATGCTGCACAAGCGCACTTTGCCAAACTGCTGGCAAATCAGGAAGAAGGGACGCAAATTCGCGTATTTGTGATTAATCCCGGCACCCCAAACGCTGAGTGCGGCGTATCCTACTGCCCACCGGATGCGGTGGAAGACACCGACACGGCGCTGAAATTTGAACAGCTGACCGCCTATGTCGATGAGCTCAGCGCGCCCTATCTGGAAGACGCTGAAATTGATTTCGTCACTGACCAGCTCGGCTCGCAGCTGACGCTGAAAGCGCCGAACGCCAAAATGCGCAAAGTCTCTGACGATGCCCCGCTGATGGAGCGCGTCGAGTACCTGCTGCAGTCGCAGATTAACCCGCAGCTGGCGGGCCACGGCGGCCGCGTATCGCTGATGGAGATCACCGACGACGGTCTGGCTATCCTGCAGTTCGGCGGCGGATGCAACGGCTGCTCGATGGTCGACGTGACCCTGAAAGAAGGTATTGAAAAACAGCTGCTGAACGAGTTTCCGGAGCTGAAAGGGGTTCGCGATCTGACCGAGCATCAGCGCGGCGAGCACTCCTACTACTAAGCCCTTCCTCCGGCGGCACCCTGCCGCCGGTCCTCCCTGGCCCTTTCTGTGTTACCGCGCAACATCTCCCGCTAAATGACCGGCAAAAACCGGGGAAAGAGTATGACTTAAGTCTCATATTTAACATTTTCCCCCGTCAGGTGATTCTCAACCCTCACATGTTACCCGTATCATCCATTTCAGGCGCCACCGGCAAAAAAATAGCCAGCTATCCTTTCTCTGGGTAAGGATAATGCAAGCGTTTACGGCGCCAGACTATTTTGCTCCCTGACGGAGCGGATGCTCTACAGGTTCGAACTTTGACGTTACCCATAACAAATTAAGGCCAGGTAAATCATGCCATTAGTCATCGTTGCTATCGGGGTTGCCCTGTTGTTGCTGTTAATGATCCGTTTCAAAATGAACGGCTTCATTGCGCTGGTTCTGGTGGCGCTCGCCGTCGGATTAATGCAGGGTATGCCACTGGATAAAGTGATCGTCTCCATCAAAAACGGCGTTGGCGGCACCCTTGGCAGCCTCGCGCTGATCATGGGCTTCGGCGCTATGCTCGGTAAGCTGCTGGCAGACTGCGGCGGCGCCCAGCGTATCGCCACCACGCTTATCAATAAGTTCGGTAAGAAGCATATTCAGTGGGCGGTGGTCCTGACCGGCTTCACCGTTGGCTTCGCCCTGTTCTATGAAGTGGGCTTCGTGCTGATGCTGCCGCTGGTGTTCACCATCGCCGCCTCGGCCCGTATTCCGTTGCTGTACGTCGGCGTACCGATGGCAGCCGCGCTCTCCGTCACCCACGGCTTCCTGCCGCCGCATCCGGGTCCGACCGCGATCGCCACCATCTTCCATGCCGATATGGGCAAAACGCTGCTCTACGGCACCATTCTGGCTATCCCGACGGTTATCCTGGCGGGACCGGTGTTTGCGCGCTTCCTGAAAGGGATAGATAAGCCGATCCCGGAAGGCCTGCATAACCCGAAAGTGTTCACTGAAGAAGAGATGCCAGGCTTTGGCGTCAGCGTCTGGACCTCGCTGGTTCCGGTGATCCTGATGGCGATGCGCGCCGTGGCTGAGATGATCCTGCCGAAAGGCCACGCCTTCCTGCCAATTGCCGAGTTCTTCGGCGACCCGGTGATGGCCACCCTGATTGCGGTACTGATTGCCCTGTTCACCTTCGGTTTGAACCGCGGCCGCTCCATGGAGCAGATCAACGATACCCTGACCTCTTCGATTAAAATCATCGCCATGATGCTGTTGATCATCGGCGGCGGCGGCGCCTTCAAGCAGGTGCTGGTGGATAGCGGCATGGATAAATACATCGCCTCTATCATGCACGAATCGAACATGTCTCCGCTGTTTATGGCGTGGTCTATCGCCGCGGTGCTGCGTATCGCGCTGGGTTCGGCGACCGTGGCCGCCATCACCGCGGGCGGGATCGCCGCGCCGCTGATCGCCACCACCGGCGTCAGCCCGGAGCTGATGGTTATCGCCGTTGGCTCCGGCAGCGTTATCTTCTCCCATGTTAACGATCCGGGCTTCTGGCTGTTCAAAGAGTACTTTAACCTGACCATCGGCGAGACCATCAAGTCCTGGTCGGTGCTGGAAACCATTATCTCAGTCTGCGGCCTGGTGGGCTGTCTGCTGCTGGGGATGGTGGTGTAAGGTCACTCCCGCCACAGAAAAAGGCCGGTCCGCGTGAAGCGGGCCGGCCTTTTTTATCGGACATGCTCTTCGCCGCGCAGAGGAGCGCGCGGCAGGAAGTTATCAGGAGGCGGCTTTCTTGCTCGCCGCCTTGCGCCGTTTATCCAGATCCTTAATCAGCTTATTGACCCGTTCATCGGCAAACATCTGCTCCAGGGTGACGGACAGCTTCCGGCGCCAGTTCGGGTACTCGGTGCTGGTGCCCGGAATGTTAACCGGCGTCGCCATCTCCAGCCAGTCTTCCGGCTGCAGGCCCAGCAGGGCGCTGTTGCTGTCGGCAATATAACGCTGCATCCCCCGGTTGAGGATCCCCGTCATGCTCATCAGCGAGGCCTTATGGCCGGCGCGCTTGGGCAGACAGCCGTACTTATGCAGCGCGTCCAGCAGCCCTTGCTTCGCCAGCTCGCGGTCCTGGTACAGTCCGCGCAGCACCACCTCATCAGGATAGAGGCCCAGCGCTTTACCTAACGTCAGATCGCCGCTTTCCCAGTAGCCGCGAAGAGTGGGCAGGTCGTGCGTCGTCGCCACAGCCATTGATTGCTCCGGGTACAGCGCCGGCGCGCGGAACGTTTTCTCTGCATCACTCTCAAAATAGAGCACCTTATAAGAATAGACGCCGCTGTTGCGTAACTTGCTGACGATCTCCACCGGTACCGTGCCCAGATCTTCACCGATCACCATGCAGCGATGACGCTGGCTTTCCAGCGCCAGAAGCGACAGCAGATCGTCGACCGGATACTGAACGTAAGCGCCATGATCGGCGGTTTCACCATACGGGATCCACCACAGACGCAGCACAGACATCACGTGATCGATGCGCAGCGCGCCGCAGTTCTGCATATTAGCGCGCAGCAGGTCGATAAACGGCTCATAGGCGCGGGCGGCAATGATATGCGGATCCATCGGCGGCAGGCCCCAGTTCTGGCCCAGCGGGCCCAGAATATCCGGCGGCGCGCCTACGGATGCTTTCAGGCAGTACAGTTCACGATCGCACCAGGTTTCCGACCCGCCCTCGGCGACGCCCACCGCCAGGTCGCGGTAGAGGCCGATCGGCATGCCGTCACGCTGGCTGGTTTCCCAGCAGGCGGCAAACTGACTCCAGGCCAGCCACTGCAGCCAGAGATAGAAACTGACGTCATCCTCATGCTCGACGCAGAAGGCTTTCACCTCCGGGCTGTCGATATCCTGAAAGGCCTTCGGCCAGGCCGGCCAGCCCCAGCGCAGCGGGTCCTGTTGTACCTGCCAGGCGTGCAGCGCATCGAAAGCCGCCTGCCAGTAGAGGCTTTCCCCTTCGCGCAGAACAAACTCGCGGAACGCTGTCATCTGCTCATCTTCACGACGAGAGAATTGTTTCCATGCCATACGCAGCGCGGTCATTTTCAGCGTAGTGACGGCGGTATAATCCACATCGTCCGTTTCCCGCGCCACCTGCAGTGCCTGCTGCGTTGCCGGAGACTGCCACCACGCCTGCGCCTCTTCGCTACGCTGGAAATCTTCAACCGCGTTGACGTCGATATAAATAACGTTCAGCCAGCGACGTGAAGACGGGCTATAGGGGCTGGCGCTCTCCGGGTTCGCCGGATAGAGGGCATGAATCGGGTTAAGGCCAATAAACGACCCGCCGCGGCGGGCGATTTCCGGCAGCATGGCCCGCAGATCGCCAAAATCGCCGATCCCCCAGTTTTTCTCTGAGCGCAGGGTATACAGCTGCACGCAGGTGCCCCACAGCTTTTTCCCCTCTTTCAGCGGCTGCGGCTCATAGCAGCGCGCTGGCGCGACGATAGTTCGGCAGTGCCAGCGCTCCCCCTCCTGGGTGAGGGTCAGGGAGTGGTACCCCTCCGGCAGTTTGGCCGGCAGCGGCAGCGTCTCGCCGCCGCGGGTTTTCCCTTGATACTGCTTACCGTCCTCAGTAGTCAGGATCCACTGATACTCACCGCGTCCTGCCACCGGCAGCGACATTTTTTTGCCGTGAGTGAAAATTTTCACGTTCGGCAGCGGGTTAACCGCCACTTTCGTGGCGGCGGTAGAGCGATGCATCGCATCCAGCAGGCGCTGTTTGGTGACAGCCGCGATAGACTGCGGCTTGCCGTGCGCGTTGATATAGCTGGGGCTGATGCCCGCCGCCAGCGCGGCATTATCGAGGCGTTTACTCTCCATAGGCCTTCCTTTAGCGTTTCGCCTGCCAGATACGTTGCTGATAATCGCGGATCGAGCGGTCGGAGCTGAACATGCCGCAGCGCGCGGTGTTGAGGATAGCCGCACGGGTCCAGGCCTCCTCGTCGCGATACAGCTCATCTACCCGTTTTTGCGCCGCTACGTAGGCTTCGAAATCGGCCAGCACCAGGTACGGATCGCCGCCCTGCAGCAGGCTGTGCAGCATCTGATCGAAGGCATGCTTGTCGCCGTTGCTGTAGGTGCCATTCTCCAGCTCCTTAAGCACCGCATCGAGCAGCTTGTCTTTTTTACGCCATTTCAGCGGATCGTAGCCTTTCGCTTTCAGGGCTTTCACCTCTTCAACCGTGTGGCCGAAGATAAAGATGTTCTCCTCGCCCACCTGCTCAGCGATTTCCACGTTAGCGCCATCCAGCGTCCCGACGGTCAGCGCGCCGTTCAGCGCCAGCTTCATGTTGCCGGTGCCAGAGGCTTCTTTACCCGCGGTGGAGATCTGCTCGGAGATATCCGCCGCCGGGATCAGTTTTTCTGCTGCCGATACACAATAGTCCGGCAGGAAGACCACCTTCAGCTTATCGCCGACTTTCGGGTCGTTGTTGATCGCCTCCGCTACCTTATTGATGGCAAAAATAATGTTTTTCGCCAGATAGTAGCCCGGCGCCGCTTTCGCGCCGAACAAGAAGACGCGCGGTACGCGGTCGGACTGCGGGTTTTCGCGGATCTCTTTGTACAGCGCAAGGATATGCAGCAGGTTAAGGTGCTGACGCTTATACTCGTGCAGACGTTTGATCTGGATATCGAAGATCGCCTGCGGGTTGATCTCAATCCCGGTACGCTGCTTCACAAACTCAGCCAGATGAACTTTGTTGGCCTGCTTGATATCGCGATAAGTCTGACGGAACGCCGCATCGTCAGCATATTTTTCCAGGTTGATCAGCTGGTCGAGGTCATTGGCCCACTCTTTTTTCAGCGTCTCATCCAGCAGCGAGGCCAGCGCCGGGTTGCACTGCTTGATCCAGCGGCGCGGCGTGATGCCGTTGGTCACGTTATGGAATTTGTTCGGCCACAGCTGGTTATATTCCGGGAACAGATCTTTTACCACCAGATCCGAGTGCAGCGCCGCCACGCCGTTGACAGCAAAGCCGCCCACCACGCACATGTTGGCCATCCGAACCTGTTTGTCATGCACCACCGCCAGCTTCGCCCAGACCTGCTTATCGCCCGGCCAGGTTTTGTCCACCAGCTGTTTAAAGCGGTCGTTGATCTCTTTAATGATCTGCATATGGCGCGGCAGCAGCGCTTTTACCAGCTTCTCATCCCAGCATTCCAACGCTTCCGGCATCAGGGTGTGGTTGGTGTAAGCAAAGGTTTTGCTGGTGATCGCCCAGGCGTCGTCCCAGCTCAGCTGGTGCTCGTCGATCAGCACGCGCAGCAGCTCCGGGATGGCGATGGTCGGGTGCGTATCGTTCAGCTGGATCACTTCGTAATCCGCCAGTTCGGCCAGCTTGCGGCCTGCCAGATGATGACGGCGCAGGATATCGGCCACTGAGCAGGCGCACTGGAAGTACTGCTGCATCAGGCGCAGTTTTTTACCGGCCTGATGGTTGTCGTTCGGGTACAGCACCTTGGTCAGTTTTTCCGCGTCGATGCCCTGCTGCTCGGCGCGCAGGAAATCGCCATCGTTGAATTTGGTCAGGTTGAACGGATGAGCGTGTTTGGCCTGCCACAGACGCAGCGGCTGGGCGACGTTGTTGCGATAGCCAAGCACCGGCAGGTCCCAGGCTTCGCCGGTAATGACGAACGCCGGCTGCCATTCGCCGTTTTTGCTGACTTTCCCGCCGATACCTACCTGGACATCCAGCGCTTCGTTATGACGGAACCACGGGTAGCTGCTGCGCCCCCAGTCGTCAGGGGCTTCCATCTGCTGGCCATCGTCAAATGACTGGCGGAACAGGCCATACTGGTAGTTGAGACCGTAACCGGTCGCCGACTGCCCCACCGTCGCCATGGAGTCGAGGAAGCAGGCTGCCAGACGTCCCAGGCCACCGTTACCCAGCGCCGGGTCAGTCTCTTCTTCCAGCAGATCGGTGAGGTTGACATCGTAGCCTTTCAGCGCGTCGCTGACGCCCTCGTACCAGCCCAGGTTGAGCAGGTTGTTGCCGGTCAGACGACCAATCAGAAACTCCATTGAGATGTAGTTAACGTGACGCTGTCCTTGCGCCGGTTTCGCTACCGGCTGCGCCGCCAGGAGTTCCGCCAACGCTCCGCTGACTGCGCGCCACCATTGACGCTGTGTCATCTCGGAAGCGGACTGTAAACCAAAATGCTGCCACTGACGCGTCAGTGCAGCCTGAAACTGAGCTTTGTTAAATGTAGTCTGTGACATAATGAGATCCGGGTCCTTTACTAAAACGATGGCGCTAGTGTGCCGACCTCCCGATTCATCGTCCTCATCCTGACGGGGATTAGACAGGGAGGAGTGGCGGGGATGAGCGAAAAGTGTGATCCTGAACACTATAGTGTGGGCGAGAAGGCAAAAATATGCTGTAAAAATCACCGCGATATGACAATTGAGAGGTTACCTCCGGTAGCTAAAAATTTGTTACAGGCCAATACGTGTAAAAAATCTTCCAGTTCCTCGCCACGTTATTAACAAAATAAATAGAGGCCCCTGAAGAAATAAGCACCTTTCATCGCATTGACCCGCAAAAAAGATTACTTCTAAGAAATCGCTGACAATAATTTAATAAAAACAAACAACTACTCTTAGCGTAAAATAAATCCACCCACACTCCGCCAGCTACCGCCTGAAAACCGCGGCCGACCAGTCCTGCCTGCGATTTTTTCCCATTCTCAGCCAATGTCAAAATTTGTGACATAGAGCAAATTCAAGAGCATAAACTTCGGACATAACTTGCAATAAATTTCATAATCACCGACCTTATTAGATATTAATTACGAAGCGCAAAAAAAATCGCAACCTCTCTCTTGCACAGCGAAATGTAGAACTATGTTGATTCCGTCCAAATTAAGTCGTCCGGTCCGCCTTGAACACACTGTGGTTCGTGAGCGCTTACTGGCGAAACTTTCCGGCGCGAACAATTATCGTCTCGTGCTGATCACCAGTCCTGCCGGGTACGGTAAGACAACGCTCATTTCTCAGTGGGCCGCGGGTAAAAACGATCTTGGGTGGTTTTCGCTGGACGAAGGCGACAACCAGCAGGAGCGTTTTGCCAGCTATCTGATCGCGGCGATTCAGCAGGCTACCGGCAACCACTGCGCGGCCAGTGAAGCGATGGTGCAAAAACGCCAGTACGCCAGTCTCTCCTCTCTTTTTGCGCAGCTGTTTATTGAACTTGCCGACTGGCAGCGCCCGCTGTATCTCGTCATTGATGATTACCATCTGATCAATAATCCGGTGATCCATGACGCGATGCGCTTTTTCCTGCGCCATCAGCCGGAGAATATGACCCTGGTGGTCCTGTCGCGTAACCTGCCGCAGCTGGGCATTGCCAATCTGCGCGTCCGCGATCAGCTTCTGGAGATTGGCAGTCAGCAGCTGGCCTTTACCCACCAGGAGGCGAAACAATTTTTCGACTGTCGTCTGACATCGCCTATCGAAGCCGACGACAGTAGCCGGCTGTGCGACGATGTCGCCGGGTGGGCCACCGCGCTACAACTCATCGCCCTCTCCGCCCGCCAGAATAACTCCTCCGCCCAACACTCCGCCCGCCGCCTCGCCGGGATTAACGCCAGCCATCTGTCGGATTATCTGGTGGATGAAGTGCTGGATAACGTTGACGCCCGCACGCGCAACTTTTTGCTGAAGAGTTCTCTGCTGCGCTCAATGAACGACGCGTTAATCGTGCGCGTCACCGGCGAAGAGAATGGCCAGATGCAGCTGGAGGAGATCGAACGCCAGGGGCTGTTCCTGCAGCGGATGGATGATTCCGGCGAATGGTTCCGCTATCACCCGCTGTTTGGCAGCTTCCTGCGCCAGCGCTGTCAGTGGGAGCTGGCGGTTGAACTACCGGAGATCCACCGCGCCGCCGCGGAAAGCTGGATGGCGCAAGGTTTCCCCAGCGAGGCCATCCACCATGCGCTGGCGGCCGGCGATGCCAAAATGCTGCGCGATATCTTGCTCAATCATGCCTGGGGCATGTTTAACCATAGCGAGCTGGGGCTACTGGAGCAGTCGCTGGCGGCGCTGCCATGGTCCAATCTGCTGGAAAATCCGCGCCTGATCCTGCTCCAGGCCTGGCTGATGCAGAGCCAGCATCGCTACAGCGAAGTCAATACCCTGCTGGCGCGCGCCGAGCAGGAGATGAGTGTGGAAATGGACACCGCGATGCATGGCGACTTCAACGCGCTGCGCGCGCAGGTGGCGATTAACGATGGCGACCAGGACGAGGCGGAACGTCTGTCAATGGTGGCCCTGGAAGAGCTGCCGCTGGCCAACTATTACAGCCGCATCGTCGCCACATCGGTGCATGGCGAAGTTCTCCATTGTAAGGGAAAGCTGACCAAATCCCTCGCCGTGATGCAGCAGACCGAACAGATGGCCCGCCGTCATGACGTATGGCATTACGCCCTGTGGAGCATCATTCAGCAAAGCGAAATCCTCTTCGCCCAGGGCTTCCTGCAGGCCGCCTGGGAGAGCCAGGAGAAAGCCTTCCAGCTGGTACGCGAACAGCATCTTGAGCAGTTGCCGATGCATGAGTTCCTGCTGCGCATCCGTTCTCAGCTGCTGTGGGCATGGGCGCGCCTCGACGAGGCTGAAGCTTGCGCCCGCCAGGGGATGGACGTGCTATCCACCTATCAGCCGCAGCAGCAGCTGCAGTGCCTGGCGCTGATGGTCCAGTGCTCACTGGCGCGCGGCGATCTGGATAATGCCCGCAGCCACCTGAACCGGCTGGAAAACCTGCTCGGTAATGGTCACTATCACAGCGACTGGGTCTCCAACGCCGATAAGGTGCGAGTGATCTACTGGCAGATGACCGGTGATAAAACCGCGGCGGCCAACTGGCTGCGCCAGACGCCAAAGCCGGAGTTCGCCAACAACCACTTCCTGCAGAGCCAGTGGCGCAACATTGCCCGGGCGCAGATCCTGCTGGGCGACTTCGAACCGGCGGAAATGGTGCTGGAAGAGCTGAACGAAAATGCGCGTTCGCTGCGTTTGATGAGCGATCTCAACCGCAACCTGCTGCTGCTCAACCAGCTGTACTGGCAGTCAGGACGCAAGAGCGAAGCGCAGAAAGCCCTGCTGGAAGCCCTGACGCTCGCCAACCGCACCGGTTTTATCAACCACTTTGTGATTGAAGGCGAGGCGATGGCCCAGCAGCTGCGCCAGCTGATCCAGTTGAACACGTTGCCGGAGCTGGAGCAGCATCGCGCCCAGCGTATTCTGCGCGACATCAACCAGCATCATCGCCACAAATTCGCCCACTTTGACGAAGGGTTCGTCGAGCGACTGCTGAATCATCCGGAGGTGCCGGAGCTTATCCGCACCAGCCCGCTGACCCAGCGCGAGTGGCAGGTGCTTGGCTTAATCTATTCCGGTTACAGCAACGAGCAGATTGCCGGCGAGCTTGACGTGGCGGCCACCACCATCAAGACCCACATTCGCAACCTGTATCAGAAACTGGGCGTCGCCCACCGGCAGGACGCGGTACAGCATGCCCAGCAGTTACTTAAGATGATGGGATACGGCGTCTGACGACGCCGTTGCCGTTTAGCACAGCTCCAGCTGAAGGTTGTTATCAGTGATCACCTTCAGCACGCCGGCCGGCGGCAGCACGTCGGTATAGACCGCATCGACCATACTGATGCTGCCCATGTTGACCATCGCATTGCGGCCAAACTTGGTATGGTCCACCACCAGCATCACGTGGCGTGAATTCTCAATGATCGCCCGCTTGGTGCGCACTTCATGATAATCAAACTCCAGCAGCGAGCCATCGCTGTCTACGCCGCTGATGCCGAGAATGCCGAAGTCGAGGCGGAACTGCGAGATAAAGTCGAGGGTGGCTTCCCCGATGATCCCGCCGTCCCGGCTACGCAGTTCGCCGCCAGCGAGAATAATACGGAAGTCCTCTTTCACCATCAGCGTGTTGGCGACGTTAAGGTTATTGGTCACAATCCGCAGATCGTTGTGATCGAGCAGGGCGTGCGCCACCGCTTCCGGCGTGGTGCCGATATCAATAAACAGCGTCGCCCCGTCCGGGATCTCGCTGGCCACCCGCCGGGCGATACGCTCTTTCTCCGCCGTCTGGGTCGCTTTGCGATCGTGCCAGGAGGTGTTGACCGAGCTGGAGGGCAGCGCCGCGCCGCCGTGATGGCGGAGGATCATTTTCTGTTCGGCTAAATCGTTCAGGTCGCGGCGGATGGTCTGCGGGCTTACCGCGAACTGCTCAACCAGCTCTTCCGTGCTGACGTAACCCTGTTTTTTTACCAGCTCGATAATGGCGTCATGACGTTGTGTTTGTTTCATGAAATATCCCTGGAAAAATGTCGCCTACCCGACCCCTGTCGGTAAGTCTTTATGCGCGTTTTCGCCCATGTAAGGTATCAACAAACGCCATCGCCAGGCCGGTCGCCAGACCAGCCACGTGCGCGCCGTTGGCGATCGCCATGCCGAAAACGTCAAACCAGCCAGCAATTAACCACACTAAAGAGAAGAGTATCAACCCGCGCTGCAGATAAATACCGCTCTGCGGATCGCGCTCGCCCCGCAGCCAGACGTAGCCCATCAGCGCGTAGACCACGCCCGACAAGCCACCAAACCACGGGCCGCTAAACTGGTGCTGCACGAAGCCGCTCAGCAGAGCGCTGATGACGGTGATCACCACCAGCTTGCCGCTGCCGATGCGCTTTTCCACCGCGCCGCCAAGATACCACCACCATAGCAGGTTGAAGAGAATATGCATCAGCGAGAAATGCATGAAAGCATGGCTGAAATAGCGCCAGGCTTCGAACTGCAGCGAAGGATCGTAGGGCCAGGCCAGCCAAATCATCACCGGCTGATCGCCCAGCAGATTTTGCAGGATGAACACCGCGATGCAGATCAGCAGAATCGCCCAGGTGAACGGACCGGCGTTATGCCGCAGCGTGGCAAAGAAAGGAAAGCGCTGATAGCGCAACCCGCTATTGGTCTGTCCGGACTGCCAGCTCGCCGCCAGATAGCGCGGGTCCGCCGGGTTTTCGAGAAAACGCGCCAGCTCAGCCCTGACGCGCCCGGCCTGACTCTCATCAGCCAGCCAGACGTCGCTCTGGGTATGCTGCTGGATGGTCAGGATAATCCCCTGCGTCGCCATATAATCGACAAACGCCTGGGCCACCCGCGGGTTGGCAAAAGAGGTAATCATTAACATGCAGCGAATCGCTTATTCCACACAAAGGGGGATAGTATACCTGCCAGTCGTTAAAACGTCCCGCGCGCCACTTCCGCCGGGAAATGGCGATGCCAGGCGTCGAACCCGCCGTCAACGCTATAGACCTTATCAAACCCCTGCTGCAGCAGATACTGCGCGGCGCCCTTGCTGCTGTTGCCGTGATAGCACATCACCATCACCGCCGTGTCAAAGTCGTTGTCACGCATAAACGCGCCCAGCGTATCGTTGGTCAGATGAAACGCGCCCGGCGTATGACCCATCGCATAGCTTTGCGGATCGCGGATATCGACCAGTACCGCCGTCTGCTGATGCAGTTTCTGGTGCGCTTCTTCAACATTGATGCATTCAAACTGTTCCATGATTCTCTTCTCTTTCTCGTCATGACGGGCGATGGCCGGCCCAATTTTACCCTGTAGTGTACCGTCAGGCGGTAAAGAAACGCCAATATGTTACACCCATCACTTCAAAATGTTTTTTTGATGTTACCAAAAGCGCGTTTGTTTGCTATAGTGAGCGATATCGAGCATTTATGAGCTTAAACGAAAGTGTGAGAGGGTAAGAACGTGGAAACCAAAGATCTGATTGTGATAGGCGGAGGCATCAACGGTGCCGGTATCGCGGCAGATGCCGCCGGGCGTGGTTTATCCGTACTGATGCTGGAAGCGCGCGATCTCGCCTGCGCCACCTCCAGCGCCAGTTCCAAACTGATCCACGGCGGGCTACGCTACCTCGAACACTATGAGTTCCGTCTGGTCAGCGAAGCGCTGGCCGAGCGTGAAGTGCTGTTAAAAATGGCCCCGCATATCGCCTTCCCGATGCGCTTTCGCCTACCGCATCGCCCGCATCTGCGCCCGGCATGGATGATCCGTATCGGCTTGTTTATGTACGATCATCTGGGCAAACGCACCAGCCTCCCGGGATCCACCGGGTTGCGTTTTGGCGCAGAATCGGTACTTAAACCGGAAATTGTGCGCGGTTTCGAATATTCCGACTGCTGGGTCGACGATGCCCGCCTGGTGCTGGCCAACGCGCAGATGGTCGTCCGCAAAGGCGGCGAAGTGCGTACCCGCACCCGCGCTATCTCGGCGAAACGTGAGAATGGCCTGTGGGTGGTGGAAGCGGAAGATATTGATAGCGGTGAGAAGTTTACCTGGAAGGCGCGCGGCCTGGTCAATGCCACCGGCCCATGGGTCAAACAGTTCTTCGACGAAGGGATGCATCTGCGCTCGCCTTACGGCATCCGTCTGATCAAGGGCAGCCACATCGTGGTGCCGCGGGTGCATACCCAGAAACAGGCTTATATTCTGCAGAACGAAGATAAACGCATAGTGTTTGTTATTCCGTGGATGGATGAGTTCTCTATCATCGGCACGACGGACGTCGAGTATAAGGGCGATCCGAAAGCGGTGGCCATTGATGATAAAGAGATCAACTATCTGCTGAACGTCTATAACGCGCACTTTAAAAAGACCCTCAGCCGGGACGATATCGTCTGGACCTACTCCGGCGTCCGTCCGCTGTGCGACGACGAGTCGGATTCGCCGCAGGCCATTACCCGCGACTATACCCTGGATATTCACGATGAGAACGGTCAGGCGCCGCTGCTGTCCGTCTTCGGCGGCAAGCTGACCACCTATCGCAAACTGGCCGAGCATGCACTGGAAAAACTGACCCCCTATTACAAAGGGATCGGCCCGGCATGGACCAAAACCGCGGTGCTCCCCGGCGGCGATATCGGCGGCGACCGCGACGACTACGCGGCAAAACTGCGCCGTCGCTTCCCGTTCATCAGTGAATCACTGGCCCGCCATTATGCCCGCACCTACGGGAGCAACAGCGAGTGGATCCTGAAGGAAGCCAGCGCCCTGAGCGATCTCGGGGAAGATTTCGGCCACGAGTTTTATGAAGCCGAGCTGAAATATCTGGTGGAGCACGAGTGGGTGCGCAGCCTGGATGACGCCATCTGGCGTCGAACCAAACAGGGTATGTGGCTGACTGCCGAGCAGCAGGCGCGCATCAGCGAATGGCTGGCGCAGCATGCGGGAAAGTCTGAACTGTCGTTAGCGTCCTGACATCGCGCGGCGCCAGGAGAGAAATACCCGGGCTATGGCTTGCGCTTGGCCCGGATACCTGTTCACAAATTAAACGAGACTTTTTTTCCAGTCGGCAATGTGACATTTATACTGAGTTCTCCCCCCAATGCCGCAATGTAGCGTTTTAGGGTCGAAAGCCGAGGGTCGTTATCAGCCTGTTCCATTTTAGCGATCGTTGGCTGCTTTACCCCCATAGCCGCAGCCATCTCTGTTTGCGACATTTGCAACTCTTCTCGAAGCAAGTTTAAAGCGACAGACTGGCGTATCTCTGCCGCTTTCGCTGCAATACGCTGCTGGCTATCAGGACTCTGTTTCGCCATGAGTTCTTTTAGCGTGGCCATTATCGCTCCTTAGTCAGGTGTTGGCTGAATTCTCTGTCAGCCAGAGTAATCATCTCTTTGTAAAAACGTTTCTCATTCATGCCATCCTTATCGCCCGCACATAAAACGATAGCTTTCCGCAGAGGCTCAAAAGCAAAAAAGGCGCGGATGGGGAGCCCATGATGCTGAACCCGGAGTTCTTTCATATTCTGAAACGTTGAATCTTTCACCGTATCAACATACGGGCGCCCAAGCTGCGGAGCAAACTCAGACAGGATGAGAATCGTGGCCAACATATCCTCTTTTAAAGCTCTACTTTGTAATTCGAACCAGGTATCAAACGTATCCGTCGTTTCTACATCCCACATAGGCTATGAACGTAAACTTATTGAGCGTTTATCGTACTGCTGGCGAATTCACGTCAATAGTATATTCCCGCAATAGCCTGAATCCTCCCCGGCACTTTTCCGAATAAAACGTTCGCCACACAACACAACGGGGCCAAATGGCCCCGTTGTGTTGTGTGGTGTTGCATTGACTGGCTTACAGCCTTACCGGGTCGATATGCCAGATATATTTCGCGTACTCCTGGATCGTCCGGTCAGAAGAGAAGTAGCCCATGTTGGCAATATTCAACATCGCCTTATAGGCCCACTCTTCCGGGTTTTGATACAGCTCGTCGACGCGATCCTGGCAGTCCACATAGCTACGATAGTCCGCCAGAACCTGGTAGTGGTCGCCAAAGTTAATCAGCGAATCCAGCAGGTCGCGGTAGCGCCCCGGTTCCGCCGGGCTGAAGACGCCGGTACCGATCTGCGTCAGCGCCTGGTGGAGCTCTTCATCCTGCTCGTAATATTCGCGTGGTTTATAGCCGCTGCGACGTAGCTCCTCCACCTCTTCCGCGGTGTTGCCGAAGATAAAGATATTCTCTTCGCCCACGTGCTCCTGCATCTCCACGTTTGCCCCATCAAGGGTGCCGATAGTCAGCGCGCCGTTAAGGGCAAACTTCATATTACTGGTGCCGGAAGCTTCAGTGCCTGCGAGGGAGATCTGTTCCGACAGGTCTGCCGCCGGAATGATCAGCTGCGCCAGGCTAACGCTGTAGTTGGGGATAAAGACGACCTTCAGCTTGTCGCCAATCTGCGGATCGTTATTAATCACCGCCGCCACATCGTTGATCAGGTGAATAATGTGCTTGGCCATATAGTAGGCCGAGGCCGCCTTACCGGCGAAAATATTTACCCGCGGCACCCACTCGGCCTGCGGATCGGCCTTGATCCGGTTATAGCGGGTGATGACGTGCAGCACATTCATTAGCTGCCGTTTGTATTCATGGATACGTTTGATCTGCACATCAAACAGCGCCTTCGGATTGACCACCACATTGAGCTGTTGAGCAATATAGCTGGCCAGCCGCTGTTTGTTCTCAAACTTGGCCTGACGCACCGCCTGATTGACCATCGGGTAGTCGATATGCTGTTTCAGCTCATCAAGCTGACTCAGATCGGTCCGCCAGGTGCGGCCGATATGCTCATCCAGCACTTTCGACAGCGGCGGGTTGGCCAGCGCCAGCCAGCGGCGCGGCGTCACACCGTTGGTCACGTTGATAAAGCGCATTGGGAAGATTTTGGCGAATTCGGCAAACAGTGACTCCACCATCAGTCGGGAATGCAGCTCGGACACCCCGTTGACCTTGTGGCTGACCACTACCGCCAGCCAGGCCATCCGCACACGGCGGCCGTTAGACTCGTCGATAATCGAGGTGCGACTGAGGAGGTCGGTATCGTTCGGATACTGCTCCTGCAAAGTCTTGAGGAAATAGTCGTTAATCTCGAAGATAATCTGCAGATGGCGCGGCAGAATTTTACCCAGCATATCCACCGGCCAGGTCTCGAGCGCTTCGCTCATCAGGGTGTGGTTGGTATAGGAGAAGACCTGACAGGTCACCTCAAACGCCTCGTCCCAGCTGAACTTATGTTCGTCGATAAGCAGACGCATCAGCTCCGGTATCGACAGCACCGGGTGGGTGTCATTCAGGTGGATGGCAATCTTGTCCGCCAGGTTGTCATAGGTCTTATGCAACATGTAATGGCGACTCAGGATATCCTGCACCGTGGCCGACACGAGGAAATACTCCTGGCGCAGGCGCAGCTCGCGGCCGGAGTAGGTCGAGTCGTCCGGATAGAGCACGCGGGAGACGTTTTCGGAGTGGTTTTTATCCTCTACCGCGGCGAAGTAGTCGCCCTGGTTGAATTTACCGAGGTTAATTTCGCTGCTGGCCTGCGCGCTCCACAGACGCAGCGTGTTGGTGGCGTCGGTGTCAAAGCCGGGGATGATCTGGTCGTAGGCTTCCGCAATGATCTCCTCCGTCTCAATCCAGCGGGTTTTCTTTCCTTCCTGCTGAATGCGGCCGCCGAAGCGCACTTTATAGCGGGTGTTGTGGCGCTCAAACTCCCACGGGTTACCGTACTCCAGCCAGTAGTCAGGAGACTCTTTTTGTCGGCCATCGACAATATTCTGTTTAAACATCCCGTAGTCGTAGCGGATGCCGTAACCGCGTCCCGGCAGACCCAGCGCCGCCAGGGAGTCAAGGAAGCAAGCCGCCAGACGGCCCAGACCGCCGTTGCCAAGCCCGGGGTCATTCTCTTCATCGATCAGCTCTTCGAGATCGAGCCCCATCTCCGCCAGCGCGCTGCTCACATCGTCATAAATGCCCAGCGACAGCAGCGCATTCGAGAGGGTGCGGCCGATCAGAAACTCCATCGACAGATAGTACACCTGGCGCACTTCCTGGGAGAGCTGCGCGCGGTTGGAGCGCAGCCAGCGCTCCACCATGCGATCGCGAACGGCAAACAGCGTGGCGTTAAGCCATTCATGCTTGTTGGCGATGGCCGGATCTTTACCGATGATAAACATCAGTTTATAGGCAATAGAATGCTTTAACGCCTCAACGCTCAGCGTCGGTGATGCATAGCTAAAGGGTACATTCATAACAATGACTCCAGTGGTTACATCAAGCGTTGATAAAGTTCGCGATAGGAGTTCGCGGCAACCTGCCAGCTAAAATCCATATTCATCGCCTGACGCTGCACGTAGCGCCAGAGCGACGGGCGCGACCAGAGGACAAAGGCGCGACGGATAGCGCGCAGCAATGACAGCGCATTGCTGTCCTCAAAGACAAACCCTGTCGCCAGACCATCGGCCAGATTCTCCAGCGAACTGTCAGCGACGGTGTCCGCCAGACCGCCGGTGCGGCGCACCAGCGGCAGCGTCCCGTACTTCAGACCATACAGCTGGGTCAGGCCGCAGGGTTCAAAGCGGCTCGGGACCAGAATGACGTCGGCGCCGCCCATAATGCGGTGGGAGAAGGCCTCATGGTAGCCAATCTGCACACCCACTTTGCCCGGGTGTTCGGCGGCGGCGGCGAGGAAACCTTCCTGCAGCACCGGATCGCCGGCGCCCAGCAGCGCCAGCTGGCCGCCCTGCTCAAGCAGACCCGGCAGCGCTTCAAGCACCAGGTCCAGCCCTTTCTGGCTGGTAAGACGGCTGACGACGGCAAACAACGGCGCTTTATCATCGACCTTCAGGCCCATGGCAATCTGCAGCTGACGCTTGTTCTCCGCCTTCTCCTCCAGCGTGTCGCGATCGTAGCGCATCGGCAGCAGCAGATCGTTTTGCGGGCTCCAGATACCGTCGTCAACGCCGTTGAGAATTCCCGACAGCCGACCTTCATGATGGCGCTGGCGCAGCAGCCCCTCCATGCCGTAGGCGTACTGCGGCTCGGTGATCTCGCGCGCGTAGGTCGGGCTCACCGCCGTAATATGGTCGGCGTAGTAGAGGCCGGCCTTGAGAAACGAGATCTGCCCGTTAAACTCGAGGCCATGCATGTTATAGAACGACCAAGGCAGCTCAATGTCATTCATATGCCAGGAGTAAAACATCCCCTGGTACGCCAGGTTGTGCACGGTAAACACCGATTTAGCCGGGCGTCCGCGCGCCGCCAGGTAGGCCGGCGTCAGGCCGGCGTGCCAGTCATGGGCATGCACCACATCCGGGCGCCAGAACGGATCCAGTCCGCTGGCCATTTCACTTCCCACCCAGCCCAGCAGCGCAAAGCGCAGGACGTTGTCGGGATAAGCGTGCTGGTTGGTATCGTGGTAAGGGCTCCCCGGACGGTCATAGAGATGCGGGGCGTCTATCAGGTAGATCCCCACGCCGTTAAAGTGGCCGTACAGCAGCGTGATCCGCCCGGCGAAGGTATCCCGGCGGGTCACCACCTGGGCATCCACCACGCCGCGACGGATATCGGGAAACGCCGGCAACAGCACGCGCGTATCGATACCCTCCGCGATTTGCGCCGCCGGCAGTGCGCCGATGACGTCCGCCAGACCGCCCGTCTTTAACAGCGGGAACATCTCAGAACATACATGTAAGACCTGCATTAGCGCTCCTGTTTGTGCCCTAATTTCCGCAGCATGTCGCGGGTCACCAGCACGATACCTTCCTCTGAGCGATAGAAGCGGCGTGCATCCTCTTCCGCATTCTCACCAATCACCATTCCTTCCGGGATAACACAGGCGCGGTCAATCACGCAGCGACGCAGGCGGCATGAGCGCCCCACCCAGACATCTGGCAACAAGACTGCCGAATCAATGTTACAGAACGAATTCACCCGCACGCGCGGGAACAGCACCGACTGCACCACCACCGACCCGGAGATAATGCACCCCCCGGAAACCAGCGAGTTCAGGGTCATGCCGTGACTACCGGAGCGGTCCTGCACGAACTTCGCCGGCGGCAGCGATTCCATATGGGTGCGGATCGGCCAGTTCTGGTCGTACATATCCAGCTCCGGCGTGACTGACGCCAGATCGAGGTTAGCCTTCCAGTAGGCTTCCAGCGTCCCCACGTCGCGCCAGTAAGGTTCGGCGTTCGGGTCGGACTGCACACAGGAGAGCGGGAAAGGATGTGCATAAGCCATGCCAGCTTCGGTGATCTTCGGAATGATGTCTTTGCCGAAATCGTGGCTGGAGTTCTCGTTGCGATCGTCTTCTTCCAGCAGCTCATAAAGATAGGCGGCGTCAAAGACATAAATGCCCATGCTGGCCAGCGATTTGGTCGGGTCGGTCGGCATCGCCGGCGGGTTGGCGGGTTTCTCGACAAACTCAATGATTTTTTCGTTTTCGTCGACCGCCATGACGCCGAAGGCGGATGCCTCTTCAATGGGCACCGGCATGCAGGCCACGGTGCAACGCGCCCCTTTTTCGACATGGTCGATCAGCATGCGCGAGTAGTCCTGCTTATAAATATGGTCGCCCGCGAGGATCACCACGTACTCGGCCTTGTAGCGGCTGATGATATCCAGGTTCTGCGTCACCGCATCCGCCGTGCCGCGATACCAATTTTCGCCATGCACGCGCTGCTGAGCCGGCAGCAGATCGACAAACTCGTTCATCTCTTCGCTGAAGAACGACCAGCCGCGCTGGATGTGCTGCACCAGCGTGTGCGACTGATACTGGGTAATAACGCCGATGCGGCGGATCCCTGAGTTAATGCAGTTAGATAATGCGAAATCGATAATACGGAACTTGCCGCCAAAGTGAACGGCAGGTTTCGCACGCTTAATGGTGAGATCCTTCAGCCGGGTGCCACGCCCGCCCGCGAGGATCAACGCCACGGATTTGATGGGTAATTGACGCGCCAGCATCAGCGGATCGTTTTTTTCAAGCCTAACCATGATTAACTCCTTTTTACACCCCCGCTTTCCAGCTCATCCCGCCGCGCCGCCGCCACGGGTCCAACCGAAAGCTTCAGGGCTTACGACCTTTGAAATACGCACACTCCGTGCGCGGGCCCATGCCAGACAGCCATGATGACCGGATTATCCTCTCCGGCGAATGGAGGAACGGCGCGCCATTCCCCCTCGGGTAAAACCATATCCACCACCTCTGCGGTGGCGTTCAGCGTGAGCAGCCAGCGATCCGACAACTGGATCTGCATACACGCGGCCCCCTGCTGCCACTCCGCGGCAGTCAGGGGCTGGGCGTTGCGATTAAGCCAGCGGACGTTGCCATCCCCCTCCTGCCACCAGCGGTTGCGGGTGAGCGCCGGAATACGGCGCCGCAGGTGGATCAGCGCCGCGGTAAAGGCGGTTAATCCCGGGTTCGCCTGGCGCCAGTCCAGCCACGTCAGGGCGTTGTCCTGGCAGTAAGCATTATTGTTACCGTGCTGGCTGTGGCCCTGTTCATCGCCCGCCAGCAGCATTGGCGTCCCCTGAGCCAGCAGCAGCGTCGTCAGCAGCGCATGCGCGCTGGCGCGCCGCCGTTCAATCACCGCAAAATTCGCTTCTAATCCTTCTATACCATGATTGTTGCTGTAGTTATTGTTAGTCCCATCGCGATTCTCCTCCCCGTTTGCCTCATTGTGTTTCTGATTGAAACAAACGCAGTCGCGCAGCGTGAAGCCATCGTGGGCCGTCACCAGGTTGACCGTCGCCGATGGCGGTTTGCCATCGCGGGCAAAGAGATCGCTGGAGGCCGCGAAACGTTGGGCAAAATCCCCCAGGGAGACATTTTGCTGTAGCCAGAAGCGTCGGGCGCTATCGCGAAAATGGTCATTCCATTCAGCGAACAGCGGTGGGAAATTACCCACCTGATAGCCGCCCGGGCCGATATCCCAGGGTTCCGCAATCAGTTTCACCTGCGACAGCACGCTGTCGCGGCGGATAGCCTCAAACAGCGGCGCATCCTGGCGGAATTCCGGCGTCCGCCCCATCACTGAGGCGAGGTCGAAGCGAAAGCCGTCGACATGGCACTCATCCACCCAAAAGCGCAAACACTGGCGCGCCCACTCCACCACGCCGGGGTGGCTAAGATTGAGCGTATTACCGCACCCGGTCCAGTTGTGATAATCGCCATCCTCCCTTACCCAATAATAGCTACGGTTGTCGATTCCGCGCAGGGAGACGGTGGGCCCTTCGAGATCGATTTCCGCACTATGGTTGAGCACGATATCCAGAATCACTTCGATACCGGCGGCGTGCAGCGCCTTAACCGCATCGCGAAACTCATCCAGGGCGCGATCCGGGTCGCTGGCGTAGCGCGGATCCAGCGCGAACCACGCCAACGGGTTGTAGCCCCAGTAGTTGCTTAACCCCATCCGCTGCAGTCGCGGCTCGCTGGCGAACTGCGCCACCGGCAACAGCTCAAGGGCGCTGATGCCCAGCGATTTGAAGTAAGCGATCATCGCCGGGTGGCCCAGCGCTTTATAGGTTCCGCGAATGGCTTCCGGTAGCTGCGGATTAAGCAAGGTGAGCCCTTTCACGTGCGCTTCATAAATCACCGTTTCCCCCCATGGGGTACGCGGCGGTTTATCGCCACGCCAGTCATAGCGCAGATCCACCACCTGCGATTTTGGCGCGACCGCGGCGCTGTCGCGGCGATCGGGCTGCCACATGCCGCCGTGCAGGCGCTCATCGTCAGGCAGATCGCCCTCGACCCGGTGGGCGCTGGGATCGATCAACAGCTTGGCCGGGTTAAAGCGGTGCCCCTGCGCCGGGTCCCAGGGACCATGTACCCGATAGCCGTAGCGCAGGCCCGGCCCGGCGGCGGCCAGCCAGCCGTGCCAGATGTCGCCGCTGCGCGCCGGGAGATCGAAGCGTTGCTCGTTGCCCTGCTCGTCGAATACGCACAGCTCCACCCGCTCCGCATGGGCGGAGAAGAGGGCGAAATTCACCCCCCTGCCGTCATAGCTGGCGCCCAATGGCGCAGGTTTGCCTGCCGCGAGTGAGGTCATTGCGCCTCCCGGACCAGCCAGATCGTCGCCAGCGGGGGCAGGGTCAGCGACAGCGAATGTTCGCGGCCATGGCTGGCGATAGCGTCGCTTTCCACCACGCCGCCATTGCCCTGATTGCTGCCGTGATAGTGCATGGAGTCGGTATTTAGCGCCTCGCGCCAGCGGCCCGGCTGGTTAATGCCGAAGCGGTAGTCGTGGCGCGGCACCGGCGTGAAGTTGCTGGCGACGATAATCTCGTTGCCCGCCCGGTCACGGCGTACAAAGACAAACACCGAGCGCTCATGGTCGTCGACCACCAGCCATTCGAAGCCGTAGGGGTCAAAATCCAGCTCGTGCAGCGCTTTATGATGACGGTAGGTATGGTTCAGGTCGCGCACCAGCCGCTGGACGCCGTGGTGCCAGTTGTCGCCGCCCTCCAGCAGATGCCAGTCGAGGCTAACGTCATGGTTCCACTCGCGCCCCTGAGCGAACTCATTGCCCATAAACAGCAGCTTTTTCCCCGGGAAGGCGAACAGCCAGCCGTAGTAGGCGCGCAGGTTGGCGAACTTCTGCCAGGCATCGCCCGGCATGCGGTCGAGAATCGATTTTTTGCCGTGCACCACTTCATCGTGGGAGAGCGGCAGCACAAAATTCTCGGTGTAGTTGTAGAGCATGCCGAAGGTCATTTTGTCATGATGGTAGCGGCGATGCACCGGATCGAGCTTCATGTAATCCAGGGTGTCGTGCATCCAGCCGAGGTTCCATTTGAACCAGAAACCGAGGCCGCCGCCGGCTGGCGGACGGGTCACCCCGGCAAAATCGGTGGACTCTTCCGCCATGGTGACCGCGCCCGGCGTCTGTTCGCCAAGGATGCGGTTGGTGTTGCGCAGAAACTCAATGGCTTCCAGATTCTCCCGACCGCCGTATTCGTTGGGGATCCACTCTCCCGCCTTGCGGCTGTAATCGCGATAGATCATCGAGGCCACCGCGTCGACCCGCAGCGCATCGATGCCGAAGCGTTCGATCCAGTACAGCGCGTTACCCACCAGGTAGTTGCTGACTTCCCGACGTCCGTAGTTGTAGATCAGGGTATTCCAGTCCTGGTGATACCCCTCGCGCGGATCGCTGTGCTCATACAGCGAAGTGCCGTCAAACGAGGCAAGGGCAAAATCATCCGCCGGGAAGTGGCCGGGCACCCAGTCAAGAATGACGTTCAGCCCGGCGGCGTGCGCGGCATTGATAAAGTAACGGAAATCGTCGCGGGTGCCGAAGCGGCGGGTCGGCGCATAGAGCCCGGTGGGTTGGTAGCCCCAGCTGCCGTCGAACGGGTGCTCGTTAACCGGCAATAGTTCGAGATGGGTGAAGCCCATCCATTTCGCATAGGGCACCAGCTGGTCGGCCAGCTCGCGGTAGCTCAGCCAGAAATTATTATCGGTATGACGGCGCCAGGAGCCGAGATGCACTTCATAGATAGAGATCGGGGCATCAAACTGGTTCGCCGCTCTGCGGTCCGCTGGCTGTTCCACTTTGGGCGGCAGGTCGCAGATAAGCGAGGCGCTTTCCGGACGCATTTGCGACTCAAAGGCGTAAGGGTCGGCTTTGACCCGCAGATTGCCGTGGGCGTCAATCAGTTCGAATTTATACAGCTGGCCATTATGCGCGCCGGGAACGAACAGCTCCCAGATCCCGGACTCTTTGCGGAATCGCATCGGGTGGCGACGGCCATCCCAGTAGTTAAACTGCCCCACCACCGATACGCGGCGGGCGTTCGGCGCCCACACCGAGAAACGGGTACCGGTGACGCCGTCCATGGTGGCAGCGTGCGCGCCCAGCGTTTCGTAAGGGCGCAGGTGGGTCCCTTCCGACAGCAGCCAGACGTCAAGGTCCTGCAACAGCGGACCAAAGCGATAAGGGTCATCGATCAGATTCTGCTGCCCGTGCCAGGTGACGGCCAGCTGATAGCGAAAAGCGTTTTTACGCCGCGGCAGGACGCCGCTGAAGAAACCACGCGAGTCGAGACATTCGAGCTTGCCGACTTTGCGTCCGGTTTTCGGTTCAATAACCCACACGTCGGTGGCATCGGGTAATAATGCGCGCACTTCCAGCCCGGCGTCAGTACGGTGCATGCCGAGCACGGAAAAGGGATCCGCGAAATGACCGGCGATTAGCGCATTAATCACGTCTCTATCAATATGATTAGACATGCTTTCATCCTGTTGTAAGTGTCGCTCATTCCTGTAACTGGCGACTTTTTTTGACCTGAACGGCGCAGTGCTCTCAGCATCCTCCTGCTCCGTCCCACCTTCAGGTAAGGAATTCCTTACTTAAAGCATAGCCAAGGCTGAGTTACCTCCGTGGGGAAAAATCTATCATCCGCGTTTACTCCTTGTATTACGCAAAAAAAAAGGGGGCTTGAAGACCCCCTTTCTGTTCATCCTGGGCTTACGCCAGCTGGCGAAGCATCCGGCGCAGCGGCTCCGCGGCGCCCCACAGCAGCTGGTCGCCAACGGTAAAGGCCGATAGATACTCCGGCCCCATATTCAGTTTACGCAGGCGTCCTACCGGGGTGGTCAGGGTGCCCGTCACCGCGGCTGGGGTCAGCTCGCGCATGGTAATCTCACGATCGTTCGGTACCACTTTGGCCCACGGGTTGTGCGCGGCCAGCAGCTCCTCAACGGTCGGGATAGAAACATCTTTCTTCAGCTTGATGGTAAACGCCTGGCTGTGGCAGCGCAGCGCGCCAACGCGAACGCAGAGGCCATCTACCGGGATAACGGACGAGGTGGCGAGGATCTTGTTGGTCTCCGCCTGGCCTTTCCACTCTTCGCGGCTCTGACCGTTATCCAGCTGTTTGTCGATCCACGGGATCAGGCTGCCCGCCAGCGGTACGCCAAAGTTATCGACCGGCAGCTCGCCGCTGCGGGTCAGCGACGTCACTTTGCGCTCAATATCCAGGATGGCGGAAGCCGGGTCCGCCAGCTCCGCGGCCACATGATTATGCAGCTGCCCCATCTGGCTCAGCAGCTCGCGCATATGACGCGCGCCGCCGCCGGAAGCCGCCTGGTACGTCGCCACGCTGACCCACTCCACCAGATCCTGAGCAAACAGGCCGCCGAGGGACATCAGCATCAGGCTGACGGTGCAGTTGCCGCCGACAAAGGTTTTCACGCCGTTGTTCAGGCCGGCGGTGATCACATCCTGGTTAACCGGGTCGAGGATAATGATCGCATCGTCCTTCATGCGCAGCGAAGAAGCCGCGTCAATCCAGTAACCCTGCCAGCCGCTTGCGCGCAGCTTCGGGTAAATCTCGTTGGTGTAATCGCCGCCCTGGCACGTGACAATAATGTCCAGCGCCTTCAGCGCGTCCAGATCGAACGCATCCTGCAGCGTGCCACCGGTGCTACCGCCGAATGACGGCGCTGGCTGTCCCAGCTGGGAGGTAGAGAAGAACACCGGGCGAATGGCGTCGAAATCGCGCTCTTCAACCATGCGTTGCATGAGAACAGAGCCGACCATTCCGCGCCAGCCGATAAAACCAACATTTTTCATAACGTATTCCTGCGAGGTGTGTGCTGTTTGTGCCTGGCCAGTTTCCAACTGGATTATCCCTCACCTTACAAAATGCAGCTAAAGTCGCAAGTGAAATTAATCAATGATTGCTGAACAATCAGAAAAGCAACTTATCCTGCACATTGTCCACCGTCGCTGGTCGTCGTCAAAAGCGCAACGATTATCGGGGAAAACCCCCGGGGAATGGAATATTTTCCGTCGCTATTTTATTGATCCTGATTATGGATTAAGCGTGAAATCTGGTGCTTTTCCGCTTGCCAAAAAAAAGCGACAAACCCAGTCACAGCAAGGGCTGACGAGGGATACGAGCATCGTCGTAGCGCTAATAAGGGCCAATAGCTGGCAAGGAAAAGAGGGAAAAAGGGCGGCTTATTGCAAAGAAGCCAGGGTAAGCAGCGTTACCCTGGCTTTTTATTTCCCACGAGCGGGAGATGAGCGGGCTTAGCTCAGCAGCTGGAAGGCGATCATACCGACAATCGCCCCGGTGGTGCCAAGGATGGTTTCCATCATGGTCCAGGTCTTCAGCGTCTGGGCTTCACTGGCGCCGGTAAATTTACCGAACAGCCAGAAGCCGGCGTCGTTCACGTGGCTTACCACAATCGAGCCGCCGGCGATACAGATAGACAATGCCGCCATCTGCGCGCCGCTGTAGTTCAGCTGCTCAATCACCGGCATCACCAGGCCGACCGCCGTCAGGCACGCCACGGTGGCAGAGCCCTGAATGATACGCACCGCCGCCGCCAGTACGAAGCAGGTAATAGCGATCGGCAGCCCCATTCCGGTCAGCGCTTCACCAAGCGCCGGGCCAACGCCGGAGTCAACCAGCACCTGCTTGAAGACGCCGCCAGCCCCGATCACCAGCAGAATAATCCCGGCCGGCTGCAGCGCGTGGCCGCAAATCTCCATCACCCGGTCTTTCGCCATTCCCTGACGTACCGCCAGACCGTAAATCGCCACCAGGCAGGCCACCAGGATCGCGGTGAACGGGTGGCCGATAAACTCGAACCATTCGTAGGCAGTGGAACCCACCGGCACAAAGCGCGCGGCGATGGTTTTCAGGCCAACCAGCACCAGCGGCAGCAGGATCAGCGCCAGGCTGAAGCCGAAGGAGGGCATTTTGCCTTCGCCGAGATGCGGTTCCGTGACGTCGTCAGGAATATGCAATTCGACGTAGCGGCTGATGAAGTTGCCCCATAGCGGACCGGCGATAATCATCCCCGGAATGGCCGCACACAGGCCAATCAGGATCATCCAGCCAAAGTCGGCGTGCATTTGCGACGCCAGCAGCATCGGCGCCGGTCCAGGCAACAGAAACGCCGCGGCGGCGGCAACGCCGGCAAACAGCGGGATCACCAGCTTCACGAGGTTAGTACCGGTATGGCGCGCCATCGAGAAGGCGACGCTAATCAGCAGTACGATCGCCACTTCGAAGAACAGCGGCAGCGCGCAGATGAGACCGGCGAGACCAATCGCATAGTGCGCGCGATTGTGGCCAAAGGATTTGAGCATCTTGACGGCAATCTGATCGACCGCCCCCGTTTCATGCAGGATCTTACCGAACATCGCGCCGAGCGCGACGACGATCGCCAGGAAGCCCAGCGTACCGCCCATCCCTTTCTCCATCGTCGCCGCGATTTTATCCAGCGGCATGCCGGAGAAGAGGCCGGCGCCAATAGAAACCACCATCAAAGCCACGAAGGCGTGCATTCGCGCCTTCATGACTAAAAACAGCAGCAGCAATACCGAGCCGACTGCTGTTAAAACAAGCGTTAAAGTACTCACTAGTGACTGCCTTTGTTGATCACCTCGATGGTGCTGGCCACCACGCCTTCCAGCGGCTGGTCGATATCGACGATAAGCACATCGCTCTCGTCGGCGCCTGGTTCCTGCAGCGTTTCAAACTGCGTCACCAACATTTGGGTTTTAAAGAAGTGCCCTTTACGCGCCTTCAGACGGCTTTCGATCACGTCGAAATCGCCTTTCAGGTAGATGAAGGAGAGGTTCGGGTTGCCCTTGCGCAGAATGTCGCGATAGCTCTTCTTCAGCGCCGAGCAGACGATCAGCGACACCTTGTTGGTACGCTGCATGGCGAACGCGGCGTCATTTAGCGCCTGCAGCCACGGCGTGCGGTCGTCATCGTTGAGCGGCTCGCCGGAGGCCATCTTGGTGATATTGCTGCGCGGATGGAGAAAGTCGCCGTCAAGAAACGCGGCATGCAGTTGATGCGCCACTTCGCTGGCGACAGCGGATTTTCCGCTGCCGGAAACGCCCATCAGGACATAGACGTGGTGATCATGGTTAGTCGTGCTCAAAGCGTCCTCCCACTGGACTGGTACGCCGCGCCGGGGCTGACTCATCCAGCGCGAAGGCGGCGTATCGGTTAATTGTTACGGGTAACTGTTATCGGTAACATTGTCATGCCGGACCTGTGGAGAAGCAATATCCATTCGTGCCAGATGTGAATATGTGTGATCTACTTCAAACTTGTCAGTTTAAATTGATCCGCCCGGTGACAATGTGAAACCTAAATCTAACATCTTAGGGGTAATCGCTTCACCACGAATGCGCGCCAGCAGCCGTTCGGCGCCGATGCGCCCCATTCGCTCGCGCGGGGTCAGGACGCTGGCCAGCCGCGGCTCCATCACCTGGCCGATATCATGGCCGTGGAACCCGGCGATCGCCATATCATCGGGTATCTTCAGCCCCAGACGCTGGCACTCGAACGCCGCGCCGACCGCGAGGTCATCGTTGGTGCAGAAGATGCCGTCGAGCTGCGGATATTCGCGGCGCGCCTGGCGCATCAGCTCAATCCCCGAAGAATAGGACGAGGATTGCTCCACCATCACGCTGTAGGGCGTCATCCCGGCGTCAAGCATCGCCTGCTCGTACCCCTTCTGTTTGATGATAGTACGTTCATCAAGACGCGCCCCCAGATAGGCGACATGGCGATGGCCGCGGGCGATGATCGCCGCGGTCATCTGCCGGGCGGCTTCAAAGTTATCAAACCCGACGGCAATATCGAGACACGGCGACCGGCTGTCCATCAGCTCCACCACCGGAATGCCGGCGACTTCGATCATCTTCAGGGTGCGCGGCGTATGGGTGCGTTCGGTGAGGATCAGGCCATCAATGTTCCAGGAGAGCATCGATTCGAGGCGTTTCTCTTCCATTTCCGGCTTATAGCCGTAGTGCGCCAGCATGGTTTGATAGCCGAAGGCGTCGGTGACGCTTTCGATACCGCGCAGTACTTCCGAAAAGACCTGATTGGTTAACGACGGCAGCAGCACGCCGATGGCGCGGCTGGTGGCGTTGGAAAGAATGTCAGGGGCGCGATTGGGAATATAACCCAGTTCATCGAGGGCAACGGCAATCTTGCCACGCAGCGCTTCGGAGACCTGCTCCGGGTTGCGTAAATAGCGACTGACCGTCATTTTGGTCACGCCGACAAGATCGGCTACATCCTGAAGTACGGGTCTTTTCTTTTTCATCGTCCTGACTGTGATCAACGGGAAACATTTTCTCAGTTTATCACGGACAAAGCGCAACCTTCCCTAACATGAGGGAAGGCTGCGCAATTTATTTAACCTGGCTCAGATAACTATCAAACCGGCGGCAGATCGAACAGCAGGATCTCGCTATCGCTGTCGGCATGAACCGAAATCGCCTGCTCGTCCCAGATGGCCAAACCGTCGCTGGTGGTGGCTTTGGTACCGTTGATGGTCACTTCGCCTTTGACCACCTGGATCCACACGCGGCGTTCCGCGGCAATCTGGTGAACCGACTGCTCATCTTTCAGCAGCGCCCAGCGATAGAGTTCCATATCCTGGTACACCTTCAGCGAGCCATCTCGCGCATCCGGCGACAGCACCAGCTGTTTGCCCTGGGCGGCGTCGAAGCGGCGCTGCTCGTAGCGCGGGGTAATGCCGGTTTCTTCCGGAATAATCCAGATCTGATACAGACGCAGACGATCGGTTTTGCTCGGGTTGTACTCAGAGTGGCGCACCCCGGTACCCGCGCTCATGATCTGGAACTCGCCCGCCGGCACCTGCTCTTTGTTGCCCATGCTGTCCTGGTGCTCCACCGCCCCTTCCAGCACATAGGTCAGGATCTCCATGTCTTTGTGCGGGTGGGTACCGAAGCCCTGACCGGCGTCGATGACGTCGTCGTTAATCACCCGCAGGGCCGAGAAGCCCATAAAGTTCGGGTCATAATAGTTGGCGAAAGAGAAAGTATGCCAGGAATCCAGCCAGCCATGGTTAGCGTGGCCACGTTCGTTCGCTTTGCGTAAATAGATCATGTTGCACCCCCGTATGTTGTCGATGGAGTCAGTGTGGACCCATTTCGCCGGCGATCATAGAGGGTGAAAATTGACTCCTCTGTTCAAAAAATATGAACAAGCGCAGAAGAGCCAATTTGACTTATCGGGTAAGGGTAATGGTGGCCGGTGAAGGCTGCTCAAAGCCGCGCTGCAGGATCTCCATATTGGTGAGAACGTCAGTTTCCTTGACGTAATTCGGCTGGCCGTTGACGAGGGTGTCGTACAGCGCGTCGTACACCCGACCATAATCGCCGCTCTCCAGCGGCACCGCTTCGCGCACCATCTCCCCTGCCTCGTTGACATACACCAGCTCGCCAACGCTGTCGTCCGCGCCAAATCCCGGCTCGCCCGGCATGATATTGGCCTTCAGGCTGGTCTCCTGCTGGTCAATGCCGTACTTCACAAACGAACCTTTGTGCCCGTGAACGATAAATTTCGGGTAATCGATCTGCACCAGATGGCTGGTCTTAACGATGGCCTTCATATCGCCGTAGAACAGCTGGGCTTCAAAGGTGTCATCCGGGTTGGCTTTATTGCGCAGCGAGCGCAGATCGTAAGAGACATGGTCCGGGCGGCCGAACAACGAAATGATCTGATCCAGGGTATGCACGCCAAGGCCATAGAACTCGCCGTTTTGCGGACCGCCGGGGTTGGTCTCCGCCAGCGGGCGGTAGTTATCGAAATGGCTTTCGATCTCCACCAGTTCGCCGAGTTTCCCGCTCTCAATCACCTTTTTGGTGGTCAGGAAGCAGGAGTCGAAACGGCGGTTCTGATAGGGCGTCACCGTCAGGCCTTTGCTGTTCGCCAGGGCAAACAGAGTTTTTGCTTCCTCCAGCGTCGGGGTGAACGGCTTTTCCACCAGCACGTTTTTTCCTGCCTCCAGCGCCTTTTTCGCATATTCAAAATGGCTGTCGGCGTGAGTGCAGACCACCACCAGCTTGACCAGTGGATCGTTTAATACTTCTTCAAGGTCGCTGGTGAAATGAATATGGGAATACTGCGGCGCCTGCTCCTCGGGCTTCGCCCGGCGGCGGTAAATGTGCGCTACCTGCCAGCGGTCTTTGCGGTGCAAAACGTAAGGAAGGTGATAGCGGGTGGTGCTTTTACCAAAGCCAATAAATGCGCAGTGCAGAGTCATAACGCTGTCCTTAGTTAATGAGCTACCTTCAACCATAGCGCAAGCCGGTCCCTCACTTCATCCTCTCTGTTTGCTTGCAGTGAAGATTCGTTAGGAAAATAGTTCGAGTATCACTCATACGTAATTATTAATAACTTATTGATTAATAAGTGATTAAATCAGCAGTTTTCGGCAAAAAACCTTGATCGCCATGGCAAAACTGCGGATAAGTGGAGAGCAAACCAGGAGGTTGCTGATGACTAACGGAGTAGCCAGCCGCTGCTGATGGACAAACAGTATCTCGCCATAAACGGCGCCCTTTTTTTCTGGCTTCTCGCGCTGATCGCCTGGTCTGTCGATGCAAGCGCGCTGGCGCGCCTGGCGGCCGCCTGCGCGCTTATCGCTTTCCTCCTCCATAGCCAACGGAACAAGATTAACGCGATGTTTATTAAGAAAAATAAAACGGAACCTCTGATATCAGAAGCAGCCACGCCTCCGGCAATTAACCCAGAACCCGAAGCGGTCGCCAGCAAAAAACACGAGACTACGGTCATCGCCAGCGGGGTGCATTTCGTCGGCAATATAGTCGCCAGCGGCCATGTCTATATCCACGGTCAGGTCACCGGCAACATTGAGGCCAAAGAGCATTTGATTAAGGTAATGCGTGAAGGCCAGGTGGAGGGCAACGTCAGCTGCCGGGAGCTAATAATTGACGGCAAGGTGCAGGGCCAGTGTCATGGCGACAGCATCACCATCGAGGAGCACGGCCATCTGGAGGGTACCCTCGCCTATCGCGCGCTGGCGATCAAGAAAGGCGGCGTTTTTAGCGGTCGCGCTGAAATGCTGGCCGCCGCGGAGAACAAAAGTCATATTCTCGGTCTGGTAGCAGACGCACCCTCCAAAACCGACGCGGAGCCCGTCAGGCCGCAGAGCGCCTGAGATAGCAGCAAAAAAAAAAGCCAGCACCCGGCTGGCTAAAGTAATACTGGAAGCAATGTGAGCAATGTCGTGCTTTCAGGCTTTCCGCAAGGGTCTCCCTGAATGCAGGACAATAATAATCATTCTCATTCGCACTTGTCTACTTTTTTTTGCAAATAATGCGTGTTGACTCGAACGCCGTAGTCAGTGATGTTTAAAGGGACTTTTCACCTGAATGAGGAACAAGGAATGAGTGACATCGTGATACGCCATGCTGAACCGAAAGATATTGACGCGATTCGTCAAATTCACGCCCAGCCGGAGGTGTATCACAACACGCTACAGGTCCCTCATCCATCCGAACATATGTGGCGGGAGCGGCTAACCGATACGCCCGGCGTGAAGCAGCTGGTGGCCTGTATCGATGAGCAAGTTGTCGGCCATTTAAGCATTGCCGTCGTCCAACGTCCCCGCCGTAGCCACGTCGCCGATTTTGGTGTCAGCGTGGATTCGCGCTGGCACAACCGCGGCGTCGCCAGCGCGCTGATGCGCGAGATGATCGACCTGTGCGACAACTGGCTGCGCGTCGAGCGTATTGAGCTGACGGTGTTCGCCGATAATGCCCCGGCGATTGCGGTGTATAAGAAGTACGGCTTTGAGATCGAAGGCACCGGCAGGCGTTACGCGCTGCGCAACGGTGAGTATGTGGATGCGTATTATATGGCGAGAATGAAGTAGCGTGTTGCCGGGTGGCGGCTTCGCCTTACCCGGCCTGCGTTCGCACAGTTGTAGGCCCGGTAAGCGCAGCAGCGCCACCGGGCAACACATCAATACCCCGCCGTTAAATCATCCGGCGAACGCGGATCGGAGGCGCCATACAGCATGCCGTCCGGTCCCACCATGATGCTCTGGGTACTGCCCATCGCCTCTTTCAGCGCCACTTTCTGCCCCTTCGCCTCCAGCAGCTTGAGGGTATCCGGGCTAAAGCCTTTCTCCACCCGCAGCTCATCCGGCAGCCATTGATGGTGGAAACGCGGCGCGTTGGTGGCTTCCGCGACGTTCATCCCGAAATCGATGGTATTGACCACCATCTGCAGTACGGTGGTGATGATCCGACTGCCGCCCGGGCTGCCGGTCACCAGCCAGGTTTTGCCATCTTTCACCACAATGGTCGGCGACATTGACGACAGCGGGCGTTTTTTCGGCTCCACCGCATTGGCGTCGCCGCCCACCAGACCATAGACGTTAGGCACGCCGGGCTTCGCCGAGAAATCATCCATCTGGTTATTGAGCAGAATGCCGGAATCACCGGCCACAATGCCGGTACCGAAGGTGGTATTCAGCGTATAGGTCACCGCCACCGCATTGCCGTCTTTATCGACCACCGAGAAGTGGGTGGTCTGGTTGCTTTCATAGGGCGCCAGCTTGCCCGGACGGATCTGGCTGGAAGGCTTCGCCTTGTTGACATCAATCTCGGCGGCGATCGCTTTGGCGTAAGCCTTGCTGGTCAGCGCCTGCCACGGCACGTTGACGAAGTCAGGATCGCCGAGATATTCGGAACGGTCGGCATAGGCATGTTTCTCCGCCTCCGCCATCACCTGCATGGCGTCGGCGCTGCCAAAACCATATTTCTGCATATCGAAGTTTTCGAGGATATTGAGGATCTGCACGATATGGATCCCGCCGGAGGACGGCGGCGGCATAGAGTAAACCTCATACCCGCGATACTCGCCGCTAACCGGCGTACGCTCCACAGCCTTATAGCCGGCGAGATCGGCTTTGGTGATTAGCCCGCCGTGCTTTTTCATCTCGTCAGCGATCTGGTCGGCGATGGCCCCTTTATAGAAGGCGTCCGGGCCGTGCTCGGCAATCAGCTCCAGGCTCTTACCGAGGTTCTTCTGCACCAGCCGATCGCCCTTTTTCAGCGGCTCGCCGTTCTTCCAGAAGATCGCTTTACTATTTTCATGCTGCGGGATCACTTCGCTGCCGTAGGTCTTCAGATCGTCCGCCAGCGCATCGTTAACGATAAACCCCTCTTCCGCCAGCTTAATCGCCGGACGGATCACTTTGTTCAACGGCATGGTGCCATACTTTTCCAGCGCGAGGGAGAAACCGGCGACGCTGCCTGGCGTGCCGGAGGCCAGATGCGAAGTCAGTGATTTTTTACTGTCCGGGTTGCCCTGGTCGTCAAGGAACATGTCGCGGGTGGCCTGCTCTGGCGCCATTTCGCGGAAATCGATCGCCGTGGTCTTGCCGTCTTTAGTCCGCAGCATCATAAAACCGCCACCGCCAATATTCCCGGCCTGCGGATGGGTGACCGCCAGCGCGTAGCCTACCGCTACCGCCGCATCGACAGCGTTACCGCCCTGGCGCAGGATATCCACGCCGACGCGGGTCGCCAGCGCGTCCACCGAGGCCACCATCCCCTGCCGGGCGCGTACCGGGTGGAACACATCTTCCTCTACGCCATAAGAGACCGGCGGCGGCGGTGGCGGATTGGCGGCGACGGTAAAGCTGCCCCCCGCCAGCAACGCAGCGATGACCACCTGACGCCATATTGTTGTTTTTATCATTGTCTTACTCCTGAAAGGTAGGTTTCATTCCCCGCTTAAGCCTGGTTGATAACTCCTAAAAAATCATTGTTATGGCAGATTCGAGGTACACTTAAGTGATCCCACGCACGGGAGGAGAAAACCATGAAAGCGATTCTGTTTCTGGCGGCGCTGATGCCGCTTGGCGTATTAGCCCAGCCGATCAATATTAATAACAACCCTAACCAGCCGGGTTACGTGGTCCCCAGCCAGCAGCGCATGCAAAATGAGATGAAGATCCAGCAACAGCAGCAGCAGAGCATGCTGAAGCAGGATCTGAACAATCAGACCCGCTCGCAGCAGCAGCATTTGCAAAACCAGCTGCAGACTAATCAGCAGCGCGCGGCCCAGGGCGGCAATCTGAATGCGCCGCAGCAGGTGCGGCCAAATAACAACGGTGGGATGCTGCGGCAGACTAATCCGTAAAGATCGTCCGCCGCAAATCCGTCTTAAGGCTGGAAATTCGGCCCGATGACATCAATGGCATCGGTGCAGATGCAGTCTACGCCCCAGCGCAGCAGTTCGGCGGCGCGCTGGGGTTTATTGACCGTGTACACCAGAATGTGCAGGCCGGCCTGTTTCAGGCTCGCCACCCGCGCCGCATCCAGCAGTTTGTGATTGAGGTGAATCGACACGCAGCCCAACCGGGTGGTCAATTCGCGCCAGTCATCGCGCCACTCATCCAGCAGCAGCCCGCGCGGCAGCTCGGGCGCGGCTTCCTGCGCCGCCTCCAGGGCGTCGATTTCAAAAGAGGAGAGCAGCGGCGCGGTCATGCCTTGCCATAGATCGCGCGCGGCCAGCGCCACCACTTTCCCGGTCTGCGGCCCCAGCCCGGTGGTCGGCTTAATTTCGATATTCGCCATCATGCCGTGACGACGGCAGCGCTCCGCCACCTGGGAGAGCAACGGCAGCGGCTCGCCCTTAAATTCACGGCTGAACCAGCTACCGGCATCGACCTTCAGCAGATCGTCCCACGCCAGCTCGCCCGCCACGCCCCAGCCATTGCTGGTGCGTTCGAGATTATCGTCATGCAGCAGAAAGATCTGCCCGTCCTTCGACAGCTTGGCGTCAAATTCAATCATCGTGTGCCCGTAGCGGGCGCCGACGTCGATAGCCGCCAGGGTGTTCTCCGGCGCCAGTTTACCGCCGCCGCGATGGGCGACGATGCGGGGATAAGGCCAGTTACTCATGCGCGTTGTCCTGTTTCACCATCAAAGAGGTGCAGATGTTCCAAAGGCAGATGCAGCCATAGCGTGCTGCCTGCCGCCGGGCGCTGCTGGTGCGGCAGTCTGACCACCAGCTTCTGTTCGCCCCAGCGCCCGTGAGCGAGGTTATCGGCACCTAAAATTTCCAGGGTGTCCATCAGCAGCGGAATGCCGCCTTGCGCCTGCGAGCTTAAGATAAAATGCTCCGGACGGATACCGAGCGTCATTTTACGCCCAGCGTGGCGCCGGTGCTCATGATTCGTCGGCAGCTGCATGCCGCCCGCCAGCTCAAAGCGACCGCCGTCATCGCTGATGCGCCCTTCCAGCAGGTTCATGGCCGGGCTGCCGATAAAGCTCGCCACAAAGCGGCTGGCTGGCTTCTCATACACTTCCACCGGGGTGCCGATCTGCTCGGCAACGCCTTTGTTCATCACCATCACCCGCTGGGCGAGGGTCATCGCCTCCACCTGGTCATGGGTGACGTACAGCGAGGTGGTTTTCAGGCGGCGATGCAGCTGCTGCAATTCCAGACGCATCTGCACGCGCAGCTTGGCGTCGAGATTTGACAACGGTTCGTCGAAGAGGAATACCGCCGGGTCACGCACGATAGCGCGGCCCATCGCCACGCGCTGGCGCTGACCGCCGGACAGTTCCCGCGGGCGGCGCTTGAGCAGACCATCCAGCTCAAGAATGCGCGCCGCCTCCTGCACCCGCTCGGCGATCAATCCCTTACCCATGCCGCGAATCTTCAGCCCCCACGCCATGTTCTCTTCCACGCTCATATGCGGATAAAGGGCATAGTTCTGGAACACCATCGCGATGCCGCGATCTTTCGGCTCCATCTCGGTCACCCGTTTGCGATCGATCCAGATATCGCCGCTGGTCACCCGTTCAAGTCCGGCGACCATCCGCAGCAGCGTTGATTTCCCGCAGCCCGACGGGCCGACCATGACGATAAATTCCCCGTCCGCCACGTCCAGCGTCAACGGTTGAATTACCTGGGTTTTGCCATCCCAGCTTTTGCTTACTGCCTGTAGTTTTAAACCAGCCATTTTATTTCTCACTATCGACCAGGCCGCGCACAAACGCGCGCTGCATGGCTAAAACGATGACGACCGGCGGGATCAGGGTCAGCAGCATCGCCGCCATCACCTGATTCCACTGGGTAGTACCTTCGCCGGTGGCGATCATGCCTTTAATACCGGCGACGGCGGTGCCAAGATTCACATCCTGAATAATCAGCAACGGCCATAGATACTGGTTCCAGCCGTAGATAAAGGTGATGACGAACAGCGCGGCGAGGTTGGTTTTCGACAGCGGCAGCACGATGTCGCGAAAGAAGCGCATCGGCGAAGCGCCATCGATACGCGCCGCTTCAATCAGCTCGTCCGGCAGGGTCATAAAGAACTGGCGGAACAGGAAGGTAGCGGTGGCCGAAGCCATCAACGGCAGCGTTAACCCGGCATAGCTGTCGAGCATGTTGAGGTTGGCGATCACCTCCACCGTCGGGAAAATACGCACCTCGACCGGCAGCATCAGGGTGATAAAGATCATCCAGAAGAACAGGTTACGCAGCGGAAAGCGGAACCAGACGATAGCGAACGCCGAAAGCATCGACACCACGATTTTGCCGACCGTAATGGCGAACGCCATGATGAAGCTGTTGAGCATCATCAGCCAGAACGGCGCGCTGTTGACGCCGACGCCGTTCACCCAAATGGTCTTCATGTTCTCCAGCAGATGGCTACCGGGGATCAGCGTCATCGGCGTTTCAAATACCGATTTGTTATCCAGCGTCGCCGCCACGAAGGCGACGTACAGCGGGAATAAAATGACGGCGATACCCAGGATCAGCATGGTGTGGCTGAAAATCGTCAGCCCGCGACGGTTCTCAATCATTGGTAACGCACCTTACTTTCAACGTAACGGAACTGCACCACCGTCAGGATAATGACGAGGAACATCAGCACCACCGACTGCGCGGCGGAAGCGGATAGATCGAGCCCGGCGAAACCTTCGCGATAGATTTTGTAGATCAGAGTGGTGGTCGCCTGCACCGGGCCGCCAGCGGTGGCGGCATCGATCACCGGGAAGGTGTCGAAGAAGGCATAAACCAGGTTGACCACCAGCAGGAAGAAACTCACCGGCGCAATCAGCGGCAGCGCCAGCTTAAAGAAGCGTCGAATCGGCCCGGCGCCGTCGATGGCGGCGGCCTCAACCAGCGAACGCGGAATCGACTGCAGCGCGGCGAAGAAGAACAGGAAGTTGTAGCTTATCTGCTTCCACACCGAGGCGAAGACCACCAGAAACATCGCCTGGCCGCTGTTCTGCGCATGGTTCCAGTCATAGCCCAGCTCGCCGAGGAAATGGGTGATCAGCCCGCGCCCGGGGTTAAAGAGGAAGATCCACAGCACCGCCGCGACGGCGGGGGCCACGGCGTACGGCAGCAGCATCAGCGTTTGATAAAAGCGGCTGCCGCGCACCACATAGTCGACCAGCGCGGCGAAAAACAGTGAAATGAGCAGGCCGCTGACGGTCACCAGGGCGCTAAATTTTATGGTGGTCCAGAACGAGTCCAGGTAGTACGGATCGTGGAACAGCGCAACGAAGTTATCCAGGCCGACGAACTGGCTGGAAAGGCCAAAGGGATCGACGCTCTGCAGCGAGTACCACAGCGCTTCGCCTGCGGGCCAGATAAAGAAAATCAACGTGATAATCAGCTGCGGCGCGACCAGCACATAGGGCAGCCAGCGCGAGCGGAATACCGGACGGGATGATGACATTGAGATTGGGTTCCTGAACAATGCCGGGTGGCGGCTACGCCTTACCCGGCCTACATAGGGCACATCGTAGGCCCGGTAAGCGCAGCGCCACCGGGCAAGTTACAGATTACGATTTGGTCGCTTGCTCGAAGCGACGCAGCAGCTGGTTTCCGCGCTGCACGGCGGAATCCAGCGCCTGCTGCGGGGTTTTCTTGCCGGTCCACACGCTCTCCAGCTCTTCATCGACGATGGTGCGGATTTGCGGCATGTTGCCCAGGCGCAGACCTTTGGTGAACGGCAACGGCGGCTTGTTCAGCATCTGGCGGGTAGCGATATCGGCGCCCGGGTTCTTATCATAGAAGCCCTGCTGACGCGTCAGATCGTAGGCCGCGGTAGTGATCGGCAGGTAGCCGGTTTTCTGGTGCCACTCGGCGGCGTTTTCCGGTTTGGTCAGGAAGTCGAGGAACTTCGCCACGCCGGTGTAGGTCTCTTTGTCTTTGCCCTGCATCACCCACAGGCTGGCCCCGCCGATGATGGCGTTCTGCGGCGCGCCTTTCACGTCGGCATCGTAAGGCATCATGCCGACGCCGTAGTTAAATTTGGCGTACTGGCGGATATCGGCCAGCGATCCGGACGAGGCAGTGGTAATGGCGCAGTCGCCGTTATAGAACTTTTCGGTAGACTCGTCTTTACGCCCGAAGTAGCTGAAATCGCCCTTCTTGTTCATCTCTTCGAGCAGCGCGATATGCTTCACCTGCTCCGGCTTGTTGAACTCAAGAACCGCGTCGGTACCGTCGAAGCCGTTATTCTTCGTGGCCACCGGCAGACCGTGCCAGGCGCTGAAGTTTTCAATCTGGATCCAGCCCTGCCAGCCGCTGGCGTAGCCGCACTTCATCCCGGCGGCTTTCAGCTTCGCGGTATAGGCCGCCAGATCCTGCCAGGTCTTCGGCGGCTGCTCCGGATCTAAGCCGGCTTTTTTGAAGGCGTCTTTGTTGTAGTAGAGCACCGGGGTAGAGCTGTTAAACGGCTGGGAGAGCAGATGGCCGGTTTTCGAATCGGTGTAATACCCGGCCACCGTCGGTACGAACTGCGATTCATCAAACTTGATGCCCGCCTCGCTAAACACCTGGTAGACCGGCTTAATGGCTTTTGACGCCATCATGGTGGCGGTGCCGACTTCATACACCTGCAGGATAGCCGGCGCGTTGCCGGTACGGAAGGCGGCGATACCGGCGCTCAGGCTCTGCTCGTAGTTGCCTTTGTATACCGGAACGATTTTGTAATCAGGATTGGCCGCGTTAAAGCGTTGCGCCAGAGAATCCACTTCTTTACCCAGCTCGCCTTCCATTGAGTGCCAGAATGGGATGGTGGTAACCGCCAGGGCCTGACCGGCAAAAGCCAGGCTCAGCGCCAGTCCTAAAGCTGTATGTCGTAACGATATCATCGGTTATCTCTCTTGTTGTGCCGGATGCGCGATTTCACGCGTTTTATGCTCGCGGGGTAACATGACATGTTCGAATTACAGAAAAATAACTTTTTTATTACAAAAAAAAGATAGTAACGGGTCAGAGAGATGACAAGCCGATGAAAGGACGGGGGAAGTAAAGTGGGAGCTGAGACACGGATAATATTCGTGCGGTCGGCTCCCGGGGTCGGCGCAAGCGCCTCGCCCGGGCTACAAACCGGCGAAGCCGCCGGGTTGCAACGAGTTAACCGTCATCCACGCAAACGCGCGACAATCTGTTCCAGGGTAAGTTGCCCTGCTGCTGCCTCGACGGTCATGCCGACGAAGTCTGGATTCGCCGGCAATATAATTCCATTTCGCTTTAAAAAAAGCAGGGTGATAAACAGTGCCGTACGCTTATTACCATCATTAAATATATGACCGCGAGAAATCGCCAGCAGATGCATCGCAGCGAGTCGCCACACGTCTGTCACACCTTCATATTCAATTTTGTTTAGCACCCTATACATTATCGCTTCGGCACGCCCCAGATCGGGCATACCGGCAACGCCAGGCGTGACGCGGAGCAGCCTGTCGTGAAACTGTATTATCTCTTCCGCTGAGATAATCTGCAGCGTCATTTATCCGCAAGCTCCCTGATCTCATCACCATGAACCGCCATGATAGCCGCGAACTCATCATCCATTCTGGCCGCCTGGTAGCGTTCAAACTCTTCTGCACTAATGATGACTGCAGATTTATGCCCACGACGGGTAATGGTCACAGGTACACCTGTCACTGCGCTTTCCAGCACATCGGCCAGATTTTGCCGGGCTTCGCTATAGTTAACCGTTCTCATAAAAACCTCCAAAGCTGTACTCTTTTATTGTACAACATACATGTACAAAAAAAGAGCCAACAGGCTCTTTTAAATGTATTCTTGCGATCGGCTCCCGGGGTCGGCGCAAGCGCCTCGCCCGGGCTACAACCCGGCGAAGTGAACGACGCCGGGTTGCGATGAATTAACCGCCGAGATAGGCGCTGCGCACCGCCTCGTTGGCCAACAGCGCGTCGCCAGTGTCCTCCAGCACCACGTGGCCGTTCTCCAGCACATAGCCGCGGTCGGCCAGCTTCAGCGCCTGGTTGGCGTTCTGCTCAACCAGGAAGATCGTCATCCCTTGCTCGCGCAGCTGCTCGATGGTGTCGAAAATCTGCTGAATGATAATCGGCGCCAGCCCCAGCGACGGTTCATCCAGCAGCAGCAGGCGCGGTTGGCTCATCAGGGCGCGACCGATCGCCAGCATCTGCTGCTCGCCGCCGGACATGGTGCCGGCGCGCTGAATACGGCGTTCATGCAGACGCGGGAACAGCTCATACACCCATTTGATGCGGGTCTGGAACTGATCGCGGTCGGCAAAAAAACCGCCCATCGCCAGGTTCTCTTCCACCGTCATACGCGAAAAGACGCGCCGCCCTTCCGGAACGATCGCCACCGCCTCGCGCATGATCTTCGCGGTTTGCCAGTCGGTAATATCCTTACCGTCAAAGACAATGCGCCCGCTGGAGGCGCGCGGGTCGCCGCACAGCGTGCCGAGCAGGGTGGTTTTCCCCGCGCCGTTGGCGCCGATAAGCGTGACGATCTCGCCCTGTTTGATATGCAGGCTGACGTTGTGCAGCGCCTGAATCTTGCCGTAGTGGGCGCTGACGTTGTCAAAAGTTAACATCGCGTTTTCCATCTTATGCCTCACCAAGGTATGCGCGGATCACATCCGGGTTATTACGAATCTCTTCCGGCGTCCCGTTGGCCAGCGGTGTTCCCTGGTTCACGACGTAGATGCGATCGGAAATGCCCATCACCAGCTTCATATCGTGTTCGATAAGCAGGATGGTGGTGTTGTGATGGTTACGCAGCTCGGCGATAAGCTCGTCCAGCTCTTTGGTCTCTTTCGGGTTCAGCCCCGCCGCCGGTTCATCGAGCATCAGAATTTCCGGCTGGGTCACCATGCAGCGGGCAATCTCCAGCCGACGCTGGTCGCCGTAGGCCAGGTTGCTGGCCTGACGGTTGGCATGCTCCAGCAGGCCGATGCGCTCCAGCCAGGTGGCGGCCCTGTCCAGCGCTTCGCTCTGCGCCCGACGGAAGGCCGGCGTTTTCAGCAGGCCGGAGAAGAGCCCGGTTTTCAGCTGCTGATGCTGCGCCACCAGCAGGTTTTCAATCACCGTCATTTCGCGGAACAGGCGCACGTGCTGGAAGGTCCGCACCACGCCCATCCGCGCAATCTGCTGACCCGGCAGCCCTTCCAGGTGCTGGTCGCGCAGCAGAATAGTGCCGCCGGTGGGCTTGTAAAAACCGGTCAGGCAGTTAAAGACGGTGGTCTTCCCGGCGCCATTGGGGCCGATCAGCGAGACGATCTCGCGCTCTCTGAGCTCCAGCGACACATTGTTGACGGCCAGCAGACCGCCGAAACGCATCATCAGGCCGCTAACGGATAATAATGGCTGACTCATGCCTGCTCTCCTTTCGCCTGACCGTTTTTCAGCTTCAACTGCACGCGCGTCATTGGCAGAAGCCCCTGCGGACGCCAGATCATCATCAGCACCATCAGGCCGCCGAGCATTAACATGCTGTATTCGTTGAAGTCACGCATCAACTCGCGCGAGACCACCAGCAGAATAGCCGCGAGGATCACCGCGAACTGCGAGCCCATCCCGCCCAGCACGACGATCGCCAGCACAAAGGCTGACTCGGCGAAGGTAAAGGATTCCGGGCTGACGAAGCCCTGGCGCGCGGCGAACAGCGTGCCGGCGAAGCCAGCAAACGCGGCGCTGATGGTAAAGGCGGTCAGCTTGATGCGCGTCGGGCTCAGGCCCAGCGAACGACAGGCGATCTCATCTTCACGCAGCGCTTCCCACGCCCGGCCCAGCGGCATTCGCAGCAGGCGGTTGATGACGAACAGGCTGAGCACTACCAGCAGCAACGCCACCAGGTAGAGGAAAATCACCCGGTCGGAGGGATCGTATTTGACGCCGAAGAAGTTGCTGAAGGTATCCCAGCCGCCTTCGCGGGCGCTGCGGCTAAATTCGAGGCCAAAGAAGGTCGGTTTCGGGATCTGGCTGATGCCGTTCGGCCCGCCGGTGATCTCGGTATTGTTGAGCAGCAGAATGCGCACGATCTCGCCGAAGCCTAAGGTCACAATCGCCAGGTAGTCGCCGCGCAAACGCAACACCGGGAAGCCCAGCAGGAAACCGGCCGCCGCGGAGACCAGGCCGGCCAGCGGGAGACAGGTCCAGAAGCCGAGACCGTAATAGTGGTTCAGCAGCGCAAAGGTATACGCGCCGATGGCATAGAACCCGCCGTAGCCCAGCACCAGCAGGCCGGAAAGGCCGACCACCACGTTCAACCCGAGGCCGAGGATGATATAGATCATCGTCAGGGTGGCGATATCCACCGTGCCGCGCGACACCATAAACGGCCAGGCCACGGCAATCACCAGCAGGGCGATCAGGAACAGCTTCTGCTTCACCGTCGACCCGTCAATCGCCGGCATAATAAATTTCGGCCCGGAGACGTTCTTAACCGCTTTCTGGAACAGCGGCCGCAGCAGCTGGAAGAAAAAGACCACCGCGGTACCGATGAAGATCCACTGCCAGCGAATATCGGCGGCGGTATCGACCACCAGTTTGGTGCCGTTCAGCTCCAGCTGCACGCCCATAAAGACGCCCGCCAGAATGAAGAACATCACGGCAGAGAGCAGCGCCATTGCAATTTGCATCGGTTTCATACTTTTTCCACCTCCGGGCGGCCCAGAATGCCGGTCGGCATCACTAACAGCACCAGAATCAGCAGCGCGAAGGAAACGACGTCCTTATATTCGGTGCTGAGATAGGCGGAAGAGAGCGCCTCGGCAATACCCAGGATCAGGCCGCCGATCATCGCGCCAGGGATACTGCCGATCCCGCCGAGCACGGCGGCGGTGAACGCCTTCATCCCGGCCATAAAGCCGATGTAGGGGTTAATCACGCCGTAGAACTGCCCCAGCAGCACGCCGGCCACCGCCGCCATCGCTGCGCCGATGACAAAGGTCAGGGCAATGACGCGGTCGGTGTTAATCCCGAGCAGGCTGGCCATTTTCAGATCTTCCGCGCAGGCGCGGCAGGCGCGCCCCATCCGCGAGTAGCGAATAAACAGCGTCAGGGCCAGCATGGCGATAAAGGTCACCACCCAGATCACCAGTTGCATGGTGGTGATTGTCGCGGAGAAGCTGTCGCTGTGGCCGACGACCCACTGGCCGTTAAACAAGCTCGGCAGCGCCACGTCGCGGGAGCCCTGGGTCAGGCTGACGTAGTTCTGCAGGAAGATAGACATCCCGATGGCGGAGATCAGCGCAATCAGGCGCTTGGAGTTACGCACCGGCCGATAGGCCACGCGCTCAATGCTCCAGCCGTAGGCGCTGGCAATCACAATGGCGCCCACGAATCCGGCGGCGACCAGCAGCCAGCTAGTGTCAATGCCCATCATCATCAGCGCGGCGATGATCATGAAGGAGACATAGCTGCCAATCATATAGACCTCGCCGTGGGCGAAGTTGATCATGCCGATAATGCCGTACACCATCGTATAGCCGATGGCGATCAACGCATAGGTACTGCCCAGCGTGACGCCGTTAAACATCTGCTGCAGAAAATAGAGAAACTGCTCGGACATAAGGTAACCTTTTTCAAACCGCCCGCGGTTCGCAGGCGGAGGGATAACTCGTCTTCAGCGCTTATTTCGCCGCGCTCGAAGAGCCATCGGCGTGCCACTGGAAGACACCAAACTCAAATCCCTTCAGATCGCCTTTTTCATCCCAGGTCAGCGGCCCAATCACGGTTTTCGCCCCGTGCGCTTTCAAATCGTTGATTAAATCCAGCGGCTGCTGGCTGCCGGTTCTGTCCATCGCCTGCGTCAGCGACTGCACGGCGGCATAGGTGATCCAGACGTACGGTCCGCTCGGATCTTTCTTCTCCGCTTTCAGCGCGTTGACGATGGCGCTGTTGGCAGGGTCCTGATCGTAGCGTTTTGGCATTGTCACCAGCATGCCTTCCGCCGCGGCGCCCGCGATATTGGACAGCGAGGCGTTGCCGACCCCTTCCGGCCCCATAAACACGGTTTTCAACCCGACGGAGCGCGCCTGGCGCAGCATCTGGCCCATTTCCGGGTAGTAGCCGCCGTAGTAGACGAAGTCGATGTTCTCTTTCTTCAGGCGCGCCAGCAGGGCGGAGAAATCTTTTTCCCCCGCGGTGATGCCATCGAAGAAGACGATGTTGGCCCCGGCTTTCTTCAGGTTGTCCTGCACCGAACGCGCCAGCCCTTCGCCGTACTGCTGCTTGTCATGAATGATGGCGATACGCTGCGGTTTCACTTTCTCGACGATATATTTCGCCGCGGTCGGCCCCTGCGAGGAGTCGAGGCCGGCGGTACGCATGATGTACTGGTATCCGCGCTGGGTCAGCTCCGGGTTGGTCGCCCCGGGGGAGATCATCAGGATGCCTTCATCCTCATAGATGTCGGAAGCCGGCTGGGTGGAAGAGGAGCACAGGTGGCCGATAACGTACTGAATGCCGTCGTTGACGATTTTGTTGGCCACCGCGACCGCTTGCTTCGGATCGCAGGCGTCGTCATATTCGACGGCCACCAGCTTGTCGCCCTTAATGCCGCCGCTGGCGTTGATGTCTTTAATCGCCTGACGCGCGCCATTGAACTCCATGTCGCCCCACTGGGCCACCGGACCCGACATCGCGCCGACCACGGCGACCTTAATATCCTTGGCCATCGCCGCGTGCGACATCGCTAATGCGACAATGCCCGCGACGATGGTTTTCGCGTTCCTTTTCATGCTGCAGAACCCCGTTCGTGATGTGGTGTAAATGTTTTGTATTTTTATGGTTAAAAAGCATTCTGTGCTTTTATTAAACAACGCCATTTTTACCATTGAGTTTAATGGTTTAGCGCAGTTTTTCACTAAAAAACAGATTAAAATCTCTATTTTTCAGTCGATTAAGCAAAGATAATATTCTGTATTTTGGTGAAGATAAACAAAAAAAAGTCCATCCTGCAGCATAAAATAACGATACATAAGGCGGAATAAAACGCTGCACATTAGGTTAAAATTCTGCTTATTTTTCGATCCATGACGGATTGAGCTACCCTGACAACGCCAGGAAAACGAATCCCCTGATGTACGCGCAAAAAACAGCGCTCCGCCAGACAGCAATTTTGGGTACACTGGCGCCTCTGTTTTGCACTGGATTTGCCGCCCATGAAACTGACCATTATCCGTTTACAGCACTTCAGCGATCAGGATCGCATTGATCTGGGGAAAATCTGGCCGTCGCAGGATCTGTCGACGCTGACCCTTGATGAAAACCATCGTCTCTACGCCGCCCGATTTAACGAGCGCCTGCTGGGCGCCGTGCGCGTTACCCTGCGCGGCGTCGAAGGTGAGCTCAGCGATCTGTGCGTGCGTGAAGTGACCCGCCGCCGCGGCGTCGGACAATACTTAGTGGAAGAGACATTGCGTGATAACCCGGCGATCAATAGCTGGCGCGTCGCCGACCATGGGGTGGAGGACCGCGGCGTGATGGCGGCCTTTATGCAGGCGCTCGGCTTTAGCGCCCAGCAGAATGGTTGGGAAAAGCATTAAGCCGTAGCCCCAATAAGCGGAGCATGACCAAGGAAGAACCCGGCGGCGCTTCGCTTAGCCGGGCTACCTGGCGACTGTAGCCCCGGTAAGCGCAGCGCGACCGGGGTCAGACAACGCATTTGCGGCGTGAAAGGCGCCCCCATTTAACCCAGCATTTCGCGTTGCAAAAAGGCGTCAAGACCCGAAATCCCCGGGAGCTTACATCAGTAAGTGACCGGGGTTGAGGGCCGCAGACAACGCATTTGCAGCGTGAAAGGCGCCCCCATTTAACCCAGCATTTCGCGTTGCAAAAAGGCGTCAAGACCCGAAATCCCCGGGAGCTTACATCAGTAAGTGACCGGGGTTGAGGGCCGCAGACAACGCATTTGCAGCGTGAAAGGCGCCGGTTAAATTATTTGGCGTCGGTCGCCGTACCGTTCGCATGCCAGGTAAAGACCCCGAACTCGAAGCCTTTCAGGTCGCCTTTCTGATCCCACGACAGCGGGCCCATCACGGTGTCTACTGTCGCGCCTTTCAGGTATTTAGCGATTTCCGCCGGATCGTCAGACTGATTCAGACCTGCCTGCAGCGACTGCAGCGCCGCGTAGGTGGTCCACACGAAGGCGCCGCTCGGATCCTGTTTCTTCGCCTTGATCGCATCCACGATCGGTTTGTTCGCCGGCACCTGGTCGTAGTTCTTCGGCTTGGTTACCAGCAGGCCTTCCGCCGACTCGCCGGCGATGTTAGACAGGGAGACGTTCGCTACGCCTTCCGGGCCCATAAACTGGGTTTTCAGACCGGCGGCGCGCGCCTGACGCAGGATCTGGCCCATTTCCGGGTGATAGCCGCCGTAGTAGACGAAATCGATATTCTCTTTCTTCAGGCGCGCCACCAGGGTGGAGAAATCTTTCTCACCGGCGGTGATCCCGTCGAAGAAGACCACGTTTGCCCCGCCTTTTTTCAGGCCATCCTGCACCGCACGGGCCAAACCTTCGCCGTACTGCTGTTTGTCATGTACCACTGCGATACGCTGCGGCTTCACTTTGTCGAGAATGTATTTCGCCGCGGTTGGCCCCTGATCGGAGTCCAGACCGGTGGTGCGCAGGATCAGCTTATAGCCGCGCGCCGTCAGCTCCGGAGCAGTCGCTGCCGGGGTAATCATCAGAATGCCTTCGTCTTCATAGATATCAGACGCCGGCTGAGTGGAAGAGGAGCACAGGTGACCAATGACGTATTTGATGCCGTCGTTGACCACTTTGTTGGCTACCGCTACCGCCTGTTTCGGGTCGCAAGCGTCATCATATTTGACGATCTGCAGCTTATTGCCCTTGATGCCGCCCTTAGCGTTGATATCCGCTACCGCCTGCTCTGCGCCGGTAAACTCCTGGTCGCCGTACTGGGCCACCGGGCCGGACATCGCCCCGACTACCGCGATTTTGATATCTTCCGCCAGCGCCGCGCTGCTCATAACTAAGGCAATACATCCTGCCAGTAACGCTTTACCCTTCATATTCATCCTGAGGCTCCCCATTATTATGGTTTTTGCATTTGTTGTGATGTTGTTTATTAGCGCATTATTTTGTTTATACCGATAGGAAAAGCATATGATAGCTAATCAACCGGGGGCTGCCCGCGCTTTTGCAGCACACTATGCTAAACATACCGTCATTCTGAGGAATTTGAAACGACTAAATTGCGGGCTATGTAACAGATAAGTGACAAATAAAAAAACCGCGCCAGCATGAACCGGACGCGGTGCAAAACAGAGCCTGATTACCAGCCTGCGGGTAGGTAGCCCACCGCGGATGCTATCGCGTAGGCGGCGCTGCAAAGATACAACAACACAATGAAGCATTGGATAAGCGGATGGGTCATCCAGGCCGGACAGGTCCAGCCCGGGGTCAGATCGCCACGCTGGCGGGCGCCCTTGAGCATCAGGATCGGCATAATCGATAAAATGACGCCGCTGAACACCCCGGCAAAATAGAGCGCGTTGACGAAGGAGACCATGCCGCTATAGGCCAGTACGAACGGCGGGATCGCCACCACCAGCAGCACCATCAGGCGCCGGGCGGGCTGTTCGTCATTCCCCAGGCGGAACTGATCGAAGATATTGGTCAGGAAGCTGCCGCCCAGTCCCCAGTAGGAGGTCAGCATCGCGCACAGCGCAAACAGATTGGCTGAGAAGAAGGCCCATTCGCCAAGCGCCCGGCCCCAGGAGATGGTGGCCACATCCGAGATATTGTCCAGACCGTTAAGCGAGATCACCGACAACGGCACCAGCGCCAGCAGGGTAAAGGTCAGCGCCATGCCGACCATGATGGCTTTAGGCAATTTTTCCGGTTTGTCGGCGAAGCCCCGCGCCATCTCCGGCACGATATACTGTGCCGAGAAGCAGAATGCCACGACGTTGAAGACCGGAACCATATACAGCCAGTTGCCGTCGAGCAGATAGCCGACGCGAGTGGTCTCTTTCAACAGCGTGGCAATCACCAGCACCGAGATCATCACCACCATGCCGATGCTGATAAATTTCTCACCGCGGCCGATCGCCTTCAGCCCCAGGTAGAGTACCCCTGCCGCCGGAACGAAAAACAGCACGCTACCCAGCGCCGGCGAGATGCCAAACAGGGAGTGCAGCAGCTTACCGCTGCCAGTCATATACGCCGTCAATGCCCCGACGCTATTGACGCAGACGGAGAGAAACATCATCAGCGCGCCAAAGCCGCCGACGTAGCGCTTCGATAATCCACTGAGCTGCAGATGTTTACGGGTGCGCAGCGTGGATTCCGCGACATAGAGCATAGTCACCGTCGTCAGGCTGCCCACCAGCACCAGCCAGAACAGCAGCGGTAAGAAGCCCGCTTTGCTCGACGCATAGGCGATAGAAAGGACGCCCGCGCCAATATTGGTACCGACAATCATCGATACCCCTTCGACGAAGCTCAGAGATTTTGCAGGGACAGCCGTACGTTCCCGGCCGGTGAGGACGGGAGAAAAGGTGGAGTTTTCAGACATAATACTTTCCGTTTTACTCCGGCGGTTGTCACCGCCGGAAAAAAGGTGATATCAGGGTGATAAACCACTCACGCTGAGCATAAACAGCCGGCTGCGGCGTCCTGTTTCTGTTCGGCTTCCCTGCCGCCGCAGCCCGCCGGGGAGACGTTAGCTCTTCAGTACGCGCGCCAGAATATCCAGCGCTTTCGAGAACTGGGTATCCGGGATAGTCAACGGATACAGGAATCGGATCACGTTGCCGTAGACGCCACAGCTCAGTAGCAGCAGGCCGTTCTCCTGCGCTTTCTGTTGCACCTGGCGGGTGAATTCCGGCGACGGTTCGCCTGTTTGCGGATCGTTAAACTCCACCGCCACCATCGACCCCCGGCCGCGGACATCCACGATCGCCGGGCAGGTAGCGCGCGCCTGGTTGAGCACTTCCTGCAGATGGCTACCCAGCTGTTCAGCGCGCTGACACAGCTGCTCTTCGGCAATCACATCCAGCACCGCGTGCGCCGCGGCCACCGCCAGCGGGTTACCGGCATAGGTTCCGCCCAGCCCGCCAGGCGCTGGCGCATCCATCACTTCGGCGCGACCAACGACGCCCGACAGCGGGAAACCGCCGGCGAGGCTTTTCGCCATCGTCATCAGATCCGGTTTCACCTCATAATGCTGCATGGCGAACAGCTTGCCGGTACGGGCGAAACCGGTTTGCACTTCATCGGCGATCAGCAGAATGCCGTGGGTATCGCACAGGTCGCGCAGCGCCTGCATAAAATCGGCCGGCGCGACGTTAAAGCCGCCTTCCCCCTGGATCGGCTCGAGGATGATGGCCGCGACCTGATCCGGCGCAATATCCGCTTTGAAAATGCGCTCCAGGCTTTTCAGCGCATCCGCGGTGGTCACGCCATGCGCCGCATTGGGGTAAACGCCGTGATACACCGAGCCCGGGAACGGCCCGAAGCCGATTTTGTAGGGTGCGACCTTACCGGTGAGGGCCATGGTCATAAAGGTACGGCCGTGGAAACCGCCGCCGAAGGTAATCAGCCCCGGACGACCGGTGTAAGCGCGGGCGATTTTCACCGCGTTCTCGACCGCTTCCGCGCCGGTGGTGAAGAAAGCCGTTTTTGCCGGCCCGTCAATTGGCGCCAGATCGTTGATACGCTCCGCCAGCGAAACATAGCTTTCGTACGGCACAATCTGATAGGCGGTGTGGGTGAACGCCTGCAGCTGGTCGGCAACCGCGGCGACCACTTTCGGATGGCGGTGACCGGTATTTAACACGGCGATCCCGGCGGCGAAATCGATCACCTCATTGCCTTCGATATCCCACAGCGTGGCGTTTTCCGCCTTCTCGACAAAGTAGTTACACATTACGCCTACGCCGCGCGGCGTCGCCTGCTGGCGACGTTGATTCAGTTCTGAGCTTTTCACCTGCGAATCTCCTGTCGTGTATGTCACGTTATCGCAACAAATTAGAAACGATGTCGTTTATTTACACAGGAGTTGGCCCTATAATCGAGTACCAATTTTGAATATCTGAGGGATCCAATTGCGTTCGCTGGTGGGTGACCTGGTGCTGGTCCGTCTGCAGGAAGAGCGGGATCCTCTTCTGCACAAACGCTTATATAACGCGCTGCGCCGCGCGATCCTCGACGGTTCGCTGGCGCCTCAAAGCCGTCTGCCGCCGTCGCGGGACCTGGCGGGCGAACTTGGCGTATCAAGAAACACCATATTAACAACTTATGAACAATTGCTGGCGGAAGGATATGTGGTTTCCCGTCGGGGAAGCGGAACATTCGTTGCCCAAACCGCCCCTGAGAGCTCATTGACGGCTAAAGGTCAGCAAGAAAACAGCAGTATCGCAGCACCTACGGCGCATCTTTCACGCCGAGGCCAACATCTGCTCGGCCAGGTCAGCGCCAGCCCGCGCCAGTGGGGAGCGTTTATACCCGGCGTGCCGGACGTTAACGCCTTTCCCCACCCGCTGTTCAGTAAGATCCAGGCCCGCATCAGCCGTCGGCCCAAACCGGAGCGGCTCAGCTATAGCTGCAACGGCGGCACCCCGGAACTGCAGCAGGCGCTGGTGGATTATCTGCGCGTGTCGCGCGGCGTCCACTGTCAGTCAGATCAAATTCTTATCACCGAGGGGATCCACCAGGCGATCGATCTGGTCACCCGCATGCTGTGTGATAACGGCGATCTGGCGTGGGTGGAGGAGCCTTCCTACTGGGGGATCCGCCACGTGCTGGCGATGAACGACGTTCGGGCAGAGCCCCTGACCGTCGATGCCAACGGCCTGTGCCCGCCGGAGACGGTTGACGATGCGCCGAGGCTGATCTTCGTTACGCCTTCCCACCAGTATCCGCTGGGCGCGGTGATGAGCCTTGAGCGCCGCCAGCGCCTGCTGGCACTCGCCCGTCAGCAGGGGAGCTGGATCGTCGAAGATGATTATGACAGCGAGTTTCGCTTTTCCGGTCAGCCGATCCCCGCCCTGCAGGGTCTGGTCGCCGACGCCCCGGTGGTCTATATCGGCACCTTCAGCAAGACGCTCTATCCCGGCCTGCGCCTGGGCTACGTGGTGATCCCGCGGCCGCTGGTCAGCGATCTGAAGCACGCCCATGCCGAGCTTTACCGCGGCGGCCATTCGCTGATCCAGATGGCGCTGGCGGAGTTTATTACCGCCGGCCACTATTCGGCCCATATCCGCCGTATGCGGCTGCTCTACAGCCGTCGCCGGGTCTTTTTAACTGAGCTTATCCAGCGGCACTGTATGCCGTACGCCCTGTCTGACTTCAGCGATAATGCCGGACTGCATTTGATCCTCAATTTGCCCGCAGAGGCTGACGATGTGGCGATCGCCAGAGAGGCCAATGCGCGGCACATTCTGGTGCGGCCGCTGTCGCGCTACTACCTGACGGCGGCGCGCAAGAAAGGATTACTGATGGGATTCGCCAGCCAGCCCGAAGAGCAGATGGCGTCGGCGTTCAGCGTCTTACTCGGCTGCCTGCAGACGCACTGCCCGCAGACGCTCCTGCTCCGGGAGGACGCAGAAAAACAAAACGCCCCAACCTGAGGCGGGGCGTTATCGGGGAGCCTGGTATCAGGTATCAGGCAGGCATGGCGTATCAGGCTTCGATAGCGGCACGCAGTTTTTTCATGGCGTTCTTTTCCAGCTGACGCACGCGCTCTGCGGAGACGCCGTAGCGGTCGGCCAGTTCCTGCAGCGTGGACTTGTTATCTTCGTCCAGCCAGCGGGCGCGGATGATGTCCTGGCTACGCTCGTCCAGGCCCTGCATCGCATCAGTCAGCTTATTCGCCGCCTGCTCTTCCCAGTTATCGTCTTCGATGCCGTCGGCAAAGTTAGACGTTTTGTCCTGCAGATACAGGACCGGCGCCATCGGCTGGCTGTCGGACTCATCGTCGGACGACATGTCGAAGGTCATGTCCTGGGCCGCCATACGGGATTCCATCTCGCGGACGTCTTTGCTCGACACGCCCAGCTCACGGGCCACCATTTCCACTTCATCCTGGTTGAACCAACCCAAACGCTGTTTGGTTTTACGCAGGTTAAAGAACAGCTTACGCTGTGCTTTGGTGGTAGCGACCTTCACAATACGCCAGTTGCGCAGCACGTATTCGTGAATTTCGGCTTTAATCCAGTGCACGGCGAAGGAGACCAGGCGCACACCCACTTCCGGGTTGAAGCGACGCACGGCTTTCATCAGGCCGATATTGCCTTCCTGGATCAGATCCGCCTGCGGCAGGCCATAGCCCGAGTAGTTACGGGCAATGTGAACAACAAAGCGCAGGTGAGACAGAATCAGCTTTTTCGCTGCTTCCAGATCGCCCTGGTAATGCAGCTTTTCAGCAAGCTCCCGCTCTTCATCAGCCGACAGCATCGGCCAAGTGTTAGCGGCCCGGATGTACGATTCCAGGTTACCAACGGGGGCTAAAGCTAAAGTTTGCATTTCTTTGGTCATTCAAATCCTCTCAATTGATATCTTCTGACGCGTTCTTGTCCCCATCAGGCAACAAGCATGCCAGCATTCATGAGCAACGAGAATATCACTCACATTAGTATCAGACAGTGATTTTATCCACAAGTTCCATGCAACGGTGTGAATAAATTACGCACAAAATGTGACACCACGATGAAAAAGTGAGGGCAGGAAAAGGGGAACAAGCTTGCGGTATCTTTCCCTGCGAACAGGAACTCATTGCAGCAGGGAAAGATTATATCACGCTTTTATTAATCGGGAGTAAAGTGACGTAAATGTTGCACTGTCGCCAGCCAGGCGGCTACCCACCCGATCATCGAGCAGACGATCAACATCAACAGACACTCGTCGAAGCCTAAGCCGCTCAGCTCAAACTGGGTGCCGAAGACTTTCGCCACTTCGGTCACCGCCGACGAGAGGCGCATTACCAGAATCTCCGACAGGATCAGCGATAAAAACGCGCCGGAAAAGCCCAGCATCGCTCCGCCGTAGAGGAACGGACGCAGGATAAAGCCGTCGGTGGCGCCGATAAGCTTCTGAACGTTAATGGTATCGCGGCGGGCGAAGATGCTCAGGCGCACGCTGTTGCCGATCACCAGGAACACCGCCGCCACCATCAGCACGCCGATCATCGCCGACACGCGTCCTACCAGCCCGGTGAGCGAGGAGAGACGGGCAAACCAGCTGTCGTCCATCCGCACTTCATCGACGCCCTGGATCCGCGTTACCCGATCGCGCAGGGTATTCAGCGCCTCGGTGCTCTGGAAATCCAGCTTCGGCACCACGATGGCGACCGCCGGCAGCGGGTTCTCCTCCAGCATATCCAGGGCGCCGCCAAAGCCAGACCAGTTACGGAATTCCCCCAGCGCCTCGTCACGGGACAAATAGTTTACCTTGTCGACGCCCTGCTCCGCCTGCAGCTGGCCCACCACCCGCGCCGCGGCATCGTCATCCAGCGTTTTCTCCAGATAAACGGTGATCTGCGGCGAGGGATAATACTGGGACGCCGCGCTGCTGACGTTTTTGTAGACCATGTAGCAGACGCTTGGCAGGGTCAACGAAATGGCGATGACCATTACCGTCAGGAAGGTCGCCAGCGGCGTGCTTTTTAGATCCTGCAGCGCGCCGTGCCAGGCATAGCGCACCTGCTCGTTGAATACGTTGCTCTTACGCGAGGCCGGGTTAGGCGCCGCTTTCGGCCGTTTTGGCGCATTGCGCCCGCCGCCGCCGCCGCCCGCGGCGTTGCGCAGGCGATCGAACTTGCTGCCGAACTGGCGAATCTGGTTCATTGCGTCGCGCTTATTCACCCCGAATGCCTCCATGCAGATGGCCGTCGCTAAGCGTCAGCACGCGGTACGGACGACTGGAGATAAGCCCCAGATCGTGCGTGGCCATCAGTACCGTCACCCCGACGCGGTTAAACTCTTCAAACAGACGTAAAATCCCCTCCGAGAGCGCCTCGTCGAGGTTGCCGGTCGGTTCATCCGCCAGCAGCACCGCCGGCTTGTTGACCACCGCGCGAGCGATTCCCACGCGCTGCTGCTCACCGCCGGAGAGCTGAATGGGAAAATTCTTCGCTTTGTCCAGCAGGCCAACCTTGTCCAGCGCCGCCGAGACGCGACGACGAATATCATCGCCGCTGGCGCCGGCGATAATCAGCGGGATCGCCACGTTGTCATACACGGTACGATCCATCAGCAAATGGTGGTCCTGGAAAATCATACCGATCTGGCGGCGCAGGAACGGCACCTCACGGCTCTTCAGACGGCTGATTTCATGACCGCTGAAGAAGATTTTCCCGGCGCTGGGCCGTTCGATACCACAGATAAGCTTCAGCAGGGTACTCTTCCCTGCGCCGGAATGGCCGGTCAGAAACGCCATCTCGCCCGGCTGCAGGTGGAAGGTCACCCCCTGCAGCGCTTGTCTCCCACCGAGATAGGCTTTGCTGACTTGTTCAAAGCGAATCATTCTTAATCCTCTCGGGCAAAAAGTGCCTCAATAAAGTCGCCCGCATTAAACGGACGCAGATCCTCAATACGCTCGCCGACGCCAATATAGCGAATCGGAATGCCGAACTGATCGGCCACCGAGAAGATCACGCCGCCTTTGGCGGTGCCGTCCAGCTTGGTCAGGGTGATCCCGGTCAATCCTACCGCTTCATGGAACAGTTTGGCCTGGCTAATAGCATTCTGCCCGGTGCTGGCGTCAATGGTTAACATCACCTCGTGCGGCGCGTCGACGTCCAGCTTTTTCATTACCCGGACAATCTTCTTCAGCTCTTCCATCAGGTGCGATTTATTCTGCAAACGCCCGGCGGTATCGGCAATCAGTACGTCAACATGGCGCGCCTTCGCCGCCTGAATGGCGTCGAAAATCACCGAGGCGGAGTCGGCGCCGGTGTGCTGGGCGATCACCGGGATATTATTACGCTGGCCCCAGACCTGCAGCTGTTCCACCGCCGCCGCACGGAAGGTATCCCCCGCCGCCAGCATCACCGACTTACCCTGCTGTTCAAACTGACGCGCCAGCTTGCCGATGGTAGTGGTTTTCCCCACCCCGTTCACGCCGACCATCAGAATAACAAATGGCGTTTTGCCTTCAACGTTCAGCGGCTCGTCTACTTTGGCGAGAATCTCGCCCATCTCTTCTTTCAGCAGGCCGTACAGCGCTTCCGCATCGCGCAGCTGCTTACGGCTGGCGCCTTCCGTCAGGTTGGTAATGATCTTGCGGGTGGTTTCCACCCCGACGTCGGCGATCAGCAGCTGTTCTTCCAGCTCTTCAAACAGATCATCGTCGATCTTCTTACCGCGGAACAGGCTGATAAATCCGGAACCGAGATTTTGCTTCGTTTTCAGCAGGCTACGCTTGAGGCGGGCGAAGAAGCCTTCTTTTGTCGGTTTTTCCTGCTCCTGAGCCAGCGCTTCAAGCGGCGCCTCGTCCTCGGGCGCCGGCACCACTACCGCCGCCTCTTCTGCCGCTTCGGCCGCCAGCGCCTGCGCTTCCAGCTCTTCATCGCTTAACGGCGCGTCCTCTTCGGGCGCTTCTGTCTCCTGCGGCTGGACAACGATGCCTTCCACAGGCTGCTCTGCTACGGCTTCCGCCACCACCGGTTCGGCGATAACCTCTTCCGCCAGCGGCTCAACCACCGCAGGCTGTTCAGGCGGTTCGCTGACCGCGGGCTCCGGTTCAACAACAGGCGTTTCTTCGGTCAGAGCAGGCGTTTCCACCCACTCTTCTTCCTGCGCGCTGGCAGGCTCCGCGAGGTGCGCTTTTTCGCTTTCGACCACCGTCTCGGTCACTTCGACGACGTCTTCGGCAAACGCCTCCGGGTCTGCTTTCGGCGCGCTCGGCTCAGCAGGGGTTTCAACCGCCGGTATCTCTTCGGCAACCGCTTGCTGTTCTTCTACTTTTTGCTCAGTCTCGGTTTCCTGTGCCTGTTCTTTCTGTCCAAAGCCCAGCCAGGAAAAGAAGCCACGTTTTTTCTCTTTTGCCATTTGCGACCACACTCCTCGCTGTTTATTCATGGCGCAGCTTCATCAGAAGCTGAAAAAATGATGAAATTAGTTGGATAGTCTATCACTTAACTTAACTCGCAGCACCGCCCCCGGATTAAGGTTTCGTCAACCGCCGTCGATCGCTAGAATAGCAGGCTGGAAGTTGAGACTTGAGCAGAGAGATGAAAAAACCAAACCACGCGGGCAGCGGTCAGATCCGCATCATCGGCGGGCAATGGCGCGGCCGTAAATTACCGGTGCCGGAGAGCCCGGGCCTGCGGCCGACCACCGACCGGGTTCGCGAAACCCTTTTTAACTGGCTGGCGCCGTCCATTGTTGACGCGCACTGCCTCGATTGCTTTGCCGGCAGCGGCGCGCTGGGGCTGGAAGCGCTGTCCCGCTATGCGGCCAGCACCACGCTGCTGGAGATGGAGCGCGGCGTAGCCCAGCAGCTGCAAAAAAATCTCGCCACCCTGAAAGCGGATCGCGGCAAGGTGATCACCACCAACACCCTCAGCTTCCTGAGCCAGCCGGGGACCCCGCACCAGATCGTGTTCGTCGACCCGCCGTTCCGTCAGGGGCTGCTGGAGGAGACGCTACGTCTGCTGGAGACACAAGGCTGGCTGGCCGATGAGGCCCTGGTGTACGTCGAAAGCGAAGTCGAAAACGGCTTACCGCCGGTGCCGGCTAACTGGCAATTGTATCGTGAAAAAGTGGCCGGACAGGTCGCCTACCGTCTTTACCAACGTGAGGCCCAAGGAGAGCACCATGCTGATTAATTTAGGCCGCCTGCTGATGCTGTGCGTCTGGGCCTTTCTGTTATTGAATCTGTTTCAGCCCTTCCCGAAGCCGCTGAATATCTTTGTCAACGTCGCGCTGATTTTCATGATCCTGATGCACGGTCTGCAGCTGACGCTGCTCAAGGCGACGCAGCCGAAAGAGGCGCCGCCGCTGAGCCGCTTTGAGCAAATCCGCATTTTTATTTTCGGCGTGTTTGAGCTCGTGGCCTGGCAGAAAAAACTGAAGGCGACGCTGAAAAAATAGTCCTGAAAAGGGCTCAGGGATCGGGCGTAAACGCCACGAACGCTGTGCCCTTATAACTCAACATCCCACGATCGCCGACGCTCAGCGCGTGATATTGCGGCGCGTCAAGGCGAAACACCACCTCCAGCCCACCGTTTTCGGGGCGAAAGCTCGCTTCATAGCGCATCTCACTGCCTGCAGGCGTCACCGTCTGCTGCCGCGAGCGCCGATCGTTAATCACTTTTTCCCGTTTATTGCTGACGATAACCCGCTTTTGTAGCAACGGCGCGGCGTCATTCGCCTGTTTCTCACGGCGCTGCTGGACATAGCGAAACGAAGCCGCCACCACAATCACCGCGACGACCAGAACAAAAAAGAGGGGCATTTTACTCATTAGGGTTACCCATAAAAAATATCAGGAATCAGCATACTGCGTCGGGAATAACATTGTCATCTGCTACGCCAAACCACTACACTGAGTAGTAGCATCACGCATCCGTAACTTTCTTTATGATAACAGATACAGGGACTTACTATGCTTTGGTCATTTATTGCTGTCTGTTTCTCCGCATGGCTTTATGTCGATGCATCCTATCGTGGGCCGGCATGGCGACGCTGGGTTTTTAAACCTGTCACCCTGATTCTGTTGCTGTTACTGGCCTGGCAGGCGCCGATGTTCAATGCCATCAGCTATCTGGTGCTGGCTGGCCTGTGCGCCTCGCTGCTCGGCGACGCCCTGACCCTGCTGCCGCGCCAGCGGGTGATGTACGCGGTGGGCGCTTTCTTCCTGTCACATCTGCTGTATACCATCTGGTTCGCCAGCCAGCTGACGCTGTCGTTCTTCTGGCCGCTGCCGCTGGTGCTGCTGGTATTCGGCGCCCTGCTAATGGCGGTGATCTGGAGTCGGCTGGAAGAGATGAAAATGCCGGTGCTGACCTTTATCGGAATGACGCTGGTAATGGTCTGGCTGGCCGGTGAGCTGTGGTTTGCCCGCCCCACCAACACCGCGCTGTCCGGTTTCGCCGGCGCAGCCCTGCTGCTGCTGAGCAATGCCGTGTGGCTGGTGAGCCACTATCGTCGCCGCTTCCGCGCCGATAACGCCATCGCCGCCGCATTCTACTTTGCCGGCCACTTCCTGATCGTGCGCGCGCTGTACCTGTAATTTAGTCCTTGACTCTGGAGTCGACTCCAGAGTGTATCCTACGGCTAATGAGAAAATTATCATTTCCCGGAGGGTGCCATGTCGACTCCAGACGCGCAGGATAAAAAAGTTCCACAATTCTCGTCTTTCACCATGCGGCCAGCAACCGCCCCGGCGGAGAGCTGCTGTACAGATCACGCCTGCGCCACAGAGTCCGCCCCTGCCGCCGAAGCGCTTAGCGACGCCCGCTACCGCTGGCAGGTAGATGGCATGGACTGCGCCGCCTGCGCCCGCAAGGTGGAAACCGCGGTCCGTCAGGTGCCCGGGGTCAGTCAGGTCCAGGTGCTGTTCGCCACAGAAAAGCTGCTGGTTAACGCCGAGGGCGATGTCCGCGCTCAGGTTGAGAACGCGGTCCGCCAGGCGGGGTATACGCTGCGCGATGCCGATGCTCCCGCAGCAGAGCAAACCCGAGGGTCGCTGCTGCGCGACAATCTGCCGTTACTGACGCTGGTTATCATGATGGCCTTGAGCTGGGGGCTGGAGCAGGCCAACCACCCTGCCGGTCAGTTGGCCTTTATTGCCACCACCCTGGTTGGCCTGTGGCCGGTTGCCCGCCAGGCGCTACGCCTGATCAAGAGCGGGAGCTGGTTCGCCATTGAAACGCTGATGAGCGTCGCCGCCATCGGGGCGCTGTTTATCGGCGCCACCGCGGAGGCGGCGATGGTCCTGCTGCTGTTCCTGATCGGCGAGCGTCTCGAAGGCTGGGCCGCCAGCCGCGCACGGCAGGGGGTGAGCGCGCTGATGGCGCTGAAGCCCGACACCGCCATCCGTCTGCGCAACGGCGTGCGGGAAACCGTCGCCCAGCGCGACCTGCGTCCCGGAGATGTGATTGAAGTGGCTGCCGGCGGGCGTCTGCCGGCGGATGGCCAGCTGCTGTCGCCGTTTGCCAGCTTTGATGAAAGCGCCCTGACCGGCGAGTCGGTGCCGGTGGAACGTCAGGCCGGGGAACGGGTAGCGGCGGGCGCCACCAGCGTCGACCGCCTGGTGCAGCTTACCGTGATATCCGAACCAGGCGACAGCGCCATCGACCGCATCCTGAAGCTGATTGAAGAGGCTGAGGAGCGTCGGGCGCCGATCGAGCGCTTCATCGACCGCTTCAGCCGGATCTACACCCCGGCCATTATGGTGGTGGCCTTGTTGGTCGCTATTGTCCCGCCGCTGTTCTTCGCCAGCGCCTGGCTGCCGTGGATTTATAAAGGGCTGACGCTGCTGCTGATCGGCTGTCCGTGCGCGCTGGTCATCTCCACGCCGGCGGCCATCACCTCCGGCCTGGCGGTCGCCGCTCGCCGCGGGGCGCTAATCAAAGGCGGCGCGGCGCTGGAGCAGCTGGGCCAGGTGCGCCAGGTGGCGTTCGATAAAACCGGCACCCTGACCGTCGGCCAGCCGCAGGTGACTTCGGTTATTGCCACGGCCGAAGTTGACGACAACGCGCTGCTGGCGCTGGCGGCGGCGGTGGAGCAAGGCTCCAGCCACCCGCTGGCGCAGGCTATCGTCCGTGAAGCGCAGCGGCGTCAGCTGAGCATTCCGCTTGCCAGCGGCCAGCGGGCGCTGGCGGGCTCTGGTATCGAAGCCGAAGTCAACGGCAGCCGCATCCTGATCTGCGCCGCCAGCAAAGCCGCCCCGGCAGAGCATGAGGCGCAGATCCAGCAGCTGGAAAGCGCCGGGCAAACGGTAGTGCTGGTGATGCGCGGCGAGACGCTGCTCGGCATTCTGGCGCTGCGCGATACCCTGCGCGACGACGCGCGTCAGGCGGTGGATGCTTTGCATCAGTTGGGCGTTCAGGGGGTGATCCTTACCGGGGATAACCCGCGCGCAGCGGCGGCCATCGCCAGCGAACTGGGGCTGGAATTCCGCGCCGGTCTGCTACCGGCGGACAAGGTCAACGCGGTGATAGCGCTGAATGCCGACGCGCCGCTGGCGATGGTCGGGGACGGTATCAACGACGCGCCGGCGATGAAAGCGGCCACCATCGGCATCGCCATGGGCAGCGGAACCGACGTGGCGCTGGAGACGGCCGACGCCGCGCTGACCCATAACCGTCTGACCGGCCTGGCGCAGATGATTTCCCTGGCGCGCGCCACCCACGCCAATATCCGCCAGAACATCGCGATTGCCTTAGGGCTGAAGGGGATTTTCCTCGTCACCACCCTGCTCGGCCTGACCGGTCTGTGGCTGGCGGTGCTGGCGGATACCGGCGCCACCGTGCTGGTAACGGCTAACGCGCTGCGGTTATTGCGTAAGAAGTTGTAGCATCGATACCGGCTTCCCTGCTCGCGCTACGCTTAGCAGGGCTACGGTTCCAGACCGTCGGGTAGCCCGGATAAGGCGCTACGCGCCGCCATCCGGGAGAGGCTCAGTGGCTTTTGCGGATCAGGTAGCGGTACGGCAGGGCTTCGGTTTCCTGGGCCACCAGCTCATGCTCCATAAAGCGGCAGAATCCCGGGATATCGCGGGTGGTGGCCGGATCGTCAGCAATAATCAGCAGCGTCTCGCCCACCAGCATCGTCCGCACGGTTTTACGCACCATCATGACCGGCTCCGGGCAGCGGAGTCCCAGGGCATCCAGGGTGTGGTCAGGAGTGGAGAAAAGTTCGCTCATTTTAGTCTCACGTCAACAAAACGGCCTTAGTTTACCCCCTGCTCGCCAGTACGCAAGCCAGGTTAACGTTTGCGCGAAAAACAACCATTGCATTACGCCGGCAACGCAGTATCATGCAGCCGTTTTTAATTGGGTTCCCTCACCCCAACGTTCCGCTGCCGATTGCTCATTTACCTGAAGCATGACGGGCATAAAAAGGTCACAATATGAATCCGTTTACTACCGTACAGCGCAAAAAAGCGCTCGTCTGGCTTTCGCTATTTCATTTGCTGGTCATCACCTCCAGCAACTATCTGGTTCAGCTGCCGATCTCCATTTTTGGTTTCCATACCACCTGGGGCGCGTTTAGTTTTCCTTTTATTTTCCTCGCCACCGACCTGACGGTGCGGATTTTTGGCGCCCCGCTGGCGCGACGCATCATTTTCGCGGTGATGGTCCCGGCGCTGGCCATCTCTTACGGCATCTCCGCGCTGTTCTACATGGGCGAATGGCAGGGCTTTGCCGCTCTGGGCACCTTTAATCTCTTCGTCGCGCGCATCGCCGTCGCCAGCTTTATGGCCTATGCGCTGGGGCAGATCCTCGACGTTCACGTCTTTAACCGCCTGCGGCAGAGCCGCCGCTGGTGGTTGGCCCCTACCGCCTCGACGCTGTTCGGCAACATCAGCGATACCGTGGCGTTTTTCTTTATCGCTTTCTGGCGCAGCCCGGACCCGTTTATGGCCGCCCACTGGGGGGAAATCGCCCTCGTCGACTACAGCTTTAAAGTGCTTATCAGCATCATTTTCTTCCTGCCGATGTACGGCGTGCTGTTAAATATGCTGTTGAAAAGACTGGCGGATAAATCTGATTTGTCGGCATTACAGCCGAGTTAAAGGTACTCGCGGGCTGATGTGTTAAGATAGCCGGATGAGCCATTAGTGGCCGTTTATCGAAAGGAAGATGTCAATGCGCAATTTGGTTAAATATGTCGGTATTGGCCTGCTGGTGATGGGGCTTGCCGCCTGCGATAACAGCGATTCAAAAGCGCCAACCGTTGGCGCAGCAGCGGAGAGCAATGCCAGCGGCCAGGCAATCAGCCTGCTGGATGGCAAGCTGAGCTTCACCCTGCCTGCGGGCATGGCCGACCAGAGCGGCAAACTGGGTACCCAGGCGAACAATATGCACGTCTACTCTGACGCTACCGGCCAGAAAGCGGTCATCGTCATCGTCGGCGACAGCACCAATGAAGATCTGGCGGTGCTGGCGAAACGCCTGGAAGATCAGCAGCGCAGCCGCGACCCGCAGCTGCAGGTGGTAAGCAATAAACCGCTGGAGATTAAAGGCCATACCCTGCAGCAGCTGGACAGCATCATCTCCGCCAAGGGGCAGACCGCCTGGTCTTCCGTGATCCTCGGCAAAGTGGATGACAAGCTGCTGACCCTGCAGGTCACCCTGCCGGCGGATAACCAGCAGCAGGCGCAGACCGAAGCGGAAAGCATCATCAACACCCTCACCATCCAGTAATTACTGGCCTGGTGCGCTGGCCTCCGGTTCGCTAACCGGGGGCCGTTTTTTTAGCCGCCAGCCCAACAGCAGCGCCGCCATCACCAGCCCCGCCGCGGCGAGATAAATCATCGAGATCCCGGTCCAGGCCATCAGCAATCCGGCCAGCGGCCCGCTGACGCCCAACGACAAATCCATAAACACGGTATAGGTCGCCAGCGCCGACCCCTGATTGTGCTGCGGCACCGCTTTCACCGCCACCACCCCCAGCGCCGGAAAGACCAGCGAAAAGCCAGCCCCGGTAAGGAAAGTACCGATTTTCGCCATCATCGGCGTATCGGCAAAGCCGACCAGCAGCAGGCCGATCGCCTCCACGCTAAAGCAGAGCATCGCCACGTTCAGCCCGCCGAGTCGGTTAATGGCGTTGGGAAACAGCAGCCGCGCGCCAACGAACGCGCAGCTGAATAATGTCAGCGCGAAAGCCGCGCCGTCCCAACCTTTGGCGTCATAAAATAGCGTGATAAAGGTGGCGATCACCCCAAAGCCGGCGGAGGCCAACGCCAGCGCCATGCCGTAGGGCCAGACCCGGCCGAGCACCGCGCGAAACGACATCGCTTTGCCTTTGGCAGCCTTCACCGCCGCGCGGGGCAGCGCGCAGAGGATAGCCACCAGCGCTACCGCCATAATGACCCCGGCCAGACCGCTGAGGCCAATGTGCGAATAGCACAGCACGCCGAGCGGCGCGCCCATCGCCATCGCCCCATAGGTCACAATCCCGTTCCACGAGATCACCCGCCCGATATGCAGCGAACCGACCACGCCGACGCCCCACAGCGTCGAGCCTGTGCCGGCGAAGCTCTGGCCGATACCAAGGATCACCCGTCCGAGGCATAACAGCAGCAGGCTAATCAGTGGCCAGCCGCTGCCCCAGGCGGCCAGCAGATAGCTCAAACCGCTCAAAAAGCAGCCGCCGAGGCCGAAGACGACAATCTTTTTGGGCCCCAGCAGGTCGGCATAGCGCCCGGCATGCGGGCGGCTGAGCAGCGTGGCGAAATATTGCAGGCTAATCACCAGCCCGGCCCAGAAAGCGCTAAAGCCCATGACATCATGCACATAGCCGGGCAGCACCGCCAGCGGCAGGCCGATGGTGAGGTAGCTGGCAAAGTTAAAGATAACGACAGAGACAATCCGCAGATTGAGGCGCAGTCCATTAAGCGCCGGTTCGGCGACGGGTTCGGGCATCAGGTTCCACCAGATTTCGACAACCAGCTTTCACTATTACCACGCTGTCGGCGGAAAAGCAGCCCTCCTTTCGGAATATTGGCAGTCGGCGAACCGCTACACTTATCTGGCGCGACTCATAAAAGGAATACCTATGTCCCCTCCGCAGGCTGATAAAGCCGGGCTTCATATTTTACTTAAGCTGGCGGCGCTGGTGATTATCCTCGCCGGGATCCACGCCGCCGCCGATATCCTGGTGCAGCTGCTGCTGGCGCTGTTTTTCGCTATTGTTCTCAACCCGCTGGTCACCTGGTTCATTCGCCGCGGGGTGCGGCGTCCGTTCGCCATTACCCTGGTGGTGACGGCGATGCTGGTGATGCTCACCGCGCTGCTCGGCGTGCTGGCGGCGTCGCTCAATGACTTTGTCGCCATGCTGCCCGATTTCAACCGCGCCCTGACGCGCAAGATCCTCCAGCTCCAGGAGTATCTCCCCTTCCTTAATCTGCATATCAATCCGGAGCGGATGCTGCGGCGCATGGATTCAGAACGGCTGATGACCTGGGCCACGACGCTGATGACCCAGCTTTCCGGGGCGATGGCCAGCATCGTGCTGCTGGTGATGACGGTGATCTTTATGCTGTTTGAGGTTCGCCACCTGCCCTACAAACTGCGTTTTGCCCTCAATAACCCGCGCCTGCATATCGCCGGATTGCACCGGGCGCTGAAAGGCGTCACCCATTATCTGGCGCTGAAGACGCTGATTAGCCTGTGGACCGGGCTGATTGTCTGGCTGGGGCTGCTGGCGATGGGGGTACAGTTCGCCCTGATGTGGGGGGTGCTGGCGTTTTTGCTGAACTATGTGCCGAACATTGGCTCCGCCATCTCCGCTATCCCCCCCATGCTGCAGGCGCTGCTGTTCAGCGGCATCTATGAGTGCCTGTTGGTAGGGGCGCTGTTTCTGGTGGTGCATATGGTGCTGGGCAACATGGTGGAGCCGCGCATGATGGGCCACCGGCTGGGGATGTCGACCCTGGTGGTGTTCCTGTCGTTGTTGGTCTGGGGCTGGCTGCTGGGGCCGGTGGGAATGCTGCTCTCGGTGCCGTTAACCAGCGTCTGTAAAATCTGGATGGAAACCACCGTCGGAGGCAGCAAGCTGGCGATCCTGCTCGGCCCGGGCCGTCCCAAAAGCCGGCTCCCCGGCTAGCGGCGTTTCACCGGCCAGAAGATGGTCAATACGCCGGCGACGATGATCGCCACGCCCAGCAGCGATTGCCAGTAGAACGGCTCATGCCAGCCGGGCAGCCAGATGGCGGCGGCCCACACGAGGATATAGCTCAGGCTCAGTAGCGCATACGCTTTCGACAGCGGCAGGCGATGGAGGGCAAAGTACCAGCAGACCATCGACAGCAGGTAGCCCAGCAGGCCGAAAAACAGGCCGAAAGTCCCGGGCTGGAAATGCAGCAGATGCTGGAGAAATGCCACAATATCGGTCAGCGGCGGCAAGGCCACCATGGCGCTGCGCAGCAGCAACTGCGCGGCGCTGACGAGGCCGACGCTGAGTAATGCCCAGAAAAAGCCCATCAGACGCTGGTCCCCAGAATGACAATGCCCACGACGATCAACCCGACGCCAAGCCAGTGGCGACGGGCGACCGGCTCATGCCAGATGCCCCAGCCCGCGAGGGTAACCCAGACGAAATTCAGACTCAGCATCGGATAGGCGATGCTGACCGGAATAGACTGCAGGACGCTCAGCCACAGCAGCATGCCGCAGCCCAGACATAACAGCGCCATCCCCAACCAGAAGAGTATATGACGACTCCGCCGTCCGCGACGGGACGGGCGGGTCGCCTGTTTCTGGCAGAGCTGTCCGGCGCAGCTCAGCAGGCTGGCGCACACCAGACAGATCCAGACGCTCATTGCGGCAGGTACTGAAGGAAAACGACCCGGCCCAGCTCGTAGGCGTTATCCGGTTTCGGTAACGGTAAGTCGAGCATACTCTCTCCTTTATCCATCAACAGCACCAGCGAGACCGGCCCCTGCTGACGATGCGCGGCCAGCCAGTCGGCAAAACCGGCCTGGCTGACAAAGCTTCCCTGAGCATCCGGCCAGTCGAGACCGTACTTCAGCTCACCCTGTTTGTCGAACATAATAATATCGCTTCGCTTCAGCTCCCAGGCCAGGCCGCCGGCGATCCCAACGTTGTTGGTCAGGACGTAACGGCTGGGCTGCAGGGATTCGCTGACGATCTCCACAAGGAACTGCGGCTGTTTGCTGTCGATAACCCGGTCCGGGATGGCGAAGCCCACCAGCAGCGCCAGGCCGAGCGGACAGAGCGCGGCGAGGCTCCAGCGGCGGCCAGAGTCTTTCATCGCCAGCCAGCCCATCAGCGCCCAGACGGCAAAAGCGATCGCCGCCAGCAGACATTTATACAGCTCAATCTTGGTCCACACCGGCTTATGCATGAAGCCCCACGGCGAGACCACCAGCACGGCGATAAGCCCCAGCAAACCAACGCCCAGGTTGATCATACCGTTGATGCGCAACGCTTTCGCGCCGGTCTTTGCGGCCTCCAGCGCGTAGCGGGCCATCAGGATCGACAGCGGCGCAAAGCACGGCAGAATATAGGTCGGCAGTTTGCCTTTGGCGATACTGAAGAACAGGAACGGCATCGCCACCCAACCTAACAGATACAGCGCGCCGCGGGCCTCATCGCGCTCAAGCCAGCCGCGCTTTAGCGCCCCCGGCAGCAGGGCCAGCCACGGCAGACTGCCGGCGATCAGGAACGGGATGTAGTACCAGAACGGCGCTTTGTGCTGGGCGTCTTTTTCAGCAAAACGCTGAATATGCTCGACCCAGAAGAAGTAGCGCCAGAAGTCCGGCTCGCGCTGAGCGATAGCCAGCCCCCAGGGCAGCACCACCAGCGTACAGACGATTACCGCCAGCCAGCCGTAGGTCAGCACTTCACGCCAGCGTTTACGGGCGATCACCCACGGCAGAACGCCCACCACCGGCACCGCCAGCGCCAGGAAGCCTTTGGTCATCACCCCCATCCCGCAGGCGACGCCCAGCAGCACGTAGCTCAGTATTTTGCCGCTGCGGCTGTGCGCCTGCGCCGCGCCCCAGAAGCTGCACATCGCCAGCGCCAGCCACAGGGTGATCATCGGGTCCAGCACCGCATAGGTGCCAATCGCATACACCAGCATCGCGGTGAGGAAGATAATCGGCGACAGGATAGCTACCCGCTTATCACGAAAGATCCGCCACGCCAGCCAGGCCACCAGCAGGGCGGTCATGGTGATAGCGAAGACCGACCCGAAGCGTACGCCGAAGTTATTATGGCCAAACAGCCACTGACCAATACTGTTGATCCAGTAACCGGCAATCGGTTTTTCGAAGTAGCGCAGGCCGAGAAAATGCGGTACCACCCAGTCGCCGGTGGCCAGCATTTCACGGCTGATCTCCGCGTAGCGGGTTTCGTCGGGTTGCCAGAGCAAACGGAAATTGAGCGGCAGCAGATAATACAGCGCAAACAGCGCAATCAGAGAGACGCCATAGCGAATGCTTTTCATCAAACACCCGAAGTCAGTAATTGTTCACGTCCGAGCCAGCCTTCCCGGCCAGCCAGTTCACCACGAACCACTTTGCCTGAGGGCAGCTCGCTAAAGTCAGCGGGCAGCAGCTGGCTCAGTGGGCAAAACTGAATTTCTTCTTCCGCCGCCATGGTCAGTAGTTCATTGAACTGATCGGCGTAGGCAATGCCTTCCACTTCAGCGTGAATGGTATAGACCGGCACGCCCGCATCGCGATGGATGCAGTCCAGCAGGTAGCGGTTAAAGCCGGCGATATCCACCGCCGTGCCCACCGCCTCGTCCCAGGTCGGCAACGTGACCGGGATCTGCACGGTACCAGAGACGCCGCTGCCGAGCTGGGGCAGAAACGGCCGCGTGCCGCGACAGTCGCTGTTGTAGAGAAAATCGAAGGATTCTTTGGCTTTAACCACCCGCTGATCGGCGCGCCAGCCGGCGACGGCCGAGCAGGTCACCGGCCGGCCGATGATGCGCTCGAGCTCCAGCAGGCCGCGCTCAACCTCCAGCGCCAGCCGTTCCTGCGGCCAGACGCCGCTCCACGCCTGCCAGCTGTAGTGGTCCCAGGCGTGCAGGCCGACTTCATGAGATTCGGCGGCGGCGCGGATCACCGCTTCGTTCCCTGCGCCGATGCGGCGCCCCGGCCAGGCGGTGCCGGCCAGCAGAATATCCCAGCCGTACAGCGAGGCGGCTCTGGAACGCAGCATCTTCCACAGAAACTTCGGTTTTACCAGGCGCCACAGGTGGCGCCCCATATTGTCCGGCCCGACGCTGAAGAAGAAGCTTGCCTGGATCCCATGCCGGCCCAGCAGCTCCAGCAGCCGCGGAACGCCGTCCCGCGTGCCGCGAAAGGTATCGACATCTATGCGTAAGCCGACCTGTTTCATGGATTTTTATCGTCCACCAGTTCAACCGTGCGCAGGAAGAAGTCCAGCGTGTGTTCGACCGTTTCTTCCATCTCCACCTTCGGCTCCCAGTTCAGGCAGCGTTTGGCGTTGCGGATGCTCGGCTTACGATGCTCAACGTCCTGGTAGCCCTTTCCGTAGTAATCGCTGCTTTCCACTTCACGGAAGCCGGCGAACGGCGGGAAGCGATCGCGCAGCGGATGACGTTCGAAGCAGGCGAGCAGCATTTCGGCCAGCTCTTTGATACTCGCTTCGTTATCCGGGTTGCCGATGTTAATGATCTGCCCGTCGCAGCGGCCGTCTTTGTTCTCGATGATGCGGAACAGCGCTTCGATACCGTCGCTGATGTCGGTGAAGCAGCGCTTCTGCTTGCCGCCTTCGATAAGCTTGATCGGCGACCCTTCCACCAGGTTGAGGATCAGCTGAGTGATGGCGCGGGAGCTACCGATACGCGCGGCGTTGAGGTTATCCAGACGCGGCCCCATCCAGTTGAACGGACGGAACAGGGTGAACTTGAGGCCATTCTTATCGCCATAGGCCCAGATCACGCGATCCAGCAGCTGCTTGGAGACCGAGTAGATCCAGCGCTGTTTGTTGATCGGCCCCACCACCAGGTTGGAGCTATCTTCGTCGAAATTTTTGTCGGTGCACATGCCGTACACTTCCGAGGTCGACGGGAAGATAATGCGCTTATTGTATTTCACGCAGTCGCGGATGATTTTCAGGTTCTCTTCGAAATCCAGCTCGAACACGCGCAGCGGGTTGCGGGTGTATTCGATAGGCGTGGCGATGGCCACCAGCGGCAGCACCACGTCGCATTTCTTAATGTGATACTCGATCCACTCGGAGTGAATGCTGATATCGCCTTCCACAAAGTGGAAACGCGGACAGTCGAGAAAACGGCTGATGGCGTCGGAGCCGATATCCAGACCGTAAATCTCATAGTTGTCGTCCTGCAGCAGGCGCTCGGTCAGGTGGTTACCGATAAAGCCGTTGACGCCGAGGATCAGCACCCGGGTGCGACGCTTAATCGCCACCACCGGTTTGCTGCTGATCACCGCCCCGGACACCAGGCCCAGCGCCTGCGCCAGCTGAGCGCCCTGCATGTACACGCCGCGTTCGGTCTGGCCGGTGACAATCTCCAGCGCCCCGTCCTGGCACGCGACGATCAGCGGCGCAATGGAGAGCACGGTGCCCGGTTTAGCTGCTGGCAAATCGTGGCGAACGCGGGATTTCCAGACGATAAACTTGTTCGATCCGGCGTAGCCGAAGGCGCCCGGCCACGGATCCGAGACCGCACGCACCAGATTGTGCAGGGTCTGCGCCGGCAGCTCCCAGTCCAGCCGGCCATCTTCCGGGGTACGACGCCCCACATAGGTTGCCTGGCTGTGATCCTGCGGACGCTCATCGGTGGTGCCGGCGAGGATCGCCGGCAGCGCCCGGCTCAGCAGCTCAGTGGCGGCGGCGCACAGCTTACGATGCAGCGTCAGGGCGGCGTCATCCGCGCCAATCGCCACGGCCTGCTGGGCGACGATATCGCCAGCGTCTGCGCGGTTCACCATCCGGTGCAGGGTGACGCCGGTTTCGCTTTCGCCATTGACCAGCACCCAGTTCAGCGGCGCGCGGCCGCGATATTTTGGCAGCAGCGAACCGTGCAGGTTGAACGCCCCTTTCGGCGCCAGATTGAGGATCTCATCGCCCAGCAGGTTGCGATAGTAGAAGGAGAACAGCACGTCCGGCTTCATCTCGCGGATACGCTCAATCCACAGCGGATGGTTCACGTCTTCCGGCGCCCACACCGGAATGCCCTGCTCGGCGGCAAGGCGCGCCACGGAGCCAAAGAAATGGTTTTCGCCAGGGTTATCCGGGTGGGTGAAAATAGCAGCGATATCATACCCGGCGTCCAGCAGAGCCTGGATACCGGTGCAGCCCATATCGTGATAAGCGAAGACTACGGCTTTCATGAACGATCTTCCTCTTTAGATGCCGTTTCCGGCTGGCGAACAACACGTTGAATAAAGTAGCGGGGGCGGGCGCGCACGTCGTTATAGATGCGGCCGATATACTCCCCGAGCAGGCCCATACCGACAAACTGGGCGCCGATGAACATGAACAGCACGGCGAAGAGCATAAACACCCCTTCCGCCGCCCACTGCGGGCCAAAGGCCAGACGCAGCACCACCAGCAGCAGGCCGAAGGCGAAGCCCAGCAGGGCAATCACGCTGCCGAAAATGCTGAGCAGACGCAGCGGCGTGGTGGTCAGACAGGTCACCAGGTCGTACATCAGGTTGATCAGGCGCATGAAGCTGTATTTGGAGTCGCCGAATTCGCGCTCGGCGTGCATCACCGGGATCTCCACCGCGCGCCGGGCGAAGGTATTCGCCAGGATCGGGATAAAGGTGCTGCGCTCATGGCAGTTGAGCATGGCGTCGATGATATGGCGGCGGTAAGCGCGCAGCATGCAGCCGTAGTCGCCCATCGCTTTGCCGGTGGTGCGCTGGATCAGGCGGTTGATCATCTTCGACGCGGTTTTACGGAAGATGCTGTCCTGACGGTTCTGGCGGACGGTGCCCACCACGTCGTAACCTTCATCAGCCTTCGCCACCAGCCGCGGGATCTCCTCCGGCGGGTTTTGCAGGTCGGCGTCGAGGGTAATAATCAGATCGCCGGTTACATGGCTGAAGCCGGCCATGATCGCCGAGTGCTGGCCGTAGTTACGGTTTAACAGCACGGCGACGACGTGGCTGCCTTCCGCCTCGGCGGCTTCGGTGAGCATGCGCGCGGAATCGTCGCTGCTGCCATCGTCGATCAACAGAATTTCATATTGCCGCCCCAGGGTGGCGCAGGCGGCATCCGTACGACGAAGCAGTTCCGGCAGGCTATCCTGTTCGTTATAAACCGGGATAACCACCGAGACCTTCTTCACGGGAGGGTAAGTAAGCATATCAACGTCCTGACAACTGGCGCAGTGCGGAGATAACGCGAGTGACATCGTCATCGGTCATATCCGGGAACAACGGGAGAGAGCAGATGCGGGCGCTGTTCCATTCGGTATTCGGCAGGGAAACCTCAGGGAAGCGCTCGCGGTAATATTTTTGCGTATGGGCCGCACGGAAGTGCAGGCCGGTGCCGATGCCCATCGCCTTCAGCTTTTCCATCAGCGCGTCGCGGCTGATGCCGCACGCGGCCTCATCGACGCGGATGATAAACAGATGCCAGGCGTGCTGGTGCTCCCATGCCGGGACGCTCAGCGGTTTAAACGACGTGTCCGCCAGCTCGCGCAGGTAGCGCTGGGCAATCTCGGTCCGGCGCTGATTGGCGTGGCTCAGTTTTTCCAGCTGGACCAGCGCCAGAGCGGCGTTGATATCGGCAAGGTTGTACTTGAAGCCCGGGGTGATCACCTCCGCCTGCGGCGCGCGGCCGTGGGTCTGGCGATCATAAGCGTCCACGCCCAGACCATGGAATTTCAGGCTACGGATGCGGGAGGCCAGCTCGTCGTCGTCGGTGACAATCAGCCCGCCTTCGGCGCAGGTCATGTTTTTGATCGCGTGGAACGAGAAAATGGCGGTCCCCTGCCAGCCCACGTGGCGGCCTTTATAATGGGTACCGGCCGCATGGGCGGCGTCTTCGATCACCGAAATGCCATGGCGCTCGCCCACCGCGCGAATGGCGTCGATATCGGCTGGCGCGCCCGCGTAGTGCACGGGAATTATCGCTTTGGTACGCGAGGTGATCGCCGCTTCCACCGCTGCAGGGGTAATCATCAGATTGTCGTTATCGACATCGATCATCACCGGCGTGGCGCCCAGCAGGCAGATCATATTGAGAGTGGAGACCCAGGTCTGGGACGGCGTAATGACTTCATCGCCGGGGCCAATACCCAGCGCCATCAGGGTCACATGCATCCCGCCGGTCGCTGAACTGACGGCAATCGCATGACGGTTGCCGGTCAGCTGGCAGAATGCCGCTTCAAGTGCCTGATTCTTCGGCCCGGTGGTGATCCAGCCCGACGCTAAAACTTCACGCAGCGCAGCCAGCTCTGCGTCGCCCATCGACGGGCGTGAAAAAGGCAAAAAATCGCTCATCATCATCCTGTTCTGTAGATGACCCACGCACGAATCTGGGTCGTTAGAATAAAATATCCTGCGCCTGCGGACTTAAACGAAATTAAAATGAAGTGAGTTCAGCACGGCATTCCATTTCAGGGTATCTCGACCACTATTAATGTAGTCGACCTTGCTTAGGATAATATTAAGAAATTAATATTTCTTCGGAATAAGAAATAAATTATTAATAAACAGTATGATAGGAGTTTTTTATGGCAGAAATTTGACGGAGATGCGTTCCTGTCACGAAAAAGAGAACAGGAACGCAATAGTTGAAATTAAACGAGAACTAAACCAGTTCACAATTTATTATTCTGTCATTGTCACGCTTAATGACAAAAAGTTAGCGCAGATCACAAAGTTATTTCTGCTGAATTACAAATTTGCAGGAAAATCCGCAGGCAATTCGCTCGCCGGGCAATTAATGACCTCGTCATTATCCGCGCCACAGTCGCGAATGAAGGTGATAGTGGCGAACTCGTCAATCACTTCCGTCGGGTAGGCCGGGCCGGCATCGCGATACGAATTCATCAGCGGAATATGGTCGTTCTGGAAGCAGATAGTTTTTTCCGGGTTATTCATGATCCAGCGCGGGAAGAAAATAGTGCCGTGGAACAGTTTGTCGCCCAGGTTGACGATCAGGCTGACGTCGGTGCCGGTCGGTTCGGTCCAGGAGATTTTGTAGATACTTTCCCCCACCCGCACAATGTACGCTTCCTGATCTTTCACCCAGCGATTGCCGACGATGCCGCTGTGAATACGGTAGTCGAGGGTGTGGCCATTTTTGACGTAAATCTCGTAGTTCCAGCCGTTGTCGTAGGTATAGACCAGATGTTTACCGATAAAGCCGCCGAGGTCATGTTTGTCGAAAGTGCTCATCATTTATTCTCCTCTGTTTTGTTGAGGACAGCATACGTCTTTAAAAAATGAATGAATAACGCTATGTTTGGATTAAATACATTAAAATTTTAGATTGATTATGCACAAGACAACCCTGGAGCAGTGGGCGTTACTCGAAAAGGTAGTGGAATTGGGGAGCTTTGCCAGAGCGGCGGAGGAGACCAATCGCAGTCAGTCATCGGTAAGCTATAACCTCGCGCTGCTGCAGGAGCGCTTAGGCGTGGCGCTGCTGGCGCCGTCCGGCCGGCGGGCGGTGCTGACGCCGGCTGGCGAACTACTGCTGAATCAGGTCAAGCCGCTGCTGCAGGCCTTCGCCTACGTCGAGACGCACGCCGCCACTCTGCGCAACGGGGCGCGGACCCGCCTGGATCTGGTGGTCGACAGTATTTTCCCGCGCCAGCGGCTGTTCGCGATTTTACGCCAGTTTCAGCAGCGCTATCCGCAGACCCAGGTCAGGCTCACCGAAGTGCTGGAAAACCTGGATGACGAGAGCGCGGCGCGGACGGAAGCCGATGTGATGGTGTTGACCCGCCGCCAGGATATTACCGGCCGCGGGGAGTGGCTGATGAATATTGATTTCATCGCCGTCGCCCACCGCGACCACCCTCTCGCCGCGCTGGACGGACCGCTGGAGGATAGCGCGCTGGCGCCGTGGCCGCTGGTGCGCATTGCCGATCAGGGCGGCGATAGCCAGGCGCCGCGAGACGCCTGGACCTTCTCCACCATTGATGCCGCCATTGATGCGGTGATGTATCAGGTCGGCTTCGGCTGGCTGCCGGAGGAGCGCATTCGCCCCCATCTCGACCAGGGCGTGCTGAAGCGGCTGCCCCTCAGCCATGGCGCGCGCCGCGCGACGCCGCTGCATCTGATCGTCAAGCGGGACCTGGCGCCGATCGACGAACAGGTGGCCACGCTGCTGGCGTTGTTCCGGACGCCCTGAGGGGTAAGGCGGCGCTGGTCGCCTGGGCGTAATGATACGATTTTCTTATACTTTCCGGCGCAATATTGATCCAGGTTACTCCCAAAGTATGATGAATCACTAAAATCGTCATACTTTCCTGTCGTTGAGATTGCCGTCTTGTCTATTATCCGCCTCACCCTGCTGGCGCTGCTCGCCTGCGTCCCTCTGCTGGCTCAGGCCGCGCCGTACCAGCTCACCACCGCCTGGCCGGTTAACGTCGGCCCGCTGAATCCCCATCTCTATACGCCCAACCAGATGTTTGCCCAAAGCATGGTCTATGAACCGCTGGTGAAGTATCAGGCTGACGGCAGCGTACAGCCCTGGCTGGCAACCCGCTGGCGTCACTCCGCCGACGGCAAAACCTGGTGGTTCACCCTGCGCGACGATGTGGCCTTCTCCAACGGCGAACCGTTTAATGCCCAGGCCGCGGCGGCCAATTTTCAGGCGGTGCTGGCCAACCGCCAACGCCACGCCTGGCTTGAGCTCGCCAACCAAATAACCGACGTGCGGGCCCTCAGCGCCACCGAGCTGCAGATCACCCTGAAAAGCGCCTACGCCCCCTTACTGCAAGAGCTGGCCCTGCCCCGCCCGTTCCGCTTCATCGCCCCCTCGCAGTTTATCGATGGCGGCACCGCCAGGGGCATTAAAGCCCCGATCGGCACCGGCCCGTGGCGGCTGGCAAGCTCGCAGCTCAATCAGCGCGATGTGCTGGTGCGCAATGAGCGCTACTGGGGTCGCAAACCCGCGCTACAGCAAATCACCATCAAGGTGATCCCTGACGCCACCAGCCGGGCGGTGGCGTTCGAAACCGGGGAAATCGATATGCTCTACGGCGATGAAGGGTTGCTGCCGCTGGACACCTTCGAACGCTTTCGCCATCACCCCGGCTACGTGGCGCGCCTGTCCGCCCCGGCGGAGACGGTAATGCTGGCGCTAAACGCCAGCCAGGGCCCGACCCGCGAGCAGGCGGTTCGTGAGGCGCTCAACTACGCCGTCGATAAACAGACCCTTGTCGATAGCGTGTTGTATGGCACCCAGCAGGTTGCCGACACCCTGTTTGCCCCCTCCGTCCCTTACGCCCCGCAGAATCTGACGCCGCGCCGTTACGACCCGACAAAAGCCCGCGCCCTGCTGGAACAGGCCGGCTGGCAGCAGCTGGAGGGCCAGCCCTGGCGACAAAAAGCCGGGCAACCGTTGGCGATTGAGCTGGCGTTTATTGGCACCGACGCGCTGGCTAAATCGATGGCCGAAATTATTCAGGCCAATCTGCGGCAGGTCGGCGTGCAGGTCACCCTGGTGGGCGAGGAGGAAAGCAGCATTTACGCGCGCCAGCGCGAAGGCCGCTTCGGCATGATCTTCAATCGCACCTGGGGCGCGCCCTACGATCCGCATGCCTTTTTAAGCTCGATGCGCGTCCCTTCGCATGCGGATTACCAGGCCCAGCGCGGCCTGCCAGACAAGGCACTGATTGATAAAGAGATTAGTGAAGTGCTGACCACCGGGGACGAGGCGCAGCGGAGAAAACTGTACCATGATGTGCTGACCCGTCTGCATCAGGACGCGGTGTATCTGCCCATCAGCTATGTCTCGCTGATGTCGGTCGCGCGCCAGGAAGTCGGGGAGATCCCGTTCGCCCCGGTGACCAGCGAGATCCCTTTCGACCAGATTACCCCGGTAACGCCATAATGCTACGCTATATTTTACGCCGCCTGCTGCTGCTGATCCCGCTGCTGCTCGCCGCCTCAGCCATCATCTTTCTGCTGCTGCGGCTCGGCGCCGGCGACCCGGCGCTGGATTATTTACGCCTGTCGAACCTGCCGCCCACTGAAGAGATGGTTGCCTCGACCCGCGAGCTGCTGGGGCTCAACCAGCCGCTGGCAATGCAGTATCTGCACTGGCTATGGCGGGCGCTGCACCTGGATTTCGGTCTCTCCTATGCCACCCAGCGCCCGGTGCTGGACGACCTGCTGCACTTCCTGCCGGCCACCCTGCTGCTCACCGGCGCGGCGCTGGCGCTGATCCTCGTCACCTCCCTGCCGTTGGGCATCTGGGCGGCGCGCCATCGCGATCGCCTGCCGGACTATATCGTACGGCTGATTGCCTTCCTCGGCGTCTCAATGCCCAACTTCTGGCTGGCCTTTCTGCTGGTGATGCTCTTTTCCGTGCATCTGCAGTGGCTCCCGGCGATGGGGTATGGCGACTGGCAGCACCTGATTTTGCCCGCCGTCTCCATCGCCTTTATGTCGCTGGCGATCAACGCCCGCCTGCTGCGCGCCAGCATGCTGGACGCCGCCAGCCAGCGTCACGTGATATGGGCGCGGCTGCGCGGATTGAGCGCGCGCCAGGTGGAGCGCCGACATATCCTGCGCAATGCCACCCTGCCGGTGGTGACCGCCATGGGCATGCACATTGGCGAGCTGATCGGCGGCACCATGATTATCGAAAATATCTTTGCCTGGCCCGGGGTCGGCCGCTACGCAGTTTCCGCCATTTTCAATCGCGATTACCCGGTGATCCAGTGCTTTACCCTGATGATGGTGACGGTGTTCGTGCTGGCTAATCTGGCGGTAGATGTGCTTAACGCGGCGCTCGACCCGCGCCTGCGCCGCCACGAGGAGGTGAGCGCATGAGAGGGCTACAAAGCTTTCGCTGGCCGGTAAAACTGGCCATGCTGGTTATCGCGCTGCTGGCGGTCATCGCCATCGGCAGCGGCTGGTGGCTGCCCTGGGATCCAGCGGCGATTGACCTTCAGCAGCGGCTGCTACCGCCGGGCGCAGCGCACTGGCTCGGCACCGATCATCTCGGCCGGGATATTTTCTCACGCCTGCTGGCCGCCACCCGCGTTTCGCTGGGGGCGGTGATGGCTTGTCTGCTGCTGGTGCTGCTGATCGGCCTGGCGGTCGGCGGCTGCGCCGGACTGCTGGGCGGCCGCGCCGACCGCGGCCTGATGCGCATCGCCGAACTGTTTATGACTTTTCCGACCTCGATCCTATCGTTCTTTATGGTGGGAGTGCTGGGTACCGGGCTGACCAATGTGATCCTCGCCATTGCGCTGTCGCACTGGGCCTGGTACGCCAGAATGGTGCGTAACCTGGTGGTTTCCCTGCGCCAGCGCGAATTTATCCTCGCCGCCCGTCTGAGCGGCGCCAGCCAGTGGCGGCTGTTCAGCGACCATCTGGCCGGCGCGGTGATCCCCTCGCTGCTGGTGCTCGCCTCGCTGGATATCGGCCATATGATGCTTCACGTAGCCGGCATGTCGTTCCTCGGTCTCGGCGTCAGCGCGCCGACGGCGGAATGGGGGGTGATGATCAACGACGCCCGGCAGTATATCTGGACCCAGCCGCTGCAAATGGTCTGGCCGGGGCTGGCGCTGTTCATCAGCGTGATGGCTTTTAACCTGCTGGGCGACGCGCTGCGCGATCGTCTCGATCCCCACCTGATCGCGGAGCATAGCCACTGATGCCGCAGAAGATCCAACTGGAACAGATCTCGCTTGCCGCTGACCGACCGCTGGTCAGCGACGTCTCCTTCACCCTGCGCCGCGGCCAGGTGCTGGCGCTGCTCGGCAGCAGTGGTTGCGGAAAATCGCTGACCTGCGCCGCCGCGCTGGGCCTGCTGCCGCCCGGCGTCAGGCAAACCGCCGGCCGGGTGCTTCTCGACGGCATTCCGGTGCACGGCGAACAGCTGCGCGGGGCGACCATCGCCACCATCATGCAGAACCCGCGTAGCGCCTTTAACCCGCTGCAGACCATGGCCGCGCACGCCCGGGAAACCTGCCGGGCAGCGGGTCGTGAAACGAATGACGCCGTGCTGCTGGCAGCGATGGAGGAGGTCGGTCTGGACAATCCGCGGGCGCTACTGAAGCGCTACCCTTTTGAAATGAGCGGGGGCATGCTGCAACGGATGATGGTCGCTCTCGCCCTGCTCAGCCGCGCGCCCTTTATCATCGCCGACGAGCCGACGACCGATCTCGATGCCATCGCCCAGGCGCGCATCCTCGACCTGCTGGCGGATATTGTCGCCAGGCGCGGTCTGGGACTGCTGCTGGTGACGCATGACATGGGCGTCGTGGCGCGGCTGGCGCATCACGTAACGGTGATGGAGAACGGTCGCCTCGTTGAACACTGCGATGTGAATACGCTATTTAGCGCCCCGCGGCACCCGCTCAGCCAGCGCCTGCTGGCCGCTCATCTGGCGTTATACGGTCTGGAGAAAACACCATGAATTTACTCAGCGCTACCGGGGTGAGTCACGATTATCCTCACCACGGCAGGGTCCTGCATGCGATCCATCTCGCCATCGCCCCCGGCGAAACGGTGGCCCTGCTCGGACGCAGCGGCTGTGGGAAAAGCACCCTGGCGCGGATGCTGGTGGGTCTGGAAACGCCGCAGCACGGCGATATTGCCTGGCGCGGCACGCCGCTGGCCGCCCTGAAGGGCGAGGCCATCGGCGCCTTCCGCCGTGATATTCAGCTGGTATTTCAGGATGCCTTCAGCGCGGTGAATCCGCGCAAAACGGTGCGCGAGATCGTCAGCGAGCCGCTGCGCCATCTGTTGTGCTTGTCGCGTGAGGCGCGTGCGCGGCGGGTGGAAGAGATGCTGCTGGCCGTCGACCTCGCGCCGTCGCTGCTCGATAAGCGCCCGGCGCAGGTCAGCGGCGGACAGCTGCAGCGCGTCTGCCTGGCACGCGCCCTGGCGGTACGGCCGCAGCTGTTGATCCTTGATGAAGCGGTTTCAAATCTCGATCTGCTGCTGCAGGCGGAGATTATCGCCCTGCTGAAGCGTCTACAGGCGCAGTTTGACACCGCCTGCCTGTTCATCACCCATGACCTGCGGCTGGTGGAGCGCTTTTGCCAGCGAGTGCTGGTGATGGAGCACGGGCGCATCGTCGAAACCGCAACGGTTAGTCTACCGCTACGCCTGCGTTCCCCTGCCGGACAGGCGCTCCAGCAGGCGGTGCTCCCCCCTTTTCCTGCCACTCTGCTTAACGAGGCCATGCCATGCAGCGCGTAACCCTGACCCTTGATGATGACCTGCTGGCCGCCCTCGATGCGCTAAGCGCCCGCCGCGGCTACCACAACCGTTCGGAGGCGGTACGCGATATTCTGCGCGACGCCCTCAACCAGGATCCTCCGTCGCCGGAATCACGGCGCGGGTATGCCGTCCTGTCGTACGTGTATGAACATGAGAAACGCGAACTGGCGAGCCGGCTGGTGGCCACCCAGCATCATCATCACGATCTCTCCGTCGCCACGCTGCATGTGCATATCAGTCATGACGACTGCCTGGAGATTGCGGTGCTGAAAGGTGATATGGCCGAGGTACAGCATTTTGCCGACGACGTGATTGCCCAGCGCGGCGTGCGCCATGGGCATTTGCAGTGTTTAGCGGATGATTAATTATTTGAAAATTCTTGGGTGGTTTATCAACAGTTGATAAACCACATAAACTATACGCTTTGTGAATTATCCCTCTTCGCCAATAATGGCGCCTCATTTAACGATCTCGTTATGGCGAGGCTCCTGCATAAATACAAGTTACCGCCCTGTTGGTATCGAGAGAGACCACTCAGGGAAATACAGGCTTCCATCGAATCAAGGTGTTGCCAAGGTAACTTCTGGCGGTCATGACCGTTCAGATACGTTATGCAGTGCTAAAACCAGGACGTAGGGATCTGCCTGCGCTAACCCTGTCTTGTTCGCCCCTATGAGTGATTTTTTATAGGGATTTTTAAACATGTCTTCCATTCAACTCTGCGCCGCCCATCAGGCGACCTCTGGCTTCGACGGCGATGCGATCGTCCAGTACATGCGTACCGATTTTATTACGCTGCAGGAACATCTCAGCGTTCATGAGGCGCGCGAACACTTTATCTCCCAGCTGGCCAGCGATGATATTCCCGGGCAGGTGTTTGTCGTCGCCGGCAAGAAGCTGCGTGGCAGCCTGTCGGTCAAAAAGCTACTCCAGGAAACGGATATCAACCAGTCTATCCGCCACCTGATGGACAGCTGCCTGTTTCGCGTCAAACCTGACGATGAGCGCCAGCAGGTGATTGCCGAGCTCAGCGAGCGCGGCCTCGACCTGGTCCCCGTCGTCGATAAAGGCGAGCTGGTCGGCTGCCTGATGGAGAAGGAGATCGCCCATCTGCTGGAGGATGACGTCACCGAAGATGCTCAGCTGCAGGGGGCAACGCTGCCGCTGGAAAAACCGTACCTCGAGATCAGCCCCTGGACGCTGTGGAAAAAACGCTCGGTGTGGCTGCTGCTGCTGTTCGTGGCCGAAGCCTACACTAGCAGCGTACTGCAGCATTTCGAAGAAGCCCTGGAATCGGCCATCGCGCTGGCCTTCTTTATTCCGCTGCTCATCGGCACCGGCGGCAACAGCGGAACGCAGATCACCTCGACGCTGGTGCGCTCGATGGCGCTGGGGGAAGTGCGACTGCGCGATATGGGGCGGGTGATCCGCAAAGAGGTATCGACCTCGTTTCTGATTGCCCTGACCCTGGGCCTGGCGGGCTGCCTGCGCGCCTGGATGATGGGGATTGGCATGGAAATCACGCTCATCGTCAGCCTGACGCTGGTGTGCATTACCCTGTGGAGCGCGATTGTCTCCTCGGTCATTCCGATGGTGCTTAAGCGGATCGGCATTGACCCGGCGGTAGTTTCCGCGCCGTTTATCGCCACGCTGATTGATGGCACCGGGCTGATTATCTATTTCAAAATCGCCCAGTATTTTCTTGGGTTGAACTGATCATATACGTCCGGGCACCAGGGCGCCCGGACGCGTAGATTACCCTTCCACCAGCGCCTGCGCGCAGGCCCAGGCGCTTGACCACGCCCACTGGAAGTTATACCCCCCGAGCCAGCCGGTAACGTCCATCACTTCGCCGATAAAGTAGAGACCCGGCGCCTTACGCGCCTCCATAGTACGCGACGAGAGTTCGTTGGTGTCCACGCCGCCGAGGGTCACCTCCGCCGTCCGGTAGCCTTCGGTGCCGTTCGGCTGCACGCGCCAGGCGGTTAACGTCTCCACCAGCGTCTGCTGATCGCGAACGTTCAGTTGCTTGAGCGTCACATCAGGTATCTGCCCCAGCTGCTGCAGACACTCCACCAGCCGCTTCGGCAGCTGCATCGCCAGGGTGTTCTTCAGGCTCTGGTTGGGATGCGCGCTGCGCTGCTCGTTAAGGAAGTCATCAAGATCGCAGTCCGGTAGCAGATTAACGGTGACGAACTCGCCGGGCTGCCAGTAGCTGGAAATTTGCAGCACCGCCGGTCCGGAAAGGCCGCGGTGGGTGAACAGCAGATTTTCGCGAAACAGAGTGCCGTTCTCGGCGGTAATGGTCGACGGCACCGACACGCCGGAGAGGACCTGCAGCTGCTCAAGCAATGGCTTGTGGAGGGTAAACGGCACCAGCCCCGCGCGGGTCGGCAGCACCTTCAGGCCGAACTGCTCGGCGACTTTATAGCCAAACGGCGAGGCGCCGAGCCCCGGCATCGACAGACCGCCGGAGGCGATCACCAGCTTTTTGGTCACCAGCGTTTCGCCGTTCACCTGTAGCCGGTAGCCTTGTTCATCGCGCTCCACGCTGAGGATTTCGCTGCGCAGACGGATCTGCACGCCGCCCTTTTCACATTCCGCGAGCAGCAGATTGACGATCTGCTCCGCCGAATCATCGCAAAACAGCTGGCCGAGGGTCTTCTCATGCCAGGCGATGCCGTATTTACCGACCAGCTCAATAAAGTCCCACTGGGTGTAGCGCGCCAGGGCAGATTTGCAAAAATGCGGGTTTTGGCTCAAATAGGCCGCCGGTTCAACATACATGTTGGTAAAGTTGCAGCGGCCGCCGCCGGACATCAGAATTTTTCTCCCCGGCTTTTTGCCGTTATCCAGCAGCAGGACGCGGCAGCCAAGCTGGCCCGCCTGCGCTGCGCAAAACATTCCCGCCGCTCCGGCGCCAACGACAATGGCATCAAACCTTTCCACACCGCGTTCCTCGTTCCCCAATTGTCGGGTTTTGTAAATATTTCACTCTGGTCACACCAGCGGGAAAAATCCCGCATTAGATACATCATTGAAAGATATAGGATTACTCCCAACAGGGTAAAACCTAAACAGGAAGAAAATCAAAAAAAGTCTATATTTCACTTTGCCCGCGCCGCTAAAGTCACTGATAATGCGCCGCGTTCATGTCCTCAAAATGGCGTAACGTCCTATGCTACATTTATTTGCCGGTCTGGATTTACATACCGGACTATTATTATTGCTTGCTTTAGCTTTTGTACTGTTTTACGAAGCGATTAACGGTTTCCATGATACCGCAAACGCGGTGGCTACGGTTATCTACACTCGCGCAATGCGCTCACAGCTCGCTGTGGCGATGGCGGCGCTCTTCAACTTCTTCGGCGTTCTGCTGGGCGGTCTCAGCGTAGCCTATGCCATCGTGCATATGCTGCCGACCGATCTGCTGCTTAACATGGGTTCCGCACATGGCCTCGCCATGGTGTTCTCTATGCTGCTGGCGGCGATCATCTGGAACCTCGGCACCTGGTACTTCGGTCTTCCAGCTTCCAGTTCTCATACCCTGATTGGCGCCATCATCGGCATTGGTTTAACCAATGCGCTGATGACCGGTACTTCCGTGGTTGATGCGCTGAATATCCCGAAAGTCATCGGTATTTTTGCTTCGCTTATCATCTCGCCGATCGTCGGTCTGGTGATCGCGGGCGGCCTGATTTTCCTGCTGCGTCGCTACTGGAGCGGAACCAAAAAACGCGCGCGTATCCACCTGACGCCCGCAGAGCGTGAAAAGAAAGACGGTAAGAAAAAGCCGCCGTTCTGGACCCGTATCGCGCTGATCCTGTCTGCTATTGGCGTGTCGTTCTCTCACGGTGCTAACGATGGGCAGAAAGGCATTGGCCTGGTGATGCTGGTGCTGATCGGCGTCGCGCCGGCGGGTTTCGTGGTGAATATGAATGCCTCTGGTTACGAAATCACCCGTACCCGCGATGCGGTCAACAACGTGGAAACCTTCTTCCAGCAGCGTCCTGAACTGCTGAAAAAAGCCACCGGCGTCGATCAGCTGGTGCCTTCTCCGGATACCAATACCGCGGCCAATGGCGAGTTCCACTGCCATCCGGCGAACACCATCAACGCCCTTGACCGCGTCAAAACCATGCTGACCGGCGTTGAGAACTACGAGTCGCTAAAACCGGAACAGCGCGGCCAGCTGCGTCGCATCATGCTCTGCATCTCCGACACCACCGACAAGGTGGCGAAGCTGCCGGATGTGAGCGCTGACGACCAGCGTCTGCTGAAGAAACTGAAAACCGATATGCTGAGCACCATCGAGTACGCGCCAATCTGGATTATCATGGCTGTCGCGCTGGCGCTGGGTATCGGCACCATGATCGGCTGGCGCCGCGTGGCGACCACCATCGGTGAGAAGATTGGTAAGAAAGGCATGACCTACGCTCAGGGGATGTCGGCTCAGATGACCGCAGCGGTTTCTATCGGTCTGGCGAGCTACACCGGGATGCCGGTTTCCACCACCCACGTACTCTCCTCCTCGGTAGCGGGGACGATGCTGGTGGATGGCGGTGGTCTGCAGAAAAAGACGGTGACCAGCATTCTGATGGCCTGGGTGCTGACCCTGCCGGCAGCGATTATCCTTTCAGGCGTCCTTTACTGGCTCTCCCTGAAACTGATTTAAGCGTTATTCGTTCAAAACGGGCCAGCTTGCTGGCCCGTTTTTTTATTCTGAAACGTTAGTGCCAGATCATCAGCGCAATCAGGCTCACCACCACCAGGCCGCACAGGGCGCTGGTCAGGATAAACTGGCGACGAACACGTTCGCAGCGACGAATAAATTCATCATCGTGATGGTCACGGTAGCGCTGGGCATAGATATACCACACCAGCCGCATCTGTTTGCTGGGCTGCCCGTGCGAGGTAAAAAAGCCGCCGCCATCAACATACTGATAGAGCAAGGGATCGCAACCACGTAGCACCACCAATAATGCACGCAACGATGAGAAGTAGCGTGCCATATTCACCACACAAACGACACACAGGGCCCAAAACAGCGCAATAGTGCTGATCATACCTCCTCCCCGGCGACCCGCCTACGGAGAAAACCTCCGCGGCTACCGCTCCCCAAATAACCCACGACGATACCGTAAAGAGTGCGATTCCGATCACATTTATTTTTCCGACCGGCTCATTAAATAGTGTAGGAGATCCATTAATTTTTTTACCACAAGGTTATTCGTTATCAATACGTAAGACGGATAAATTTGTTTAACTTTTAGGTGAACCCAGTGCATTGACGGAGTGCGGGGGGCGCTATAAGGTAGGAAATATCTTCTACAATGAAGTCCTTAAAGGCTACCCTCCCGCGAATGTAGCACGCAGGACGCGGGCGAAACGGCAGCGCCAGCTGTCAGGTCCAATGGTCATCGACAAACTTATGGAAGGAGTAACACTATGGCTTACAAACATATTCTGATTGCAGTAGACCTGTCCCCGGAGAGTAAAGTACTGGTTGAAAAAGCCGTTTCTATGGCCCGCCCGTATAACGCGAAAGTCTCCCTGATCCATGTGGATGTGAATTACTCCGACCTCTACACCGGGCTGATTGACGTTAACCTCGGCGACATGCAAAAACGCATCTCCGAAGAGACCCATCACGCGCTGACCGAGCTCTCGACCAACGCAGGCTATCCCATCACCGAGACCCTGAGCGGCAGCGGCGACCTTGGCCAGGTGCTGGTCGATGCGATTAAAAAATACGATATGGACCTGGTGGTCTGCGGCCATCATCAGGACTTCTGGAGCAAGCTGATGTCCTCTGCCCGCCAGCTGATTAACACCGTTCATGTCGACATGCTGATCGTCCCGCTGCGCGACGAAGAAGACGAATAACCGTCTCGTTTTATCCGCGCAATACGCCCGCCGATGCGGGCGTTTTTTATTTTCGCTTTCCCTCGCCATGCGGCAGAACTTCAATCCATAAAATCGCCATTCAATTAGTGTGATCAACCAGTTATTCGGCGAAATATCTATATAATAATCTATTCCATAAGCCAATAACCGCAGCATGGCGAGTTATCAGACATTTTCGGCGCGTTCTGGCATACGCGTTCATACTTTTTGGGAAAGTAATACAAGGCGAAGGAATATGAATACAACTGCACCTACGGGCTTGCTGCAGCAACCTCGTCCGTTCTTTATGATCTTCTTTGTGGAGCTCTGGGAACGTTTTGGCTATTACGGCGTTCAGGGGATCCTGGCGGTCTTCTTTGTTAAACAGCTGGGCTTCTCTCAGGAACAGGCCTTTATCACCTTCGGCGCCTTCGCGGCGCTGGTTTACGGGCTGATCTCCATCGGCGGCTACGTGGGCGACCATTTGCTGGGGACCAAACGCACGCTGGTGCTCGGCGCCATTGTGCTGGCTATCGGCTACTTTATGACCGGGATGTCGCTGCTGAAACCGCAGCTGATCTTTATCGCTCTCGGCACCATCGCCGTCGGCAACGGTTTGTTTAAAGCCAACCCGGCGAGCCTGCTCTCCAAATGCTATCCGCCGAAGGATGCCCGTCTCGACGGAGCATTTACCCTGTTCTATATGTCGATAAACATCGGTTCGCTGCTGTCGCTGTCGCTGGCGCCGGTGATCGCCGAAAAATTTGGCTACGCGGTAACCTATAACCTGTGCGGCGCGGGGCTGATTATCGCGCTGCTGGTCTACTTCGCCTGCCGCGGGATGGTGAAAGATATTGGCTCCGAGCCGGATCATCGCCCCCTCAGCCTACGCAATCTGGCGCTGGTGCTGGCCGGTACGGTGGTAATGATTTTTCTCTGCGCCTGGCTGATGCATAACGTGATGATCGCCAACCTGGTGCTGATTGTTCTGTCGGTCGTGGTTATTGCGTTCTTTTTCCGTGAGGCGTTTCGCCTCGATAAAACTGGACGCAACAAAATGTTCGTCGCCTTTATTCTGATGATCGAGGCGGTGCTGTTTTACATTCTGTATGCCCAGATGCCGACCTCGCTGAACTTCTTCGCCATCAACAACGTCCATCATGAGATCCTTGGCTTTACCATCAACCCGGTCAGCTTCCAGGCGCTGAATCCCTTCTGGGTAGTGGTCGCCAGCCCGGTGCTGGCGGCGATCTACACCCATCTCGGTCATAAGGGTAAAGACCTGACCATGCCGGTGAAATTTACCCTCGGGATGTTCCTCTGCGCGCTGGGCTTCCTGACCGCCGCGGCGGCCGGGATGTGGTTCGCCGACGCCCAGGGGTTAACCTCGCCGTGGTTTATTGTGCTGGTCTATCTGTTCCAGAGTCTGGGCGAACTGTTAATCAGCGCTCTGGGGCTGGCGATGGTTGCCGCGCTGGTGCCGCAGCATCTGATGGGCTTTATTCTGGGGATGTGGTTTCTGACCCAGGCCGCCGCTTTCCTGCTGGGCGGCTATGTGGCGACCTTTACCGCGGTGCCGGAAAACATCACCGACCCGCTGCAGACCCTGCCGGTCTACACCAATGTGTTCAGTAAAATTGGCCTGGTGACGCTGGGCGTCACGGTGGTTATGGCGCTGATGGTGCCGTGGCTGAACCGGATGATTAATACCCCGGCCAGCGCCGAATAACCGTTTGAGATGGCCGATCCGCTGGCGCCGTTTGTTTAAATATTGCGGTTCCCGGCTCGCGCTACAATTTGGTAGCCCGGATAAGGCGCTTTGCCCGCTATCCGGGTGATATCACAACGGCGAAAAATTACGCCGGCGTACCGGCGTAAATATCAAACCGATGTCCTTTGGTCACCACCGCGTTCGGCGTGGCGACATCCGCCAGCGGCGGCGCATAATCCGGGCGCTTGACTACCACTCGTTTGGTCGCCAACTGACGCGCTGGCGCCAACAGACCATCGGCGTCTAAATCCGGCCCCACCAGCGACTGAAAGACGCGCATCTCTTTCTTCACCAGCGCGCTTTTCTGCTTATGCGGGAACATCGGATCGAGGTAGACCACCTGCGGGCGCGGGGTGATATCGGTTAACGCCGTCAGGCTGGAGGCGTGGATCAGCTGCAGCCGCTCCTGCAGCCAGCCGCCGATTTCCGCGTCAGCATAACCGCGCGCCAGGCCATCATCGAGCAGCGCGGCGACCACCGGATTACGCTCCAGCATCCGCACGCGACAGCCGACCGACGCCAGCACAAAGGCATCGCGTCCCAGCCCGGCCGTCGCATCGACGACATCCGGCAGGTAATCGCCTTTAATACCCACCGCTTTAGCCACCGCTTCGCCGCGGCCGCCGCCAAACTTGCGCCGGTGGGCCATCGCCCCGCCGACGAAATCGACGAAGATGCCGCCAAGCTTGGGCTCATCGCGCTTGCGTAGCTCCAGATGCTCCGTCGTCAGCGCCAGCGCCATCGGGTTATCGTCATCCTGCTCCAGCCCCCAGCGGGCGGCTAAAACAGATAAGGCGCCGTCACCGGCGCCTGTTTCATCAATTAAGCAGATCTTCACGTAGCAATCAGCCTTTGATCCCGTAATGCTCCAGCATCGCGTCCAGCTGCGGCTCGCGCCCGCGGAAGCGTTTGAACAGCTCCATCGGCTCTTCGGAACCGCCGCGGCTCAGGATATTGTCGAGGAACGACTGACCGGTTTCACGGTTGAAAATCCCCTCTTCTTCGAAGCGTGAGAAGGCGTCTGCCGCCAGCACGTCGGCCCACAGGTAGCTGTAGTAACCTGCCGCATAGCCGCCAGCGAAGATGTGGCTGAAGGCGTGCGGGAAGCGGCCCCAGGTCGGCCCCGGCACCACGGCGACCTGCTTTTTAATCTCGGCCAGGGTCTCAAGGATTTTCGCCCCCTGCTCCGGTTTGTACTCCGCATGCAGGCGGAAATCGAACAGGCCGAACTCCAGCTGGCGCAGAATAAACATCGCCGCCTGGTAGTTTTTCGCCGCCAGCATTTTCTCCAGCAGCTCCTGCGGCAGCGGTTCTCCGGTTTCATAATGGCCGGAGATAAACGCCAGCGCTTCCGGCTCCCAGCACCAGTTCTCCATAAACTGGCTCGGCAGCTCGACCGCATCCCACGGCACCCCGCTGATGCCGGAAACCCCGGCGGTGTCGATGCGGGTCAGCATATGGTGCAGACCGTGGCCGAACTCGTGGAACAGGGTGATCACTTCGTCATGGGTGAACAGCGCCGGCTTGCCGTTGACCGGGCGGTTGAAGTTACAGGTCAGGTAGGCGACCGGCTTCTGCAGGGAACCATCCAGTTTACGCATCTGGCCGACGCAGTCGTCCATCCACGCCCCCCCGCGCTTATGCTCGCGGGCATACAGGTCGAGATAGAAGCTGCCGCGCAGCTCGTTGTGTTCGTCATACAGCTCGAAGAAGCGCACTTCCGGATGCCACACATCGACATCGGTACGCTCTTTAGCGGTAATACCGTAAATGCGCTTAACCACTTCAAACAGGCCGCTAACGGCTTTGTTTTCCGGGAAATAGGGGCGCAGCTGCTCATCACTGATGCTGTAGAGGTGCTGCTTCTGTTTTTCGCTGTAGTAGGCAATGTCCCACGGCTGCAGCTCATCGACGCCAAACTCGGCTTTGGCGAAGGCGCGCAGCTGGGCCAGCTCTTTTTCGCCCTGCGGACGGGCGCGTTTTGCCAGGTCGGTGAGGAAATCGAGCACCTGCTGCGGATCCTTCGCCATTTTGGTGGCGAGGGATTTAAACGCATAGCTGTCAAAGCCCAACAGCTGCGCCAGCTCGTGACGCAGGGCGAGGATCTCCGCCATCACCGGGCTGTTATCCCATTTCCCGGCGTTCGGGCCCTGATCGGAGGCGCGGGTGGAATAGGCGCGATACATCTCTTCGCGCAGCGCCTGGTTATCGCAGTAGGTCATCACCGGCAGATAGCTCGGAATATCCAGGGTCAGCAGATACCCTTCCTGCTCTTTGGCCTGCGCCTGAGCCTGAGCGGCGGCCAGCGCGCTTTCCGGCATGCCGGCCAGATCGGCGACATCGGTCACCAGCTTGTTCCAGCCCATGGTGGCGTCGAGGACGTTGTTGCTGTACTGGTTGCCCAGCTCAGAGAGGCGCGCGGCGATTTCACCGTAGCGTTTCTGCGCCTCCGGCGGCAGGCCAATCCCGGATAATTCAAAATCGCGCAGCGCGTTATCAACCGCTTTTTTCTGCGCGGTATTCAGCGTGGCGTAGTTATCGCCATCGCGCAGGTCGCGATAGGCTTTATACAGGCCTTCATGCTGGCCGACCCAGGTGCTGTACTCGGAGAGCAGCGGCAGCGTCTGTTCGTAGGCCTCACGCAGTTCAGGGCTGTTTTTAACCGAATTCAGATGGCTGACAGGCGAGAAGATGCGTCCCAGCACATCGTCCACTTCCGCCAGCGGCTGGCAAAGATTTTCCCAGCTATACGGCGCGCCGTGCGCCACCGCGCTTTCCACCACGGCCCGGCAATCCTCCAGCGCTTTGGTGACCGCAGGGACCACGTGCTCTGGTTTGATCGCAGAAAAAGGCGGCAGGGAGAAAGGCGTCAATAATGGATTGGTCATATGCGCTGTCCTGTTGAAAAGGGTGAATGAAGCGCGCGTCCGGCGCTTATGCATGAGATCTAGAATGGGGGATAGTTGGGGGAATTTCAATGACGGGCGGTGCGTCAGCCTGGGTATTGCTGCGATAAGTCCGCCCGTTGCCGGAAAAGCGCGACACGCAGTGCAGCGTGCCGGAAACCACATTACTGCCTTTTTTGCGCCATCTCCCAGGCCGCCGACAGATTCAGCCGCTGCCAGAATTGCTGTTCGGGGGTGGTGCCGTATAGCGGGTAACCCGCCGGCAGCGCGGTGTTGACCATCAGCGCCCGACGCTGGGCCGCTGACAGATGCGGCAGGGCATCTTCCAGCAGCACTTCCGCCCCCTCCGGCACCTGTAAACGCGGCTGCGGACCCTTCTGCTGCGGCAGATCGTAGGTCATGGTGAAGCGAGAGAAATCACGCATCGCCGGATCGCGCCAGGGATCGTCTTTCACGCTGCTCTTCGCGCACTCGGCAAGCGATGTGCCGCAGGCCTTCGCCAGCGCGGCGCGCAGCTGATCGCGGGCTTCGTTAAATAATACCCGGTAGTGCGGATCGTTAAGATAGTGGGCCACGTTGCGCTCGGCCACCATTCGCGAGCCGATCACGTCCAGCGGGTAGTGGACGCCCAGCACGATGCGCGAGTAGCCATAGCGGGCGCCGCGCGCCACCAGCGCGTCGTAGCGCTCCGGGATCATCGCCGCCAGCAGCAACGCATCGGTATAGCCGGTGTTGGTGTGGCCGCTGGGGAACGAGCCGCCGTCGGCGGTGTAGGGCTGGTTATCTTTCACCACCACATCGTCAGGCACCAGGTGAATGGTGTTGCCCTGCACCAGAAACGGCCGCGGATTATTGAAGTGCTTTTTCGCCTCGCCGGTGCTGACCTCCGAGGCTTTGATCAACGCTGCCGCTTTCCCCAGCGCGCCCTGGTCATAGGCGGTCAGAAACGCTTTGCCAAGGCGTGGCCCCAGCGCATCGCTGAGGAAGTAGAGGTAGCTAATGCCTTCCGCATCGGCCAGCGCCTGACGGCGCGTGGTCTGCACGGCGTCGCGATTGATGGCGGTCACCGTCGCCAGATTCTGCTTCACGACGGTCTCCGGCAGGGTGCTGAACGCCGACAGCAGCGCAATGCCCGCCTGCTGGTTGGCCCGGGTCTGGAAGTCATAGCCGCTGGCCTTCAGCCAGGCGGTATCGGCCTGAGTTTGGTTTTGTTTGGTGTGCGCCAGCCGATCGCGGGTCAGCGTGGCGGCATTCCCCTGCAGAGCGTGGCGTAGCTGCGCCAGCGCCTGTTGCTCAAGATCGTCATACGCCTGGCTGGAGGCAGCCGGCGTCACGCTATTGGCGAGGGCCGCCGCCCTGTTCAGCGGGATGTCTTTAGCCAGAACCGGTTGCGCCAGCAGCAGCGCGACGGCCAGCAGCGAGAGTTGCCTTTTCATTATTTTTCCTTTTATTCAAATAATTACCTTGCCTGTACCCGACGCTAGCGCGGCCGTTTGACGTTTTTATGACAGCGTTATGTTTTGCAACGCTTTTGGCAGAAATGAAACAGCGTGGCGGCGCAGCGGTAATCTCGGCCGATCTGCGGTAGACTATCGGTTAACTTGTTTACTTCCCGGAATCTCTGCATCCATGCTCAGTTATCGCCACAGCTTTCACGCAGGCAACCACGCCGACGTCCTCAAACACACCGTTCAGAGCCTGATCATTGAATCACTGAAAGAGAAAGAAAAACCGTTTCTCTACCTGGACACTCACGCCGGCGCGGGCCGCTATCAGCTGAGCGGCGAGCACGCCGAACGTACCGGCGAGTATCTTGAAGGCATCGCCCGCATCTGGCAGCAGGACGACCTGCCGGCAGAGCTGGAGCCGTATATTTCGGTCGTAGAACACTTCAACCGTAACGGCCAGCTGCGCTACTACCCGGGCTCGCCGCTGATTGCCCGCCAGCTGCTGCGCGAGCAGGACAGCCTGCAGATGACCGAGCTGCACCCGAGCGACTTCCCGCTGCTGCGCGCTGAATTCCAGAAAGACAGCCGCGCGCGCGTCGATAAAGCCGATGGCTACCAGCAGCTGAAAGCCAAGCTGCCGCCGGTATCGCGCCGCGGTTTGATTCTGATCGACCCGCCGTACGAAATTAAAACCGACTATCAGGCGGTGGTCACCGGGATTAACGAAGGCTACAAACGCTTCGCCACCGGCACCTACGCCCTGTGGTACCCGGTGGTGCTGCGCGCGCAAATCAAACGCATGATCAAAGAGTTAGAAGCCACCGGCATTCGCAAAATCCTGCAGATTGAGCTGGCGGTGCGTCCGGACAGCGACCAGCGCGGCATGACCGCCTCCGGGATGATCGTCATCAACCCGCCGTGGAAGCTGGAGCAGCAGATGAATAACGTGCTGCCGTGGCTGCACAGCAAACTGGTTCCGACCGGCACCGGCCACGCCACCGTCAGCTGGATCGTACCGGAGTAATCGCAACCATCGGTGGAACCTTTTAAGCCTCGCGCTACAATCGCGGCAATCAACGATTAAGGACATATGGGCATGAGCAAACATTATGATTACCTCGCCATCGGCGGCGGTAGCGGCGGTATCGCCTCAATTAACCGCGCGGCCATGTACGGCCAGAAGTGCGCGCTGATTGAAGCCAAAGAGCTGGGCGGCACCTGCGTCAACGTCGGCTGCGTGCCGAAAAAGGTGATGTGGCATGCGGCGCAGATCCGCGAAGCGATTCATCTTTACGGCCCGGACTACGGTTTCGATACCACCATCAACCATTTTGACTGGGAGAAGCTGGTCGCCAGCCGTAGCGCCTATATCGACCGTATTCATACCTCTTACGACAACGTACTGGGTAAGAATAAAGTCGACGTGATCAAAGGCTTCGCGCGCTTTGTCGATGCCCACACAGTGGAAGTCAACGGCGAGATCATCACCGCTGACCATATCCTGATCGCCACCGGCGGCCGGCCGAGCCACCCGGATATTCCGGGCGTCGAATACGGTATTGATTCCGACGGTTTCTTCGAACTGCCGGCGCTGCCGAAGCGCGTGGCGGTGGTCGGCGCAGGCTATATCGCCGTTGAGCTGGCGGGGGTGATTAACGGCCTCGGCGCCGAAACCCACCTGTTCGTGCGTAAACACGCGCCGCTGCGCAGCTTCGATCCGCTGATCGTTGAGACCCTGGTGGAAGTGATGAACGCCGAAGGCCCGCAGCTGCATACCAATGCGATCCCGAAAGCGGTGGTGAAGAATGCCGACGGCAGCCTGACGCTGGAGCTGGAAGATGGCCGCAGCCAGACCGTTGACTGCCTGATCTGGGCGATTGGCCGCGAACCGGCGACCGACAACTTCAATCTGGCGGCAACGGGCGTTAAAACCAACGATAAAGGGTACATCATCGTTGATAAATTCCAGAACACCAACGTGCCGGGCATCTACGCGGTGGGCGATAATACCGGCGCCGTTGAGCTGACGCCGGTCGCCGTGGCCGCAGGCCGACGTCTCTCCGAACGCCTGTTTAACAACAAACCGGAAGAGCATCTGGACTACAGCAACATCCCGACCGTGGTCTTCAGCCATCCGCCAATCGGCACCGTCGGCTTGACCGAGCCGCAGGCGCGCGAGCAGTACGGCGACGACGCCGTGAAGGTCTACAAATCTTCCTTCACCGCGATGTATACCGCCGTGACCTCTCACCGTCAGCCGTGCCGCATGAAGCTGGTGTGCGTCGGCCCGGAAGAGAAGATTGTCGGCATCCACGGCATCGGCTTCGGGATGGATGAGATGCTGCAGGGCTTTGCGGTGGCCCTGAAGATGGGCGCCACCAAAAAAGACTTCGACAACACCGTCGCCATTCACCCGACGGCGGCAGAAGAGTTCGTCACCATGCGCTAAGACGCGATCGCCGGATGATAAAAAGAAGCCCCCAGGGGCTTCTTTTTTTATGCTCAGGCCACGCCGTTATTGCCATGGCGCATAAACGCCGGGCGCTGATTGAGCGCCATATACCAGCGCTCCACGGCTGGCATCTCCGGATGGGCGAAAGGGGTCATTTTCCAGCGATGCACCGACAGCCCCAGCACGATATCGGCCAGGGTGAAGCGCTCGCCGGCTACCCACGCCCCGGTACGCTGCAGCTGCGCTTCAACAATGCGCACGCAGTGGGTCCAGGCGGCAATACTCTCTTTAATCGCCACCGGATCCTGAAAGCGCGGATCTTTACGCACCAGCCCCATAAAAGCATGGCGCCAGGCAGTGTTAAACTCGGTCGCCTGCCAGTCCATCCAGTGCTCCACCTCGGCGGCGGGCTGCGGTTCGGCGGGCAGCAGATCCCAGCGCTCCGCTTTGCGCGCCAGATAGCGGCAGATACTGTTCGACTCCCAGAGCACGAAGTCATCGTCCAGTAACACCGGCACCAGGCTGTTAGGATTCAGACGCTGAAACTCAGGCGTATCCAGGGGCTTAAATCCGCTGCCGTAATCTTCCTGCTGGTACGCCAGCCCGGCTTCCTCGCAGGTCCACAACACTTTCCGTACATTGATTGAAGAGCGTTTACCCAGAATTGTTAGCATCGTCAGCGATTCCTCAGCCATAAAAGACAGTTCATTCACTCTACTCTATTGCCAGCCAGCAACAAGGCAGAGCGCTGGATAATGTGTATAGTTGATTCCAGCCTGTTTGCCGAAAAGGAACCCGACATGTTGACCCCTTTTACCGTTTTGATGCCTGCAAATATTCGTTTTGGCCGTGGTCAGGCCGAGAGCGCCGCCCCCTGGCTGGCGCAACAGGGCGGCCCAATTCTGCTGGTGCATGGCGCCAGCCCGCAGCGGGCGGCGTTTCTCCGCCAGCAGCTGGAGGCGCTGCAGCTTGCGGTCACGACGCTGGCGATAAGTCGCGAACCCTGGCTTAGCGATATCGAGCAGGGCGTCCAGCTGGCGCGCGAGAAAGGGATCAGAGCGGTGGTCAGCCTCGGCGGCGGCGCGGTGATTGACGCCGGTAAGGCGATTGCGGCGCTGGTCCCCGCCGCCGGCCCGGTGATCGACTATCTGGAGGTGGTGGGAACGGGCCGTCAGCTGGAAGCCAGTCCCCTGCCGTTCGTGGCGATCCCCACCACCGCTGGCACGGGCGCGGAGGTCACCAAAAATGCGGTGATCAACGTTCCGGAACAGCAGCGGAAAGTGAGCCTGCGCGACGACCGAATGCTGCCTGACCTGGCGATTGTCGACCCGGCGCTAACCGACAACGCGCCGCGGAACATCACCCTGAGCTCCGGCCTCGACGCCATGACCCAGGTGATCGAGCCCTGGCTCTGCAGCCGGGCCACTCCCTTCACCGATGCTCTCTGCCAGCAGGCGATCCCGCGGGGAATTCGCGCGCTAAAAATCCTGATGGAACAAGAGTGTCCGGCCAGCCGCGACGAGATGGCCTGGGTCAGCCTGTGCGGCGGACTGGCGCTGGCGAACGCCGGGCTGGGGGTGATCCACGGCCTCGCCGGCCCGCTGGGCGGCCTGAGCCGCGCCTCGCACGGCGCCCTATGCGGCAGTTTGTTGCCGTTTGGCCTGGCGCTCAATGAGTCGCAGATCAACGACCCTGGCCTGCGCCAGCGCGTTAACGATGTCCGCCGCTGGCTGGCCGACGGGCTGGACGTCCCTGTGGATCAGGTCTGGGACAGTCTGCGGGAATGGAGCCATCGCGCTGGCCTTGGCACCCTGCGCGACCTCGGCGTAGCGCGCGATGCGCTGGAACCGGCGGCGCTGGCCGCCAGCACCTCCTCATCGATGAAGGCCAACCCGGTCAGCCTGAGCGGCGAACAGCTGCTGGAGATGCTGGAGGCGGCGTGGGAGTGAGCGCCCCGGGATAAAATTTTGTTGCATAATGAATGCTCCGAATTTCATCTGCGCCAGGATCTACAATTTTTAATTACTTATCAACAGCATACTTTGAAATGGCAGCTTTTCTTCTCGGCGGAAAAGCGTGATCTCACGCACAGTTTGCTTCACACTCACCGAAGCGACTGTCTACGCTTAATAGACAAGGCCGGGTATGCCCGGCCCCGAACTCACGCTATCCGGAGGTCCGTATCGCTATGTTCAGCCAGAAATTACGCCACGTTGAAGACGACGAGTTAAGGATCGACAGCGATCCCTGCTACGAAGCCGATCCGTACGAATTAAAGCTGGATGAGATGATAGACGCTGAACCGGAGCCTGAGGTGATCGAGGGGCTTCCGGCGTCCGATGCCCTCACCCCGGCGGATCGCTATCTTGAGCTGTTTACCAACGTGCAGAAATCACGCATTTTCGCGGACAGCAAAACCTTCCCCGACTGCGCGCCGAAACACGATCCGCTGGACATCCTGCGGAACTACCGCAAGGTCAAACGCCAGCCCGACTTCGATCTGCGGCAGTTCGTTGAGGACAACTTCTGGCTGCCGGAGAGCCAGAGCGACATCTATATCTCCGACCCCAGCCTGACCCTGAAAGAACACATCGACAAGCTGTGGCCGGTGCTGACCCGCGAGCCTCAGGATCATATCCCGTGGTCATCGCTACTGGCGCTGCCGCAGGCCTACATCGTGCCCGGCGGTCGCTTTAGCGAAACCTATTACTGGGACTCTTATTTCACCATGCTGGGGCTGGCGGAGAGCGGCCGGGAAGATTTGCTGAAATGCATGGCCGATAACTTTGCCTGGCTGATTGAAACCTACGGCCACATTCCGAACGGCAACCGCACCTACTACCTCAGCCGCTCGCAGCCGCCGGTGTTCGCCCTGATGGTCGAACTCTTTGAAGAGGATGGCGTGCGCGGCGCGAAGCGCTATCTGGACCATCTGAAGATGGAGCACGCCTTCTGGATGGACGGCGCCGAGTCGTTGATCCCGCACCAGGCGTATCGCCACGTGGTGCGTATGCCGGATGGCTCCCTGCTCAATCGCTACTGGGACGACCGTGACACGCCGCGGGATGAGTCGTGGCGCGAAGACGTGGAGACCGCCCGACACTCCGGGCGGCCCGCCAATGAAGTATACCGCGACCTGCGGGCGGGCGCCGCGTCCGGCTGGGACTACTCCAGCCGCTGGCTGCGGGATATCACGCGGCTGGCCAGCATCCGCACGACGCAGTTTATCCCCATCGACCTGAACGCCTTCCTGTTCAAGCTGGAGACGACCATTGCCAACCTCTCCGGCCTGAAGGGCGATCGCGAGACGGAGACGGCCTTCCGCCAGAAGGCCCAGGATCGGCGGGCGGCGGTCAACCGCTATCTGTGGGATGATGAGAACGGCTGTTTCCGCGATTATGACTGGCGCCGTGAACAGCTGGCGCTGTTTTCCGCAGCCAGTATCGTCACCCTTTACGTCGGCCTGGCGACCCACGAACAGGCAGAACGCCTTGCCGATGCGGTGCGGGCCCGCCTGCTCACCCCCGGGGGGATCATGGCCACTGAATACGAAAGCGGTGAGCAGTGGGATAAACCCAACGGCTGGGCGCCGCTGCAGTGGATGGCGATCCAGGGATTTAAACGTTACGGCCAGGATCCGCTGGGAGATGAGATTGCCTGGAGCTGGCTGCAGACGGTCAACCACTTTTACAAGCAGCATCACAAGCTGATTGAAAAATACCATATTGCCACCGGCGTCCCCCATGAGGGCGGCGGCGGGGAGTATCCCCTGCAGGATGGCTTTGGCTGGACCAACGGCGTGGTGCGCCGACTGATTGGCCTGTACGGTGAGCCAACCTAGTCGGGCTGTTCCCGGCGGCTTTCTCCTGCTATGTTCAGAGGATTCGCCCTGCCCGGAACGACGCTTATGCCTGAACTTCTGACGCCGCGCCTGCGCTGCTCACCGCTGCAGCTGGACGACTGGTCGTTTTTTCTTTCCCTGCAGCAGGATCCGCAGGTCATGCTCTACGTCGCCGATCCCCGACCGCAGGCGGCCATCCGCGAGGCGTTCGATTCGCGGCTGCCGCCGTGGACGCCCGGGGATGAACACTGGCTGTGCCTGGTGGTGCGCGACAGGCTGACCCATACCCCGCTCGGCCTGACCGGCTACCAGCATCATCAGCGCGACATTGCCGAGGTTGGCTTTCTCTTCGCCCCGGCGGCGCAGGGTCGGGGCTACGGCTACGAATCGCTGCGCGCGCTGTGCGACTACGCCTTTACCACCGGCGGCGTGCGCCGCCTGACCGCCAGCGTCACCGCCGGCAACGAGGCGTCTAAGCAGTTACTGCTCAAAGCCGGCTTCCGGCTGGAGGGGGAGCTGCGGGAAAACTACTGGCTCAACGGACGCTGGCACAACGACTGGCTGTTCGGTCGGCTGCGTGGGGAGGGCGATGCGCCGTAGCGCACCGCCGGTCACAGGCTGGGGGCAGTCAGGATCAGAGGAACATCCCGCCCGAGACTTCCACACGCTGCGCGTTCATCCACGCCAGCTCATCGCTGAGCAGGGCGGCGATGGCGTCGCCGATATCATCCGGCAGCCCAACGCGCCCCAGCGCAGTCTGGGCGGCGATATGCCGATTCACCTCGGCGTTATCGCGCACCTCCCCTCCGCCAAAGTCGGTCTCAATGGCACCCGGCGCGATGATGTTCACCGATATCCCCCGTCCGCCCAGCTCTTTCGCCTGATAGCGGGTCAGAACCTCCATCGCCCCCTTCATCGCGGCGTAGGCCGCATAGCCCGGCAGGGCAAAGCGCGCCAGGCCGCTGGAGACATTGAGGATACGCCCCCCATCCTGCAGGAGAGGCAGCAGACGCTGGGTCAGGAAAAACGGCCCTTTGAACTGGATATTCATCAGCTCGTCAAACTGCGCTTCGCTGGTCTCGGCGAAGGGCGCGTTGAGTCCGATCCCGGCATTGTTCAGTAAATAATCAAAGGTTGTGCGTCCCCACTTCTGCGCCAGCACCTGCGCCACCTCGCTGGCGAATGCGTCAAATGTTGTGGAATCGCCGACGTTCAGCGCTAATGCTGCCGCTTTGACCCCTTTTTGCTCTATTTCCGCCACCACGTCGAGGGCCGCCTGGCGGTTGCTGTGATAGGTCAAAAGAATATCGGTTCCCTTTGCCGCCAGCTTCAACGCGGCGTTTTTACCCAGACCGCGGCTGCCGCCGGTCACTAAAGCGATACGTTGTGTCATCAGAAGACCCCTTTCAGGTTGCGTTGTGATTGTGTTGTAGCTTATTAACTGCTCATGCAACAATAAATACGCTATATTGCGTTTTACTGTTTCAGTAACAACAACAATAGGCGATCGGTATGGATAAAATTCATGCAATGCAGTTATTCATTCGCGTAGCGGATCTGGAGAGCTTCTCCCGCGCCGCCGAGACCCTGGCGCTACCTAAGGGTAGCGTCTCGCGACAGATTCAGGCCCTGGAAAGCCATCTTGGCGTGCGGCTCCTGCACCGCACCACCCGCCGGGTCCAGCTCACCCAGGATGGGATGGTCTACTACGAGCGGGCGAAAGATCTGCTGAGCAACCTCGACGAACTGGACGGCATGTTCCAGCACGATCCGGCGAGCATCAGCGGCCGGCTGCGGGTGGATATGCCGGTCGGTTTTGCTAAAAAAATGGTGATCCCGCATCTGCCGACTTTTTTACAGCAGTATCCGGGCATCGAACTGGAGCTGAGCAGCAGCGATCGGCTGGTGGACGTGATCCGCGAGGGGTTTGACTGCGTGGTGCGCGTCGGCGCGCTCAAAGACTCAGGGCTGATTGCCCGCCCGCTGGGCAAGCTGACGCAAATTAACTGCGCCAGCCCGGACTATCTGGCGCGTTTTGGCTATCCGCAATCCCTGGAGGATCTGGCGGATCATGCCCTGATCCACTACGCCAGCACCCTCGGGGTCCGTCCCCCCGGCTTTGAGGTAATGATCGACGGCGCGGTGCGCTGGGTAAAAACCGGCGGCATATTGACGGTCAACAGTACGGAAACCTATCAGGCAGCCTGTATCGCCGGGCTGGGGATTATTCAGGTGCCACGCACCGGCGTGCGCGAGGCGTTACGCGCCGGCGACCTGATTGAGATCCTGCCCCAGTACCGCGCCGAGCCGCTACCGGTCTCGCTGATCTATCCGCACCGGCGCAATCTCTCCCGCCGGGTAAATCTGTTTATGGAGTGGCTGGGCGGACTGATGAAAGCGTATGTCGATTGAGCGGCGCGGCTGGAAAACGGGCGGTGGAGAGAGGCATTCCTGCAGGATACGGCATTTAAGGTATACTTTTTGCTGAATCTCGCTGTAAAAAAGGAAGAAATTACGTATGACGCCGGAAAACGACGATCGACGCCCGCCACAGGAACCGGATACGCAGCCGGAGAAAAGCAAAAGCACGCTCGAGGCCCTTAATGACACCGCCGTCGGGCAAAAAGCCAGCCAGGCGCTGAAGACCGTCACCGGAACGGCGGCCAAAGTGCAGCGCAACCCGGTGATCGCCCATCTGTTGCGCGCCGCAGAGCGCTTCAATGACCGGCTCGGCAATCAGTTTGGGGCGGCTATCACCTATTTCTCGTTCCTGTCGATGATCCCGATCCTGATGGTCTCCTTTGCCGCCGCCGGCTTCGTGCTGGCCTGGCACCCAACCCTGCTGCAGGACATTTTCGACAAAATTCTGCAAAACGTCAGCGACCCAACGCTGGCGGCAACGTTGAAAAACACCATCAACACCGCGGTGCAACAGCGCACCGCCGTCGGTCTGGTCGGCCTGCTGGTCGCCCTCTATTCCGGTATTAACTGGATGGGCAACCTGCGCGAAGCGATCCGCGCTCAATCGCGCGACGTCTGGGAGCGCCGGCCGCAGGACGAGGAGAAAATCTGGGTAAAGTACTTCCGCGATCTTATCTCGCTGATCGGTCTGCTGGTGGCGCTGATTATTACGCTGTCCATCACCTCCGTCGCCGGCTCCGCCCAGCAGATGATTATCTCCGCGCTGTATCTCGACAACATTGAATGGCTGAAACCCGCCTGGCGGCTAATCGGCCTCGCCATCTCGATTTTTGCCAACTATCTGCTCTTTTTCTGGATTTTCTGGCGCCTGCCGCGCCATCGTCCGCGGCGCAAGGCCCTGTTTCGCGGCACGTTTATCGCGGCGATTGGCTTTGAAATCATAAAAATCGTCATGACCTGGACGCTGCCGGCGCTGGTGAAATCCCCCTCCGGGGCGGCGTTCGGATCGGTGCTGGGGCTGATGGCCTTTTTCTATTTCTTCGCCCGCCTGACGCTATTCTGCGCCGCGTGGATCGCCACCGCGGAGTATAAAGACGACCGGCGGATGCCGGGCAAAACCCACCGCTGAGGTATTGCGAGGATGAATAAAAGAGGCAAAATTCATCCTCGCGCTTGATTTCAGCAGATAAATCCAGCATGTAACTTTTATTTAACTCAAAACTGGTTTTATTCTCTATCTTTTTAATTGTGTGAAGCATTTCATAGAACTATTTTTACTGGTGTAAAAATTATCCGCTTTTTGCCTCTTTTTTGCCCATTTCCCGCGTTTGTTACAGATTGAAATGTCCCTGTGGCTGTGGCTATATGGCTTTTCGTTCGCGCAAAAATAAGAAAGATCTATGCAAGCCACAGCCACCACTCTCGAAAACACGCAGGAAACCGCCCCGGTCAACTCACGCAACAAGGTTGTTGTCGCCTCGCTCATTGGCACCGCCATTGAGTTTTTCGACTTCTACATCTATGCCACCGCCGCGGTCATCGTCTTCCCGCATATCTTTTTCCCGCAGGGCGATGCCGCTGCGGCCACCCTGCAGTCGCTGGCCACCTTCGCCATCGCCTTCGTCGCCCGGCCGATCGGCTCCGCGCTGTTTGGCCACTTCGGCGATCGCGTCGGCCGGAAGGTCACCCTCGTGGCCTCGCTGTTAACCATGGGGATCTCCACCGTGGTGATCGGCCTGCTGCCCGGCTATGAAAGCATTGGCATTGTCGCGCCGATGCTGCTGGCGCTGGCGCGTTTCGGTCAGGGCCTTGGCCTCGGCGGGGAATGGGGCGGCGCAGCGCTGCTGGCTACGGAAAACGCCCCGGCGCGCAAGCGCGCCCTGTACGGCTCCTTCCCACAGCTGGGCGCGCCGATCGGCTTCTTCTTCGCCAACGGCACCTTCCTGCTGCTCTCCTGGCTGCTGACCGACCAGCAGTTTATGGAGTGGGGCTGGCGCGTGCCGTTTATCTTCTCCGCGGTGCTGGTGATCATCGGTCTGTATGTTCGCGTCTCGCTGCATGAGACCCCGGTCTTCGCCAAAGTAGCGGCGGCGAAAAAACAGGTCAAAATCCCGCTGGGTACCCTGTTGACCAAACACGTCCGGGTGACGGTGCTGGGCACCTTCATCATGCTGGCCACCTATACCCTGTTCTACATCATGACCGTCTACTCGATGACCTTCAGCACCGGCGCGGCGCCGAATGGCCTGGGTCTGCCGCGTAACGAAGTGCTGTGGATGCTGATGATGGCGGTGATTGGCTTTGGCGTAATGGTGCCTGTCGCCGGCCTGCTGGCGGACGCTTTTGGTCGTCGCAAGAGCATGATTATCATCACCACGATGATTATTTTGTTCGCCCTGTTCGCCTTTAAACCGCTGCTGGGCTCCGGCAATCCGCTGCTGGTCTTCGCCTTCCTGCTGCTGGGCTTAAGCCTGATGGGATTGACCTTTGGCCCGATGGGCGCGCTGCTCCCGGAGCTGTTCCCGACGGAAGTGCGCTACACCGGCGCGTCGTTCTCCTATAACGTGTCGTCGATCCTCGGCGCTTCGGTCGCGCCGTACATTGCCGCCTGGCTGCAGGGTAACTACGGTCTCGCGGCGGTCGGCACCTATCTGGCGGCGATGGCGGCGCTGACGCTGATCGCCCTGCTGCTGACCCACGAGACCCGCCACCAGTCGTTGTGATCCTTCGCCCTGACGCCCCCGGCGTCAGGGCTCTCCTCTACTTTTTCATCTGCGACAAAATGGTCCGACACTGGTTGCTATCGCCCTCCGCCGGGGAGATCAGCGCCAGCAGCGCGGCGGCCGGCGTCACCAGGGTTGCCAGCGCCGCCGCTACCGCGCCGCGGACAATCAGCGGCCCGGCCTTCACCCCCGCCTGCGGCGATTTAAAGGTGCCCCGGACATACAGCGGGGAACGCAGGGTGATTACCCGAAAGCCTTTGCTTTCCGGATCGATGGTCAGGTCCAGCTGCTCGGAGGCGAAGCTGGCGGTCCCGGTCACATTGATCAGCGCGTTTTCTGTATCGAAGGCAAAAATCTGCGGCCGGGCGACGCCATTGGTTACGTCGATATTGGCCGCGGCGCAGTTTACCCGAACCTCCTCATCGCCAAAAATCTGGCCGATCAGGTAGTTACCGACGTTAAGACCGAGGATTTCCATCAGGTTGCGACTGATCAGTCCGTCGTTCATCAGCAGCTTCAGGTTACCGTTGCTGTTGCCGAGCAGGGCCGCCACCGAGTTGCCGCTGCCGCGCAGCTGGACGTCGCCATTCATCTCGCCGAGGGTTTTCTGCATCATCTCGACGTTTGGCATCAGCGCCTTCAGCTTCAGGCGTCGCGCCTGCAGATTGGCCTCACCCTGCAGCGGCTTTTTATCGCCCTGCAGGTGTACGCTGCCGGCAATCGACCCGTTGGCCAGGCCAAAGCGCACCGGCTGCAGGCGCAGGTCACCATCCTCCAGAATCACATGGGTCGACAGATCGCTGATCGGCAGGGTGCCGCCGTGCTCAATTCTCCGGCCCTTAAAGCGCACATCGGCATCCATCACCTGCCACTTGTCGGTTTCAAAGCGGTCCGCCGGCAGCACTTTACCCGCCGGCTGCGGCCGGTCCCCCGCCTGGCGCGAAGCGCTTTTCTTCGTCCCTTTGCCGGAATCGACGCCGATTAATGGCCCGAGGTCCGCCAGACGCAGCTGCTTCGACTCCATATCGCCGCTGAGTTTCGGCCGCGGCTTGCCGGTGGTGTAGGTCAGGGAGCCATGAATGTCGCTATCGCCGATTCGGCCGTTAAAATTCTGATAGTTAAAGCGCATGCGGTTTTTTTGCGTAAAGTCGGCGCGCAGGCGGCCGTCGGTGGAGAATGACGGCGTCTCCGGCAGCAGCACGCCGGTCAGGTCATAGAGATCGCGCAGCGAGTCGCCGGCGAATTTTAGCCGCAGGTCAATGCCGCCGACGTTGAGCGGGTCGCTGACCGTGCCGCTGAACGCTACCCGGGTGTTACCGGAGTGGAAGTCGCCCTGCAATGGGAAGGGGGCGCTTGCGCTGCGCAGGGCCAGCATGCCGCCGATTTTCCCGTTGCCGGTGACCGGCTGGCCCTTGTAGCGGCCCTTCAGCGACAGACCAAAGACATAGTCGCCTGGTTTCGCCGCGCTATGGCTATCTTTTGTGCCGGTCACTTCGCTGAACGGCAGCGGTTTGCCTAGGGGATCGACGAGGATGGTGATATCGCTGCGGGTGATCTTGTCGTCAATGGCGATAGTCCCGCGATCAAAGAGAATATTATCGAGGCGAAAGGACCAGCTGGAGGGCGCGCTGTCGCCCGAAGTACGCTTATCGCCCGCCAGCTGAAAGGTCCAGTTATTGTTGTCTTCCGCAAGGCGGATCAACCGTACGTCGGGCTGCTCCAGCTTGATCCACGGCAGGTACACCGTTTTGCTCAGCAGCGCCAGCGGGGCAAGGGTCGCCTCCACCCGCGGCAGATGGATCATGGTCACCTGGGGAATGGCCGGCGGGTTGCCCAGCACGATATCCTCCGCGTGTACGTGGGGCCACGGGATCCAGCTGCGCCAGCCGCGCTCGTCCGGCTGCCGTTCCCAGACCACGCCGAGATCGCCGCGGATGGCGAACGGGCGGTTAAGTTCGGCGGACACTTTCTGATTGATCGTCGGCTTCAGCCGGTTCCAGTCAAAGGTGGCCAGCACGATAAAGAAAAGAACGATCAGCAATAGTATCGTTCCTGTGATGATAACCAACGTTTTACGGGTTCTGCTCATCCCTACTCCGCTCCTTTTGCATCACGTCAGTCCTGAATATAGTCAAAAAGCGGCGTTTATCCTGGAAATGCGCTTTTCGTCACATTACGCGCGTCAGGTCAAAAAAATAATGGAACGATGTTTTAATATGATTGACCAGCAAAACAGCGCAGCGCACACTAGCGCTTATATCGATTCCATTGCAGGTTCTGGCTATGTCTAAAAAAATTGCCGTTATTGGCGAATGCATGATTGAGCTGTCAGAGAAAAACGGGGCCGTTAACCGCGGCTTTGGCGGCGATACCTTAAACACCTCGGTCTATATCGCGCGGCAGACGGATGCCAGCGCATTGAGCGTCCACTACGTCACCGCCCTGGGAACCGATGCGTTCAGCCAGCAGATGCTCGACAGCTGGCAACAGGAAAACGTCAACACCGATCTTATCCAGCGGATGGCCGACCGCCTGCCGGGGCTGTATTACATTGAAACCGATGACACCGGCGAGCGCACCTTCTACTACTGGCGCAACGAGGCGGCGGCAAAGTTCTGGCTGGAGAGCGATCGCGCGGCGGCGATTTGCGAAGAGCTGGCCACTTTCGACTATCTCTATCTGAGCGGCATCAGTCTCGCCATTCTCAGCCCGGCCAGCCGCGACAAGCTGTTCACGCTGCTGCGTGAGTGCCGCGCCAACGGCGGCAAGGTGATCTTCGACAACAACTATCGTCCGCGCCTGTGGGCCAGCCAGGCGGAAACGCAGCAGGTCTATCAGGAGATGCTCGCCTGCACCGATATCGCGTTTCTGACCCTCGATGATGAAGACGCGCTGTGGGGAGAAAAACCGGTTGCTGAGGTGATCGCCCGCACCCACGCCGCCGGCGTGGAAGAGGTGGTGGTGAAGCGCGGCGCGGATGCCTGCCTGGTCTCGGTTAGCGGGCAACCGCTGCGGGAAGTGCCGGCCGTCAGGCTGGCCAAAGAGAAGGTGGTGGATACCACCGCCGCCGGAGACTCTTTCAGCGCCGGCTACCTGGCCGTTCGCCTGACCGGCGGCGATGCCGAATCCGCCGCCAGACGCGGACACCTGACCGCCAGCACGGTGATCCAGTATCGCGGGGCGATCATCCCGCGGGAAGCGATGCCGCAGTAATTCTCCGCACAAAGCGCTCTCCGGCCGCCGCTGGCGCGCCGGAGAGGCGTTAGGTTACTGCCCCGGCGGGATGTCGCTGGCCTCGCTGTGGGCGTCAACCGTATCGGCGCTGCCGCTAGCCGCCGTGGCCGCCGGATTCGGCGCCATCAGTTTTTCCCAGGTGGCCTGCAGCTCCTTCATATTGTATTCCGGTTCGCCCTTCGGCTGTTGCAGCACCAGCGCCATGTCCTGCGAGAGCTGCTGGCGCAGATACTGGTTCAGCATGTCCACCGTCAGGGAGTTGAGGAACTCCTGACGCAGCTTCTGGTACTGCTCCGGCGCGATGTCCACCACCTGATTCTGCAGGGAGCGCATGCGCTGGCTCATCAGTATGTCGGTGTCAGTGCGCGCATAGGTGGCAAACAGCTTCTGCAGCTCGAGGCTTTTCTGGGCGATAAGCGCGTCAAACTCCTCCTGAGGCAGCCCGTTGTCCCGCACTTTCGCCAGCTCGCGCGAAACCACGCTCAGGTTGTTGTTCAGGCGCTCGCCCGGGGAATCGATGTTGATGGCGCACTGCGCGCGCTGATATAGCACCCGGCAGTCAAAGCCAAGGCCAATATCCTTCACGTTATTTTTGCTCAGGCTCTGCTGCACGTGCCAGAACAGCGCTTCACGGGCGAGATCGTCACGCCAGTAGCGCTGCAGCGCCGCGGAGTCGCGGATCGGCTGCCATGGCGCATCCCACATGATGGACAGTTTGTCCTGACGCACCGCGTTGGTCATGATGCTGACCGGCACGGTAGGCAGCGGCGATAAGGTCGGCACCGCTGCGGGGGTTTCCCGCTTGCCCTTCAGATCGCCAAAGGTCTTATTGATTTGCTCGGCAACGCTGCGGCTGTCGACATTCCCCACCACGATCAGCGTCATGGCGTCGGGGGTGTACCATTTTTGATAAAAGTCTTTCAGCTGCGCCACATCGATCGGCTGCTTCAGCGGCGCGGCGGGGTCATGGCCCAGCATGGTGGACCCTTTCAGGCGATAGCGCCACCAACCCTCTTTGGTATCCAGTGGCCAGGTCGCCACCATGTCGCTGCCCTGCAGCGCATGATTGATCGATTCAGGCGTAATGGCCAGTTTACCGCTGGCGTCCGCCAGCCAGCTCAGCGCCTCTTTCAACAGATCGTTGCGGTTATTGGGCAGGCTGAGATTAAACATCGTGTAATCGTAGGAGACGATGGCCGGCGGCAGAGGACGCTTCGGGTCAATACTCTGCTGCCATAAAGAGCGCGCCTGCATCGTCGGCAGGCTGCCGCTTTGCGTCAACGCCAGGCGGGGAATAAAGCGGCTGAAACCGCTCTGCTGAGTGCTTTCGCTCAGCGAGCCAATATTGACGGACAAACGGACTTCGATACGGTCGCTGGGACGTTGCGGCGTGGCCAATACCTGCCACGACAAACCATTCGCTAAGGTCCCTTGTTGCCAGGCCGGATCAGGCTGGAGCGCTTCTGCCTGCACATAACCGGCCGCCGCTACCATCAGCAAACCGCCCGTTAAGAGTTTAATTGTTGTGCCCTGCATGTGAACCCCTGATGAACATTCCTGGTTACAACAGCACCCCACTGACGGGCTGCCGAAAAAAGTGAGAGTGAAATACGTCGGTTAGACCACACGGAGACGAAAATGTCGCATGACAACGTAAAATAATCATTTCGTGTCATTCCCGCCGGGCGGGAATGACCTCTAATTATGCGCAGGAGGCCGTACTCCAGCAAGGGAGTACGGGCCTAAGAGGAGGATTTAAGAGGATAATTCGTGCGTTTTGTTCGCCGGAACACGGTTATTCAGAACGTCATCCATCTGTTTGGCATCCAGTTCTTTCACCCATTTCGCCACCACCACCGTGGCAACGCCGTTACCCACCAGGTTAGTCAGCGCGCGGGCTTCGGACATAAAGCGGTCGATACCGAGGATCAGCGCCAGACCAGCCACCGGTAAATGACCGACGGCCGAGATAGTCGCCGCCAGCACGATGAAGCCGCTGCCGGTCACCCCTGCCGCCCCTTTCGAGGAGAGCAACAGCACCACCAGCAGGGTGATCTGATGGAAAATATCCATATGGCTGTTGGTCGCCTGGGCGATAAAGACTGCGGCCATCGTCAGATAGATAGAGGTGCCATCGAGGTTGAACGAATAGCCGGTCGGGATCACCAGGCCTACCACCGATTTACGGCAGCCCAGCTTCTCCATCTTGTCGAGCATTCTCGGCAGCGCCGATTCTGATGAGGAGGTCCCCAGCACAATCAGCAGCTCTTCCCGGATATAGCGGATAAATTTGAAGATGCTGAAGCCGGTGGCCCGGGCGATGCTCCCCAGCACCACCACCACGAACAGGATACAAGTGATATAGAAGCAAATAATCAGCTGACCCAGCTGCACCAGGGTGCCGACGCCATATTTACCGATGGTAAAGGCCATGGCTCCGAAGGCGCCGATCGGCGCCAGGCGCATGATCATATTGATAATGCCGAAGATAACCTGGGAGAAGCTTTCAATGACGTTGAAAATCAGCTGGCCCTTGCTGCCCAGACGGTGCAGGGCAAAACCAAACAGGACGGCGAACAGCAGAACCTGCAGAATGTTGCCGCTGGCGAAGGCGCCAATGACGCTGCCCGGGATCACATCCAGTAAAAAGGCCACTACCCCTTGATCTTTAGCCTGCTCAGCGTACACCGCCACCGCTTTCGCATCGAGCGTCGACGGGTCGACGTTCATCCCGGCGCCCGGCTGCACCACGTTGACGATAATCAGACCGATAATCAGCGCGATGGTGCTGACCACTTCGAAATAGAGCAACGCCACCGCCCCGGTACGGCCAACGGCTTTCATGCTTTCCATCCCGGCGATCCCCGTCACGACGGTACAGAAGATCACCGGAGCAATCACCATTTTAATCAGCTTAACGAAGGCGTCGCCGAAGGGTTTCATTTGCGCGCCCAGTTCCGGGTAAAAATGGCCCAGCAGAATACCGATCGCTATGGCCGTCAGAACCTGGACATAGAGGCTTTTAAAGATAGAGGTTTTCATAGGGTGTCCTTTGGGAATAACCATAGAGCAAGAAGGGATATTTGACGTCTGTGGCTTAAAAATAACACCCTGGAAACATTTCAGAAATAACTAACGCCGAAAGTGCAACGCAATTGTTAAAATCTTTGAGCTGACTCGCACAAGTCAACAAAACATTTACAAATTTGCACCCTCCCGAACCGGGGAGAGATAGCGCGCGCTGAATGCCTCCTGCGGCAAAGCGCAACCGAACAGATGGCCCTGGAGCACCTCGACGCCCGCGGCTTGCAACCAGCGGTACTGGGCGTCGTTCTCCACCCCTTCCGCCACGATACGCAGCGACAGGCCGCGCGCGAGCTGGATCATCGCCGGCACCATGCTGACATCCTCCGGCAGCATATCGATGAATACCTTATCAATTTTCAGAATATCCACCGGCAGGGCCTTCATCTGCTGCAGCTGGTGCAACCCGGCATAACCCATGCCAAAATCATCCAGCGCAATCTGCACCCCGGCCTCGCGCAGCGGGCGCAACCGGGCCATCACATCCTGCGGATCGTCCATCCGGCAGCTCTCCGTCACCTCGAGGATGAGGGTGCCCGGGGCGATGCGGTAGCGGGCGATCAGCTTCAGCATCTCCTCGCCGCGGTCATGCTCCAGCAGCTGGAGCAGCGAAACATTGACCGACAGCGGCAGCATAATCCCCTGGCTTTGCCAGGCCGCAAGCTGGCGGCAGGCCTCTTCCATTACCCAGTAGCCGACCGGGATAATCAGCCCGCAGGACTCAATGCGCTCAATCAGCGACGGCGGTAGCGACCAGCTGCCATCCGCCTGCCGCTGGCGCAGCAGTACCTCGGCGCCGCAGATCTCGCCGCTGGCGCAGGCCACCTGCGGCTGCAGCCAGATCGCGAACTGCTGGTTATCGAGCGCGGTCATAATATCGTGCTCTTCCATCAGGCGGCGCTGAGCCTTTTCCATCTGCTCGGGATCGAAGAACTCGATCTGGTTTTTGCCTTTACGTCGTGCGGTGACAGCGGCCGACACCGCGCGCCGGTAAAACTGCTCGGCGTTGAGCCCGGCGTGGAACATGGCGATCCCGACGCTGGCGTAGGGCCGCAGCTGCAGCCCATGCAGCGGTAAACGCTCATTAATAATAGTGAGCACTTGCTTACTTAACGTTACCGCCTGCCACGGTTCGGCGAGGCCATCGGCGAGAATCGCGAAGTCATACCCGCTCACCTGAGCCAGCACCATCTGCGGCGGGATCGCGGCCCGCAGCTTCTCCACCAGCGTCAGGAGCAGCATTTCGCGCTGACTCTCCTTGAGGACCCCGGCGGCGTCCTGCAGGGTTTCACAGGCGACGACGATCAGCGCGGCGCTCTGCGGGCGGGCCACCGTCTGCTCCAGCATCGCCAGCAAAAAGGCTTTATTCGGCAGCTCGGAGACCGGGAAGCGGGTCGACTGGATGGACATCTCATCATGCTGGCGGACCAGGCTCTGCTGGTTGCGGTTATAGCTGCGCACCAGCATACCGATCTCGTCGTCATGGTGCAGGCGCGGGAGGGTCAGCTGATGGCCAAGACGCTCCTGCTGGGAGAGATCGTTCAGCTCGCGGGCGATACGCCGCAGAGGGCGAACCATCAGCCGGTTGATGCACCAGGTGAGCGCCACCGTCAGCATCAACACCAGAAGTAAGTAAGCAGTCACTAACGTAGCAAGGGCGCTCATGACGAATTTATACATGCGATAGGAGTCGGCCTGCAGCACCAGATAGGCCAGCGGCTGCGGGTTGGCCGGTCGCTCCAGCGAATAAATGGGCAGCGAAATCTGCACCGGCAGCTCAAACAGCCGGGTGACGGTTACCGGCACCGGCCGCTCGGGGATAAATCGCATCCGCAGCGCCTGGAACTGGTTCGGCAATACCACATCCGCCCGGCTGACGATGCCAGCAGGCTGGATACGGCTTAAAATGGCTTCCGCTTCCGGAATATCGGCTTTCAGAATAGCCGCAGACAGCGGTTCGCGAACGGATCGCGCGATACTTTCTAACTGCGTGGCCGTGGTAAAGCGACTCTGTTGCACAAAGTGAAACAGCAAAATAGTGCAAAAAACCAATACAAAGGCCATGGACACGCTCGCGACCATCGCCATCTGTTTGATTGTAAGTGAACGGCTGACGCGCAACGGTGTTCTCCACTGATACTGAATACATACCCGGTATCAATCCTTCAATCCCGGTCGTTTCAGGCTGATTATATACTTAAATCCTTCGCCCACGCCCGCGAGGGATGAAGTGACGGGATATTTCCGCGCGGTGGCGCGGACGCCGGGATACATCCCCGACGGCCAACGGTGGGCAACGCCTCACGAGTATACGCGAAGCGCGTCGCGGAGTGGCGCTCTGTAACGTAATTCAGCCTATTCTGCTACCAGTCGGCGTAGGGCACCAGCGGCTGGGGCGGCATATCCAGATCCCCCTGCCAGCCGGCCGCCGAGTAGCGGACGTAAAGCAGCGCATGGCTCGGGGTGTAATCCTTCGCCTGCTGAATATCGACCGCGGCGCCGACGAACCAGTTGCTGGTCACCCGCCGCTCCACCAGCGCTCTGGCGGTGTAACCGAATCCATGGCTGCTGCTCCCCTCCTCCGTCAGCTCGCTGGTGCGCTGCCGGTAGTCGGACGGGATCAGGTTCAGCAGCGGATAGCGGGCTTGCGTCTGGGTGCGCGAATGGGACCATGACACCGACCCGCCGAGCTCCCAGGACCAGTTCTCGGTGCGCTGACGCCAGGTCACCGGCACGGCGAACGAGAGATACTCCTGTGGGCTGTAATAGCCGCCCTGGCCGAGGGTGTAGCCGCTGAGATCTTTGTCGTAGTGCCAGATCATATTGTTGAGGCCGACGGTGACGCGACGATTATTCTCGTTGATGACCTTGTAGTAGTACCCGGTCATCCAGCGCACGCGCCAGTTATCCGCCACGTTTTTACCGGTCAGCGAGTCGGCGCCCAGCGAGGACCAGATGCCGTGAGCCTCCCCGCGATCGTAGCTCAGGCTCAGGCCGCCGCCGTCGGCGCGGACGCCGCCCCAGGTGGCGCCGGTATGGCTGCTGCTGTCCTTCTGCCCGCCAAAGGAGAGCAGCGAGCTGGAGATAGGCCGCCGGTGGACGTTGACCGTGTACCCCACCGGCCCGACGTCGCTGCTGTAGCTCAGCCCCCCCACCACATCGACGACATTGAAGCCCATCGGCGTGGTGCCGATATCCCCGCTCCAGGTGTCATTCTTCCAGCCGACCGCCACGCTGGCCCCGCTGTCGGTCTGATTTTTACTGCCGCTGGTACAGGCGATCTCCCCGCAGGTGCCCCAGCTGGGCGAGTAGCTCCCGTCGCTGTGGGTGGAAAAGCTGCCGGCATCCATATTGACCAGGTCGGTGCGGAAGAACATCCGGCCATCCGCCAGCGGAGCATCCACCTGCAGCATGGTGGTATGCGCCTTCAGGTCGGAATAGCCGCCGGTGCCGCTGGAACCCCAGAAGTCATGTTCCAGGGTGACGTTCAGATCCTGCTGACGATAAAGGTCGGCGGCATCGCTGCGGATCCCGCGCTTCAGCCAGTCATCATGGCTGTCGTTGCGCGTCAGCCGCGTAAAAGTATCGTTATCCTGCGGCTGCGCGGGGGTAATGCCGGAGGCCACCATCGCTTCCCGGTAGTGCGTCAGCGCCTGCTGCGGCGCCCCGCTCTGGGTGGCAAAGCGCGCGGCATCGCGCAGCACCAGCGCGCTCTCCATCGAGGGCGGCTGCGCCTTCGCCTGCGGCACAATCTGATTAAAAATCCGTTGCGCGTCAGCGGTATCGCCAAGGCCAGCTCGCGCCAGCGCCACCCGCCGCTGCATGTTCATGGATTCGGTCTCTGCGCCTTTCAGCTGCATGACCTGCGCCCGGGCGGCCGGTTTATCGCCCTCGGCCAGGTAGACTTCCGCAAGGCCGAGGCGCGCATCGCCGTTGTCGGCCTCCTGACGCAGCACCCGCTGATAGTCGGCAATCGCCGTCTGGCTGTCGCCGCGCTGCTGCGCCCAGTCGGCCAGCGTCAGGTCATAGCGTACTGAAGACGGCTGCCGTTTGATGAGGGCGATCGCCTGCGCTTCGTCGCCGCTGTCGCGCAGCTGGTTGGCCTGGCGCAGCACCCGGTCGCTTTGCAGGCGCGCTTCGAGTTCACGAATGTTATCCGTCCACGCGCTGCGCGGCAGAGCGGCGATTTGCGCCAGAGCCAGATCGTCCTGGTCGTTCCCCGACAGGTAGAGTCCCGAGGCGTAGACCCGTTCGGCGTCCTGCGGCTGGCGGTTGACCATCGTCCGCATCAGCGCGTCGGCCTCCTGGCGTTCGCCAGCGCTGACCAGATCCCGCGCCAGACGGTAGGTTATCCAGACGCTGTCCGGATCCAGCGCCAGGCGCCGACGCTGAACTTCCGCCGCCTGCGCCCAGTTGCCCTGGCTCTCCAGAGCCTGCGCCTGTTTCTCCAGCCGGTCGTTAGTCAGGCTGCGCTCAATATCATCGATACTGCGCCGCTGAGCGGGAGGGAGGCCGGCGATCCAGGCGCTGGCTTTCTCCGGCGATTCGGCGCGATAGAGGTTGGCCAGGCCGCGCACCGCCAGGTTATTGCCGCGATCCAGGCGCAACGCCTGCTGGTAATAGCGCTCCGCCGCCGCCGCCTCTTTGCGCGCCGCCGCGACATCCCCCAGCCCCAGCACGGCATAGCTGTCGGTGCGATCGACCCGCTGCGCCTGGGCATAATAGTTCTGCGCCTGCGAAAGCTGGCCGGCTTTCAGGGCGTTATCCCCCTGCTTTATCAGCAGCCAGTAGCGGTTAGTTTGCAGCAGGCTGTCCCACTTGCCGCGGTTCGGGCTGTCAGGGTCCATGGCAATCGCTTTACTGAGCTGCGCCACTGCCCGCGCGCGGTCGCCGCGCTGGGAATAGGCCTGGCCGAGAGCGCCCACCGCGTCGCTGTCGCGGCTGTCGGCCTGAACGGCTTTCTGCAGATCCGCGACCGCCTGCGTGGTATTCCCGGACTTGACCGCCGCCAGCCCTTCCGAGCGGGCGCGGAAAGTCGGATCCTGCAGCTGCGCCTGCTGTTGGTCGAGCAGAACGCGGGCGTTCGCCGCCACCGAGCCGGTGGGAAACTGCAGAAGAAATTGCTGCAACGCCTGCACGCTGGCCTTACTCACCGGCATGCTTTTCACCTCACTGAACCACATATCGGCGGCGATACCGCGTCCCGAGGCCGATCGGGCCATCTCCGCCAGATAGGCGAACCCCTCCTGCGGTTTGTTATCGGCGAACATCTGCTTCGCCAGCGAAGTCAGCAGGCTGACGTTGCCCGGCGCGCTGGCGTTCAGTTTTTTCAACTGGCTGACGCCTTCGCTATGGCGGGCCGGCAGGCGCGCCACCAGCGTCCAGTATTCAATGGCGACGTCAACGTCATCCGGCACCCCGCCGTACAGTTTTTCATAGGCGGCGATGGCTTCATCGACCTTCCCGGCCACGCCCAGCAGTCGCGCCTGCTGCAGCGCCTGGCGGCCCTCGCCGGTGTTGCTTTTCATCTCATTGCGCGACGCCTTCAGCTCCGGGGAGTCCGGCGCCAGCTTCGTCAGTCGTTCCAGCTCTTTTTGCGCCCCGGCGGCATCCCCCTGACGCAGCAGATAGCGCATCCGCGCGGCAATCAGCTCCGGGTTGTTGGGATCAATCAGCTCCAGACGGTACAGCGACTGGCGCACCAGGTCTTCACGATTGCTGGCCTCGCCGAGGCGGACCTGCTCCAGCAGATGCTCCTGGGCAGGCGTCGTCGCCGCCTGCGCTAACGGCAGCAGCGCAACGCCGAGGGACAGCGTGAGTAAACTTAGTGAGAGCTTGCGCATTCCTGGTTCCAGTCAGGTTGTAATTCGCCACTCGCCGTGAAACGAAAACGGTGTTGATCCCAACCCTGGCCGAACAGCGTCAGAACTGCGCTGTAGTAGGCATCCGCGCCGGGATAGTTATCGGCGACGCGCTGGCGTTGCACCGACCGGGCCTCGTCGTCCTGTAAAAACGGCAGCATTGCCGCGGAGAAGCCCACTGGCCCCTGACCGCTGGTTTTGCCGGTGGCGATATTCACTTTCTCCGGGGGTGCCCCCTGCTCCGTGGTCTGCGCCGCCATCGGCGCGAAGCGTTGCAGCAGACGCGCTTTCTGCTTATCGCCATTATGGAGCATGCCCACCCACAGGTAGACGCGAATCGCGTCATAGCTGCCGATCGGCGGCTTTTCGGTTTTCAGCTGCCAGCCTTTCCCTTTCTCATAGCGTACCCAGTCCGGGGTAAAGCCTTTCGGCGCGGTCTCCAGCAGCAGGCGCAGGTTACTGTCGCGCAGAGCGGGCCACGGCGCGCCAAAACGCACAAAGTAGGTGGCCAGCTGCGGCGGAAGATAGCTGGGGTTAAACCGCCAGCCGCTGTCATCGGCAAAACCGACTTTTCCCGGCAGCAGCATCGTGCCGAGGCCCGGCACCGCCACCGTCTCTTCAGCGACAATCCGCGCCAGCAGGGCTTTTCCGGTCTCGGTGTACTGCGGCTGTTGCCACAGGCGCCCCGCCTCCAGCAGCGCCCAGGCTATCCACAGATCCGAGTCGGACGCCGAGTTGCTGTCCAGCAGGGTCCACTGCTCATCGTCCTTTTTGCCCCACAGCCAGCCCGGCAAATGTTGTTTCAGATCGCCTTCCGCCAGGTTGTTCTGCGTCCAGGTCAGCAGTTTGTCGAACCCTGCGCGATCGTTGGCCGCCAGGGCGAAAAACAGGCCATAGCTCTGCCCTTCGGAGGTGGAGATTTTGCGCGCATCGCTGGGGTCAATCACCCGTCCCTCGGGGCTGACGTACGCTTGTTTAAACTGCTCCCAGGCGGGCCACTGGCAGGCGGCGCCCACCTGGCCCGCCGCCAGCAGCAGCGCCGAGAGCACCGCGCCACAAAGTACTTTCATCATGGTTTACTCATCATCCAGGCTAAGACGGCGGCGGCTGATGATGCGCAGCATGCGCCACAGCACCCATGCCAGCAGCACAATGCTGATGGCGGCGAAGATCGCCAGCAGTATCGGGTGGTTAGAGAGCGCGAACCAGATGCGCTCGAACCAGGGCAGATGACCCACGTAGTAAATATCCCCCACCCGCAGACTGTTGACGCCGGATTCGCGGATCACCGCCACCGAGCCAAACATCGCTGCCCGCTTACCGCTGTCGTTGAGGGCGTTGGTCAGCAGTTCATTACCGCGCGGGCTGTCGGCCAGCAGGGCCACCACGCTGCGCTGATCGTTATACGGCGACTGGAAGCCAATCACCGCCGCCATCGGCCCGGAAGAGGTAATGTCGGTGCGGGTATTGGGCGTGCGGGCCTCATCGTCGGGATAAATGCTCGCCAGGTCATAGTGGCGCATCGGCATTTTCACCCAGCTTTTGGTCGCCTCGACCAGCAGGTTGATTTTGGTGTCGTCCTTGAGCGACGACGGGATCGCGCCGATCAGCAGCAGATCCGCGTCTTTATTCTTGATCTGGTTGCCATCGTCGGTCATTTGCAGATTAATCGCCGCCAGACCGGTCTGCGAACCGATGCCCCCCAGCGCCTGCAGCAGCGTCGCCACCTGGCCCTGGGTCGGCGCCTTCGGCACCACCACCAGCGTGTCGGAAAGGTCCGCCATACGGCTGTAAGGGAAGCCCGCATTGGCGAAGACGCGCAGGTCCGGCAAGGCGATAAAGTGATAATACTTCGAGAAGTCGATGGTCGAATCGTCGCCGATCACCACGTGGTTCTGCACCGGCTGGAAGGTAATACAGTTGTCGATGGAGCCGCCGGGCATCGGGTTCATATACTGGAAGTCAAAGCGCAGCTGGTTGACCGCCCCAAGACGCAGCGCGGGGATGGTGACCTCCGATTTGCCGTCCAGCAGCCCCTGCAGCACCGGCAGGCGCAGGATCAGTTTGTTCACGTCCTGGGAGCTGTTAAGGCTGAACGACTGCAGGAACTGGTCGTTGAGGCTGATATCCATCCGCGAGCTGTCCTTCACCGGCGGCATGGTGTAGCGGTATTTCAGATCCATATCGATGCCGTTGGCCCGCAGCAGATAGAGATCCGGCGGCAGGTTAAGCGCCACGGTGATGGCATCCGGCACCAGGCCGCTGGACTGCAGCTGTTGCTCATAGGTTTTCAGCTCAGCGAAGGTGACCGAGCGGTCGGTGCGCACCCAGTTCGGCGCGTCGTAAGGCTGACGCGGCTGCAGGGTTTTGATGCCGTCCACGGTGACGCTGCTGCCGCGGAACAGAATATTGCCCTGAGCAATCCCCTTCGCCGCCAGCAGCAGGTCGTTATCATCGCGGCCGAAAATCACCAGCAGCTTGACGTAGGGATCGTTCGGGTTGTCGATCATTTCGATGGTCGGCGCCTTGACCGGCGGATGATCGCGCAGGAAGTCCGGACGCTTGTCGTTGGTGGCGAAGACAATGGCGTTACGATCCGGCAGTTCATTGAAATAGACCGGGAACTGCTGGCCGCGCCAGCCGGCCTTGCTGCCGAACCAGGAGGCGACTATCGCCGCCGCCTGCTGCTGGGTGACCGCTGGCGAGCCCGGGAAAATCATCGGCAGCTTCAGCGGGCGGTTATCGCGCGGATCGTAGAACGGCACCGGGAAGTGTGACAGATCGTTATTTACCTTCAGCGACTGGTAGGTGAGATCCAGATAGCTTTCGCGTCCGACGTCCAGCCACAGCGTACTGCTGGCCGGGTTTTCGCAGACGTCGCGGTAGTGGCCGACAAACTCCAGCCGTACGCGGTTGAAGTCGGTGATGTACAGCGGGTCAATCGGCAGCTGCGCGCGGATCTTTTTCCCCAGCTGCTCTTTAGTGACGGGCAGGACGCCCATCAGCTCATCGTTAAGATAGACCTTCAACTGCGACTGCACGGGCAGCAGCGAGGGCGATGGGGTGTATTCCAGATTGAGCAGCGCGTTGGCGACCAGCTCATCGCTGCGCATGCCGAATTCGACCGACGCGTCAGGCCGTGAGCCGCGCAGCACGATGCTGCCGGGCGGCGGCGCGATGGTGGCAAAGCTCAGCTTCACCTCCCGCTGCGGCACGTTCTCGGCCACCGCCGCCGGAGCGGTCGGTTCGGCGAGGGTCGCCGTCGGCTCGCCCACCACGATCGGCGCAGCCGGGGTCGCGGCCTGCGGCTGAACGCCAGGGGCAGCGTTCGCCACCGCGGCCGGCGCCGCGTAAGAGGCCAGTGGATACCAGCTGCACATGCCCACCGCTACTGCACACATCCAGGAAAGTTTTCTTTTCATCGCATTATCATCATTGTTGAGCCATTGCCGGGTCTGCGGAGAGCGTCGGCGCGGCGCGTTCAGGGCGTCGGGGTACAAACGACGCTATCCAGGCCACCAGCGAAGTGAGCGCGCGGAAAACCACCTTCACCGACGGCGGCGAAAACTCCGCCAGGTGACGATAGCCACGGAAGCCCAGCTTGAGGATATCCAGCAGGCTTTCCATCGGCTTATCTTCCGGGAAGCTATCCTGCCAAAGCGCCCACGTATCAGCGCGGGCAAACGTACACTGCACAAAATCGATATGCTGCTGGTTGGTTAACGGCAGCAGCTGGAGCCCCACTTCGCTGCCGTTGACCCGCGCGACCCTGACCGGGAAGGCATACTCCTGCTGTCCCCGTTTGAGCAGCAGCCTGGCGTTCTGGCCTTCCAGCACCTGCGCGTCGCCGTTAATTTTGATCCCCAGTCCGCCGTCGGAATAGTCGTGGACGGTGCAGGAGAACAGGTGACCATCTTCGCGGGCGATAGCCGCCGGCATGCTCATTTCGACACGGTGCGAACGGCGAACCTGCTTGCTTTCAACCGAGACCGCCACCGCGCCGCCAAGAATAATCAGGTTGTAGAATACCCAGACAATACTCACCCAGACGGTGAGGATTTCATTTTCCGGGCCGTACATGAAGCGCCAGATCCCCACCGCGACGCCGACCAGATTGAGCAGCACCAGGTAGATATAGGGCCGGGAGATCACCCAGTCGACATACTCCTCTTCCACCAGCCCGCCCTTCGCGGTGACGTTGAACTTGCCTTTATGCGGGTTGATCAGCGCCACAAAAGTGGGCGGCGCGATATACCAGGCCAGCACCGTCTCGTAAATTTCACTCCAGAACGAATGGCGATATTTGCCCTGAATCTTCGAGTTGGTCAGGCTGGCGTGGATCATGTGCGGCAACACGAATAGCGCGATCATCAGCGCTGGCGCATAAATGATATAGGCATGGAGCAGCAAAAAGGCCAGCGGCGCCGTGAGGAAGATGAGGCGCGGAATACCGGAGAGAAAGTGAAGCATGGCGTTGGCGTAGCAGACGCGCTGCACCAGCTTCAGGCCTTTGCCAAACAGCGGATTATCGAGGCGGAATATCTGCACCATCCCGCGCGCCCAGCGGATGCGCTGGCCGATATGCGCGGATAAACTCTCCGTCGCCAGCCCCGCCGCCTGCGGAATACGCATATAGGCGGAGGTATATCCCCGCCGGTGCAGACGCAGCGAGGTGTGGGCATCTTCGGTCACCGTTTCGACGGCTATCCCGCCAATTTCATCCAGCGGGCCGCGGCGGATAACGGCGCAGGAGCCGCAGAAGAAGGTGGCGTCCCACATGTCGTTCCCGTCCTGCACCAGGCCGTAGAATAGCGTCCCTTCGTTCGGCGTTTTGCGAAAACGACCAAGGTTGCGCTCAAAGGGATCGGGCGAGAAGAAGTGGTGCGGGGTCTGCATCATCGCCAGCTCTTTCTCTTTCAGAAACCAGCCCATGGTCATCTGCAGAAACGAGCGCGTCGGCACATGGTCGCAGTCAAAGATCGAGACGAACTCCCCTTTGGCATATTTCAGCGCATTATTGATGTTGCCGGCCTTGGCGTGTTCGTGGCTGGTGCGGGCGATATAGTGCACCCCAACATCTTTGGCAAACTGGCGAAACGCTTCCCGTCCGCCGTCGTCGAGGATCCAGATGTTCAGCTTGTCCTTCGGCCAGTCGATGCCCTGCGAGGCGTAAATGGTGTTTTTCACCACGTTGAGATCTTCGTTATAGGTGGGGACGAAGATGTCCACGGTTGGCCACAAATCCATGTCCTCCGGCAGCGGCACCGGCTGGCGATTCAGCGGCCAGACCACCTGGAAGTAGCCCAGCACCAGCACCACCCAGGCGTAGGTCTCTGCGAACAGCAGAATGATCCCGCACACCAGACTTACCGGGTCGTTCCAGTTCAGCGTCGAGGTATAGCGCCACCAGATATAGCGGCACGACACCGTCAGCGACAGCACGATCAGCATCAGCGCCGAGAAACGGCCCGGGATGCGTCGCACCAGCAGCGCCACGCCCCACAGCAGCATCAGGAAGATAAACTGCGACAGCGGGTTAAAGGGCTGCGTAATACACATCAGCGCCAGCACCAGCGAGCAGAAGGTCACCCCCCCAAGGATCGCCCGGCGCAGTTTAGGATTGAGGTGCGCCAGCTCTTTCTGTTTATCCAGATGGCCGGTGCGGGCGTTCATCTGCTCAGGCAATTTTTCCAGCCACTGCGTATAGCGACCGTGCACCCCTTCCAGCGCCGCCAGCGAACGCCAGTTGACCTTTTTCTCCGGCTCCGGCACGCGCGTCGTCAGTAACCACAGGGATTGCAGCAGGTAGCGCAGCGGATCCAGCGGACGCGGGCGATGCGGATTTATGTGGGGAAAATAGGTTTCATGGCGGGCCAGAATCGCCTGCCAGCGCGGCGTCTCCAGCGGCATCAGCGCCCAGACCAGCGACGCCCACAGACAGCCAAGCGACGCCGACAGCCACGAAGCGCCGTGCTGCCGATAGTCATCATAGCGCGCACGCAGCCGCTCCCCCACCGGCGGGGCCAGCAGCAGCGTACTGAGGCGGATCATGCCGCTCTCCCGGCGGAATAGTGGATCAGGCACCAGTTCGCCAGGGTCAGCACCTCTTCCGCCGCCAGCGAATCCTGACGATACTCCCCGAGAGGTTGTTTCGCCGCCAGGCACTCGGCCATCGCCTCGTCGCGGTGAATCGTCACCGGCAGGATGCGCGGCTGGCTCTCCAGCCACAGCTGGTAGAGATCTTCCTGCAGTTGGCTGCCGACCCGCAGATCGTTAATCAGAATATCGCCGTTGGCCGGGAGGGGCTGCTGGTGTAGACGGATATGGCTATTGGCGTCGGGATGAACCACCACCAGCGAGCGATCGCAAAGCGTCAGCAGCTCGCGGGTCAACGGCGAATAACCCGCCGGCAGATCCAGCAGCAGCCAGCGGTACTGGCCCTGTAGCTGCTGTACTGCCTCCGCTATCGCCCCCAGGGTGGGCTGCAGCTGGTCGACATTTTCTCTTTCGCCGGCGCTGAGCTGGCCAAACGGCAGTAGATCGATATGCTGCGTATAGCGCAAGCCCGCGTCACGCCAGTCCCGGCCGTCGAGCAGCGCCCGCGCCCAGCCGTCCTGATGATGGATATCGGTATTAAAGAAAAAGCGCAGCATATTATCCGGGCTGGCGTCGATCGCCAGCACGCTTTCACCGAGCAATTGCAGGGCCCAGGCGAGTGCAGCCGTAATGGACGTGACGCCAGTTCCCCCGCGCACGCCCTGTAATCCCAGAATAGCCATCTCCGGCTTCCTTATTTTTTCTCTGCAAACTCTGCCAGCAGCGGCCAGCGCTTCAGCGCCGCGTTCAGCTGTTCGCGCCTGGAAATATCATGATAATCAATATCCGGCAGGGAAAATGCCCGGCTAAGCGCCAGAAAATCATTTTGAAAGGTGTACCCCAGCGTGGCGTCCGTGGGTACCGCAGGATCTTTTGCTGGCATATCTCTGTCCGTTCGAAATTTATTATTAAACCAGAGGACGTATACAGCTCATCCTTAAAAGCAGGTGTACATGCTAAAACTGATGACCTTTAATTTCAATGTTAGGTTTACTCTGTCGGTTTCGCTAGTAAACTTATTCAGTGTCAATCAGGGCGCACGAGGGATGCCGTGGATAATGTATTTACTTTGGGTATTTCATCATTATGGGATGAAGTGTGCCATATGCCGGTCGGCGGAGTATGGTGGCTCAACGTCGACCGTTATGCCGATGCCGTCAGCCTGTTTAATCAGACGCTGGCCGCGCAGGCGAAAAACAGCCACGTTGCCGCGCTGGTTATGGGAAACAAACCCAAGGATATCATTTCCTTAGATCATACTCACGGTCCGGATAATATCGCGCTGTTCACCCTGCCGAATCGCCCGCAGGCGCTGGAGGAAATACACCGCGATTTAGTCTGCTCCCTCGAACCTGGCAATTATTTGTTTATTCTGCTATGCGCTGAAAATGCCTGGCAAAATATAAATAATGAAAAGTTATGCGCCTGGGTAGAAAAGACCAGCCGCTGGGCGCAATATCACCGTTGCGCGTTCTTAGCGATCAATTCCGCGCAGGAAATCGATCGGCAGCTGACTCCCTTATTACGTGAGTACCGCTCCCTTTCCGGACTGGCAAGTATTCGTTACCAGGGCGACCGGCATATCTTTGATATTGCCTGGTGGGGAAGCGATAAGGGTATCAGCGCCCAACAGCAGCTGATGGTGCAACATGATGACGCTGGCTGGCGATTAGCGCAGGACGCTGAAACCAGCGTGCAGCCGCGCAGCGACGAAAAAGCGATCCTCAGCCATGTGCGCGTGCTGGAAGGCGCCCCGCCGCTGTCGGAATACTGGACGCTGTTTGACACCAACGACGAGGTCTTCAACGCCGGGCGCACCGCGCAAGCGGCGACGATCCTCTTCTCCATTACCCAAAATACGCAAATTGAACAGCTGGGCCGCTATATTCATACCCTGCGTCGCCAGCGCGGTACGGCGCTGAAAATCATCGTCCGTGAACAAACCCCGAGCCTGCGCGCGACCGATGAGCGGCTACTGCTCAGCAGCGGCGCCAGCCTGGTGATCCCCAGCAGCGCATCGCTCTCCCGCTGCCTGACGCTAATCGAAAGCGTACAGAACCAAAAGTTCTCCCGCCATATCCCGGAAGATTTTGCCACCCTGCTGACCTGGAGCCAGCCGTTAAAGCTGCGCGGCTACCAGAAGTGGGATGCCTTCTGCGAAGCGGTGCACAACGTGATGACCAATACCCTGCTTCCACCCGACAGCAAAGGCGTGATGGTGGCCCTGCGCCCGGCGCCGGGGCTGCGCGTTGAGCAGGCGCTGACGTTATGCAAACCTAACCGAATGGGCGACATCATGACCATCGGCAATAACCGGCTGGTGCTGTTTTTGTCGTTTTGCCGGATCAATGACCTCGATACCGCGCTAAACCACATTTTCCCGCTGCCGACCGGCGATATTTTTTCTAACCGTATGGTGTGGTTTGAGGACAAGCAAATCCTCTCGGAAATCGTAATCATGCGCGGCGTCGAGCCGGCGCGCTGGAACACGCCGCTGCCTCTCTCAGTCGGTAAAAACGAGACCATTAACGCCACTCACGATGGACGCCACTGGCGACGCTACCCCGAACCACACCGGTTAACCACCCGCGAGGAGCAAGCCTGATGATGTCTCTCGCCGATATTCTGCAACTGGTGGTGCTCTGCGCCCTGCTGTTTTTTCCGCTGGGCTACCTGACGCGCCACTATCAGCGCCGGATCCGCACGACGTTAAGACTGATGTTCTTTAAACCCCGTTACGTGAAACCGGCAGGGGTATTACGCCGGGGAACAACGGTTAAGCAAGGCAAAGCGAACAAATGACAAATAAAAAAACGACCGCGGCACCGCTTCCGCTCTGGCAGTACTGGCGCGGCCTTGGCGGCTGGAACTTCTACTTTCTGGTCAAGTTTGCCCTGCTGTGGGCCGGGTATCTCAATTTCCATCCGATGCTGAACCTGGTATTTCTCGCCTTTCTGCTGGTGCCGATCCCGCGCGAAAAGCTACACCGTATCCGCCACTGGATCGCTATTCCGCTGGGATTCGCTCTGTTCTGGCACGATACCTGGCTGCCCGGGCCAGAGTCGATTTTTAGCCAGGGGTCGCAAATCGCCGGCTTCAGCGCCAGCTATATTTGGGATCTGATTGTCCGCTTTATCAACTGGAGCATGGTTGGCGCCTTCTTTGTTTTGCTGGTGCTATGGTTGTTTATCAGCCAGTGGCTGCGCGTCACCGTGTTTGTCTCGGCAATGGTCGTCTGGCTGGCGGTCAGCCCGCTGCTGCCGGCCTTTACCCTATGGCCCTCCGGTCAGCCCACCACGGCCGCCGCCACGACCGCACAGGCCAATACCGGGGCCAACGCCGCCGCTGGCGCCGCGTCCAGCCCCGCCAACAGCGATATTCCGCCGCAGACCGAGCCGCCGACCTCAGCCAACCTGACCAACTGGCTGAACGCTTTCTATGCCGCCGAGCAGAAGCGCAAGACGCCGTTCCCGGACCAGCTGCCGGCGGATGCGCAGCCGTTTGACCTGCTGGTGATCAACATCTGCTCCCTCTCCTGGTCGGATATTGAAGCCGCCGGTCTGATGGATCATCCGCTATGGAAGCACTTTGATATTGTCTTCAAAAACTTTAACTCCGCGACCTCCTACAGCGGCCCGGCGGCGGTGCGCCTGCTGCGCGCCAGCTGCGGCCAGCTGTCGCATACCAACCTGTATCAGCCTTCCGGCGCCGACTGCTACCTGTTTGAAAACCTGGCGAAGCTCGGCTTCAACCAGCAGCTGATGCTCGGCCATAACGGTCTGTTCGGCGACTTCCTGAAAGAGCTGCGTTCGCTGGGCGGCATGCAGAGCCCGCTGATGGACCAGACCGGTCTGCCGGTCAGCCTGCAGGCGTTTGACGGCTCCCCGGTGTATGAGGATCTGGCGGTCCTCAACCGCTGGCTGAAGACCGAAGAGGCCAGCAGCAATCCGCGGAACGCCACCTTCTATAACACCCTGCCGCTGCATGACGGCAACCACTTCCCGGGACAAAGCAAAACCGCAGACTACAAAGTGCGGGCGCAGAAGCTGTTTGATGACCTGGATAACTTCTTCACCGAGCTGGAGAAATCGGGGCGGAAAGTGATGGTGGTGGTGGTGCCGGAACACGGCGGCGCGCTGAAGGGCGATAAGATGCAGGTATCTGGCCTGCGCGATATTCCAAGCCCGTCGATCACTAACGTCCCGACGGCGGTGAAATTCTTCGGCATGAAGGCGCCGCATGAAGGGGCGCCGATTATCATCGATCAGCCCAGCAGTTATCTGGCGGTGTCGGAGCTGGTGGTGCGCGCCCTCGACGGCAAAATGTTCAGCGAGGACAGCGTCAACTGGCAGCAGTATGTCGCCAACCTGCCGCAGAGCGCGGCGGTGTCCGAGAACGCCAACGCCATCGTCATCCAGTATCAGGGCAAGCCTTATGTCCAGCTGAATGGCGGTAGCTGGGTGCCTTATCCGCAATAAGCGACAAGGCCGCCTATGTTGGCGGCCTTACATCGTGAGACGTTCCCATTCCACCTTCTCAGCCCGCAGGCATACGGGCGGGGAAGGCGGCAAATCAATCACCGTATTTAGCGCTGATCCTGTTTCGCCAGCCAGACCAACAGCTTGAGGCTGGCAGAGTAATAATCATCCTTGTCGTCAATCTGCGGCGCCTCCTGCGGTTCACCCAGCGTCAGATCGCGCACCGCCAACAGGCCGCCGGCCATATACCAGGGGGCCACCTCGTTGGTGCTGACGTTGATCCACGCCGGGGTTTGCAGGCGCGGGTAACTCTGCATCCAGGCCTTCCAGGGCGCGAGCAAGGCGCTGTGCGGATCGGCCCACGAGAGATACAGCGGGATACGGATCGCATCGAAACTCATCCGCGGCGGCCACTCTTTGGCTGGCAGCATCTTGCCATCCGCCCGCAGCGCCACCCAGTCGCTGGGTAGATGTGATTTCCCCCAGCCCATCTGCCCCAGCAGCGCCTGTCCGTCGCTCTGCAATGTCCGCCAGGCGGTGAGATGCGTCCGCTCCGCGAAGGCGCGCCAGGCCGGGAAGATGAAATAGGAAGGGTTAAGGTTCAGGTGATCATTGAGGTTGAACCCTTTCACGCCCGGGAGCATCACCTGGCGACCGGCGAAAGTCACCACCGTAGACTTCAGCAGGGCGGCGGTGATGGCGTCAGAGGCAATCGCATAGCGCTTATCCTGCCACTGCTTTTGCGCGCGCAGCAGCGCCCAGGCGATCAGGGTATCGCCATCGGAGGCGTTGTTTTTATCGGCGATAGGGTCCGGCGCCACCGGGTTATAGCGCCAGTAAAACAGCCCGTTAGACTTGTTGCGCAGAGTGTTGTCCGTCCACTGCCACAGCTTGTCGAACGCCGGACGATCGTTATTCGCCACCGCCAGGAGCATGGCGAAGCCCTGACCTTCCGTATGCGACACATTGCCATTGGCGGTATCAATGATACGACCATCCGGCATCATAAAACGGGCCTTATAGCGCTCCCAGGCCGTATCCGCCCACGCCCTGGGCACCAGCATCACTACCGTTGTCACTATCACCGCCACTAAAGCACGCAGGGGCATAAATTCACTCTTTATGGATGGTAGTAGAGAAACTGAACGTCAGAGACGGAGAACACCCGCTCACGCTGCAGTATCACGTGGGCACTGCCTCCCTGACTCTGCAGCCAGCGAGAATATAACCCCTCGAGTATGGCACAGAACGCGTTGCACCAGCGCACGCGCCCCGCTTCGTCGCGGCTGACCGGCAACGCCTGATGGCGCAGGCGCAGGCCGTCCTCACCGACATCGATGGTCACCACGCCCCAGTGAAAATGAGTCAGCAGCCGGTTGATATTGGCCTCCAGATCCCCCACCGTCTCCGACGCCGGCAGCGGATGGGTCTCCGCCAGCGAGGCGCCCATCTGACGCAGGAAGGGCTGGCTTTCCAGCTCGCCGGCATTATTTAGCATACCTTCGATCATAATAATCAACAGATCGAACCATCCGGCAGGCGTCTGCTGCTGCTGAAACCAGGTCATCACCACCGGGTTATTGTTCTCCGTCATCATCAATGATCTCCTAACATATAGCGAATATAGAGCCCGGCGGTGCTTTCGTTATAATCCCCGAAGGTGTCATAGCCAATCTGGCCCCCCAGGGTCATTTGTTTGTTGACCTTGTAATCCGCCCCGGCGCGCAGGGTATACCCTATGCCGCTCTTCGAGGTCGCGGAGTAGTAGGCTTCCTTGGCAAACCCATTGCTCACCGCCGTCTCCAGGGTCTGCTGCCACTCCGAATTGGTCGGGAAATAGGCGCTCTTATCCTGACTGTAAGACTGATAGCCCACCGAGCCGCCGAGCTTCATGGTCCAGTTATCATATTTCTCCGTCAGACTGACCGGCAGCGATACGCTGACGTAGTTTTGCGGACTAAAGTAGCCCCCCTGACCATAGGTGAAGTAGCTGAGGTTTTTGGAGTAATCCATATAGCTCATGCTCAACCCGGCCTGCAGCTGGCGGTATTCGTCATGGTAGGGACGAAGATAGACCCCGGCATTGGCGTTGATACTGGTGTTGCTGGCGACGTTCTGCCCCAGATAGCTGTATCCACCGCCGCCGACATAGAAGCCCGCGTCGCCGTCGTCATAGCTCAGCTGCAGGGTGCCGCCGTTTTTCGTCACCTGCCCCCAGGTTTTCCCGGAATAGGCGTCTTTCAGACCCACGTAGGAAAGCAGGCTGTCGGTTAGCGAGCGGCGTTCGCCGGTGAGGATCAGCGACAGATAGTTGGTCAGCTTGGGCGACCATTTCACCCCGCCGACTACGGTATTAAGATCCTGGCCCAACGGCGTGCTGCCGATATCGACCCGGTAATCGTCACCGCTTAACGCCAGCGCCAGTTCGACGCCATTGGCCTTCTGCGAATCGGTCGAGCCGCTGGTCTGGTCAACGTTCGGCTTGCGGCTGGACGAAGAGAGATAGCTGGCCACCTGCCCCGCATCATAGCTCCCGAGCTTCGCCAGGTTTTCCATCCCGCTGCTGGTGGTCGGATTGAAATCTGCCGCGTTCAGGGTGCCGAGGCCGCTTAACGCCTCGGCCCCTGGATTGCTGGCGAAATAGGCCGTCCGCTCCGCCTCGGTCATCGAGGCGATCGCCGCCTGCTCGCTGGTGGCGGTACTCACCATGTTGGAGACCGCGTTAGCCAGCGGGTTGGCGCCGTAGCGACGCCAGGCGTCGCCGCTGGCAGTCCCGGCGTTCAAAGACACCGGGGTGACGGTAAAGTCAAAGCGCGAGTCGCCAAACGGCGAGGATGACCAGGTCAGCGGCGTCCGGAGCTCCGTCAGCTTGCTGGTGCCCGATTCGCCGTCGCGTCCACGCACGTCCATTCCCCCCTGCAGCCAGCTGCCAGTTTTCTCCTGCAGCGACTCCATCATGGTGTCCACCTGACGCAGCATCCGCGTCTGGGCGGTGTCCACCGGCAGATCGGTGCGCTGGATCCCCGGCAGCGTGGAACCAGGCGCGGCGGCCGACTGGGCAACCTGCCACGGCATGTACTGCCCGTAGGCGGAGGCCGTCCGCGTCGGCGCCGACGTTTGCGACACGCCGATAAAGGGGTTATCCGCCGCCAGCACCCCGCCGACGGTCGGCGTTTCGCTACTGTTGGTGCTTTGCATGCCCAGCAGTTTGCCGCGGGCGCTGCGCAGATAGGTCATCGCCTGCTGATGATGTCCCTGGGCCTCCGCCACTCTCGCCAGCAGCAGCAGGCGATCCGGGGAGTTATCCTGGCGCAAACCGCCGGCCAGCTGTTCAGCGCGATCGTTGTTCCCCGCCGACAGCGCCACGTCGATGGCCCCGGCGCGCGCATCCTGGTTCGGCGTATCGCGCGTCATCAGGTAGTCATAGACCACCCCGGCCTCTTTGTTCATTTTGCCGCTCTGGTACAGCCGCGCCATGGCGAACATCAGATCGGTATTTTGCGGATCGCTTTGCATAGCGCGGATCAGCTTGTCATACGCCGCAGCGTAATTGCCCTGCTCGCGCAGGCGGTCGGCTTCGTTGATCACATAGCCATTGCGAATGCTCGCCAGCTGCGTCGGCGTACTGCTGGCCTGCAGCTGCGGATTGCTGATCAGGTTCTGCGCCTCGCCGGTCAGCCCGGCCTGATTCAGGACGGCGATCTGATCGGCGTAATCCCCGGCATTGCCGGATACGCCGCTGCTGATATTGTTGCGCACCAGCGAGACCGCGGTGGTCAGGTCGCCGCTCTCGGCCAGCAGACGCGCCAGCTTGCCGGCGTCCGCCGGGGCTTTTGGCGGCGTGGAGGCCATCGCCCGCAGGGTATTGCTGGCGGCGATGGTATTGCCCTGCGCCAGGTAGTTTTCGGCCGTCACCAACTGCAGGTTGTAGTTCACCCGCTGGCGCAAATCGCGCATGTCGCTGGTCTGGCTGCCGCCGGGAATGCGCGCCAGCAGCGTCTGCGCCTGCTGCCAGGCGCCGTTTTCGCTGGCAAACAGGGCGGCGGCATACAGCGCACTGTTGCTGGCGCCGGGGCGATAGGCCGCCGACATCAGCGAAGAGGCCTCGCTGCCGTTACCCGATTTTTGCAGCAGCCGGGCCAGGTCGAGGCGCAGCCAGGGATCGTCCGGATAGCGGGCGACGCCTTCGCGCAGGGTGGCAATGGCGCCGGCTGGGTTACCGCTGCTGACCTGCGCCTGGGCCTGACGGCGCAGGGCATCGCCCGGCATACCGGCCACCACCCGCGGCTGCAGTTTTTGCCGCAGGCTCTGCGGGAGCGTCTGCAGCATCGCCTGCGCCTCGGCGGATTTATTCTGCTCGCGCAGCACGTAATAGAGATTTTCCCGCGCCGCCGCGTTCTGCGGATCGTCATTTAACAGTGAGCGCAGCGTTTGCTCCGCCTGGGGCAAATCTTTGTTGTGCCGCAGCACATCGGCGCGGAACAGCTTCGCCGAGGCGCCCTGCGCCCCGCTCTGCTGCGCCAACGGCGCGGAGAGCGCCAGCGCCTGGCTGATATTGCCCTGCTTATAGGCCTGCTGGGCCTGCGCCAGCTGGCCGTAGAACAGCGCATCGGCCGCCTGCTGACGACGGGTCGCCGAGGCGTCGCCGCCGAGGTCCGCGGCCCGGCTCAGATACTGCGACGCGGCCTGGTAGTCGCCGCTGCGCTGGGCGATATAGCCCATGCCCGCCAGCGCATCGGCATCCTGGGGGTTAGTCTGCAATACCTCTTCAAACTGCTGCTTCGCGCCGGCGGTATTGCCGCTGTTGAGGTTGGCGTAGCCCTGGCCGCGCGCCTGACCGCTGCGCCGTTCGCGAAAGTAATTCTGAACTTCGCTGTCCTGGGGATGCCGCTGCATCCAGGTGTCGTAATACTGCTCATCCCCGGCCTGCGGGCCCAGCCAGAGCAGCGCCTGGCGCAAGCCGCTGTCCGCCTCTTTATTGCCGCTGGCCATCGGCTCGAGCAGGGCGATCCCTTCCCGGCGAGTCTCTTCCCGCCAGGTTAACGCTTTGCCCAACGCCACCCGCGGGGCGTTCTCCTGCGGATGCTGCGCCACGTACTGGCGCAGCTCGCTGATAGCCTGCGGATAGAGCGATTTGTCGCTGGCCATGGTCAGGTAATATTCCGCCGCCAGCCCGGCAGGCGGCGTATTGCCATTGAACATGCTGCGCCAGGTCGCCAGCGCCCCGGGGATATTGCCTCCGCGCGCCTGCTGGCGGGCCAGGCTGAGCTGGCCCTGCGGCACCTGCGACATCTTTTTGGCGTTGTCCAGATCCTGTAATCCCGGGCTGTCAGGGGCCGCTTTCGCCAGCCGCGCGCGCCACTGCGCCGCCGCCTGCATATCGCCGCCCTGCTGCGACCAGAGCGCCATCAGATACAGCGCCTGGGTGTTGTTGGCATCCACCGAGAGCACCTTCTGCAGGGACTCCATCGCCAGCTCGTCATGAGATTTCTCATGCCAGTAGTTGGCCTGAGCGAACAGCGCCTGTAGCGCCGCGTCGTTCCCCGCCGCCAGCGCGCCGCCCGAGGCAGCGAGAGTCAACGCGCCGGTGAGGCAGAACGTGGTAAGCCGACGGGAGGTCTTCATCGTTATTATTATTTTTCTTTTCATTGGTTATCCCCCGAACCCAGACGCTTACGGGCGTGACGTTTAAACATCGCGGTCAGCGCCAGTCCCATTATCGAGGTGGCAATCAGCCCCAGCACCGCCAGGAAACCTGAGTGCTGGCTGGCATACCAGACCGCCATCATGTACCACGGCATCTGACCGCTGGGGAACGGCGTACTCACCTGGAAGCTGCGCACCCCGTTATCGCTGGTGATCACCGCGGTATCGCCGCGGATCCCGGCGTTAATGCGCGGCGATTCCAGATCGGTCTTCAGTCGCGCCAGCTGGTCATCATTGCTGGCCAGCGCCACCACCACCAGGCGGGTGGAATTCCACGGCGAGCGATAGCTGATGAACCCGCGCCAGGCGCTGCTCGACGAAAAGTAGCGATCGGCGTCGAGGCTGGCGGAAGTCCAGTCGCCGGTGAGCCGGCGCTGGACTTTTTGCCACAGGTCTGGCTCGCGGACGCTCAGCACATTATCTACCGGGCGATAGGGTGAGTCGGCCAGCAGGCTCTGGTTAAAGGCCTGCTGATCGAGAGCGGTGACCGCCAGCACGTCACGTTCACGCAGCGACTGCAAATCCCCCCCGCCGGTGGGCATCCCGAGCACGACGCGGTTATTCGCCAGCGCGGTGCCGGTCGCGTTCCCGGAGCGTGCCGCCAGATTCAGCAGGGTCGCCACCTGGGTTTCAGACGGGTCCGCCGGCAGCAGAAGGGTCGTCTGCGAATAGTCCGCCAGCCGCGAGAAGGGGAACGAGGCGCCGACAAAGTAGGAGAGATTGGGCAACAGCGAGAAGTGACGCGTCTTGCTCAAATCGATCCAGGAGTCGTCAGTGATCCGGCTCTTGATATTGTTATTCAGCAGCACCGAACACGGAACATCGTCCTTCGGCACCACATTGAAGTACATCGACAGCTGGTTATCGCCGTAAATCAGGTAGGGCGCCAGCGGGATGGTAAAGCGCTCCTGGCGCGCATCGCCCCCGAGGTAGCGCCAGACTTTCTCCAGCGGCCCCTGCTTGTTCATCGGCAGGTTGTTGAGGAAGGTGCCGTTGAGCGTGACGCTCAGCAAGGACTTGTCCTCATTAATCCAGCTTTCCGACGGGAAGCGGTAGCCAACCTGTAGCGGAATGGTCTCTCCATCCCACAGATAGAGATCGGGCGCGGCGCGGAAGGCGATACGTAAAGGTTCGTGCCAGACGCCGCTGACGGTCGGGCTTTGATCCTTACGCAGCAGCTCGCTGAGCTTGACCGGACGATCGGTGGGGATCCAGCGCGGGGCATCATATGCTTTGCCAACCGGGATGGTCTGCGGTTCGACATCCAGCGTCGCGGTTTGCGGCGCAAAGTTGCCGCGGGTTAACCGCCAGGCGGCCATGCGCAGCGCCGTATCGTTTTTGCCGACAATCAGCAGCAGTTTATAGGCCGGATTGGCGGGGTTGGCGATGATGCGCAGCAGCGGCTTATCGGTTTCCGGCAGCATCATGCCGCCCACCTGCTCCCCCGGATGGCCAATCACGATGCCGTGGCGTTCCGGCAGACGGTCGCGCAGAGCGCTGAAGGCGATGCCGCGATAGTCCGCCTGGATACCCAGCCAGGAGGAGATCAGCGCCGCGGCGCTGAAGACGTCCGCCGACGGCTTGGCCCCATAGGCGACCGCAATGTCCGCCGGGGTCATCTGCATGCTGTCAAAGAAGGGCCGCGGGAAGTGGCTCAGGTCGTCGCTGATGTTCAGCTGCTGGCTTTCCCAACTGAAATGCGACGTGGGCAGCACCGTCACGCGCGACGTATCATGAATGTCACGCTGGCACTGCAGGGTATCGCCATCGTTGATCTTCACGCTCAGGTTATTGCTGGAGACCATCAGCGCGGGCGGAATATCCAGCTGATAATGGGAGACATCCTCGCCATCGGCGCCCAGCGGCAGCGTGCCGAGCGGTTGACCGTTGAGCATCAGCTGCAGGGTGGCGTTGCGGCTCGCCATCTCCGGCGATACGCGAACGGCAAGGCTGAGCTGCGAATGGATCACCACCTGATCGGCAGGCAGGGTAAAGCTGACCCCACCCTGTCGCTGGCCGCCGCTGAGGATAATCCCGTCCGGCATCCCCATCTGCGCCAGATTCAGATCGCCTCCCCAGACCGGAGCGACAGGAATGACCTCCGGCGCGGCCGTGCCGCTCACCGGCGGGGGTAAGTCCGGCATAACCGGCGCAGGGGCCGTCGCCACCGCATCGCCGGCGGTGGCGGGGGCTGCCGGAGAGGCGCCCTCCTCCGGCGAGGCAGCCGGAGGTTCGTCGCCTGGCTCGCTGTCCGCCGCGTCGTTGAGCTGCGGGAAGCTCAGCGGGGCAGCGGAGCCGGAGCCCGGTTCTTCACTGTGTAGCGCAGGCGCAGAAAGCATCCCTGCCAGCAGCGCCAGCGTGGTTAATCGCTTCATAACGTCCCATCCTCCTGCGCCGTTTTCGCCACTGTTGCCCGATTGCGCTGGCTGCGACGGGTTTTCCACGTCAGCCAGAACAGTTCGAACACGCAGCGTAAAATGGTGAAGAAGGAGCGGAACGGGTTATCCTGCGGGCGCGGCGGATTAATCCACGCATCCGCGCGGGCCAGCACCACGCGCACCAGTTCACGGCGGCGCGAAAGCGGAATATCTTCATCAAACTTGAGGCGCAGGAAGCGCTCGTCAGAGGTGACCAGCTGGGCCGGAATCGAGATAGCCCCGGACTGCAGGATCAGCTCAATCTCTTCGATGTCATCCTCCAGATGGCGATTATCAAGCGCGACCACGCGGCAGCCGCCCATCGACAGATCCGCGGTATGGCTGCGCGAGACGATGCCGCTGGCGTAATGGATCACCACCGGAATGTCGACATCGATACGAATGGTTTTTCGCACCTGCCGCGTTTCGCGCGCCACGGCAATCGCCGCCAGCAGGAAGATCAGACTGTAGATCCCCCACCCGACGTTGAGGGCGATAACGTTGGGATCCGAGCCAAAGTAGTCATGGCCAATCGCCCGGACGATGCCGACCACCACCCCCAGGGCCAGCAGGCAGGCCACCACCAGGTGCGGGCGCACCACGGTGAAATCGAAGTAGCCGACGTCCAGCAGGCCGCCCTTATCGGTGACGTTGAACTTGCCGCGTTTAGGGAAAATCATCGTCACCAGGGTCGGCAGCACCAGGTGGAAGGCCAGCACAATATCGTAAATTTCCCCCCAGAAGCTGTAGCGATAGCGGCCGTTCATTCGCGAACCGACGTAAATAGCGAGGAACAGGTGCGGCAGGGCATAGGAGACGATCAGGCTCGCCGACGAGTAAATAATATTGAGGTTAAACAGCAGGTAAGCCAGCGGGGCGGTGACAAACACCACCCTGGGCAGCGCGAACTGGTAGTAGAGCATGGCGCTGAGATAGCACAAGCGCTGCTGAAAAGTCAGCCCGCGGCCAAACAGCGGATTATCGACGCGGAAAATCTGCGTCATCCCGCGCGCCCAGCGGGTACGCTGGATGACGTGCACCACCAGGCGTTCAGTAGCGAGGCCTGCGGCCAGTGGGATATCGAGAAAGGCCGACTTCCACCCCAGACGCTGAAACTTCAGCGCCGTATGAGCATCTTCGGTCACCGTTTCGACGGCGAAACCGCCGATCTGCGCCAGCGCCTCGCGACGGATCACCGCGCAGGAGCCGCAGAAAAAGGTGGCGTTCCAGTTGTCGTTCCCCTGCTGAATCGGGCCATAGAACAACATCCCTTCGTTGGGAATGTTGCGTCCGACGGAGAGGTTACGTTCAAACGGGTCCGGGGAATAGAAGTAGTGCGGCGTCTGCACCAGAGCCAGCATCGGGTCTTTCAGGAAACCGCCGACGGTGGCCTGCAGGAAGACGCGCGTGGCGACGTGGTCGCAGTCGAAAACGCAGATAAGCTCCCCCTGAGTCAGGGTCAGCGCATGGTTAAGGTTCCCCGCTTTGGCGTGCTTGTTGTCATTGCGGGTGATATAGCCCACCCCAACGTCGGCGGCGAAGACGGCAAACTCGCTGCGCTTACCGTCATCCAGAAGATAGATTTTCATTTTATCTTTTGGATAATCAATGCATTGTGCCGCCAGGACGGTATCGCGCACCACCTCCAGCGGTTCGTTATAGCTCGGAATATAGATATCGACCGTCGGCCACTTACTCATATCATCCGGCAGCGGAACAATGCCGCGCTTCAGCGGCCAGACCGTCTGCAGATAGTTAAGCAGTAGCATCACCCAGATATAGACTTCCGCCAGAAAGAGTCCCATGCCGAGAATAGCTTCAATGGACGAGTTGAAGTGCAGGGTCTGCGTGAGGCGAAAATACATGTAACGGGTGGACATCAGCAGCGACGTGACGACCATAATGACCGATACGCTGCGGCGCTTGCTGAAGCCCATCAGAAAGAGAATACCGATACTTAACAGACCAAAAATATACTGCTTTTGGCTGTCCATCGGCGTGATCACCACCAGCACGGCGACGGGTGACAGCACCAGCGCCAGCAACCAAAAAAGAGATTTTTTCATTCAGCAGCCCTGCAAAAAGTTAACGCCCTGACATGCGTGGCTGGCTGTGCACCGTGCCATCGCCAATATGAATACCCAACAGCGAAGATATTTTTTTAGCCATGATTTCAATATCGAAGGCCGCTGCCGAGGAAGCGTTAAAGTCCAGGATCGACTTCTGCGAGGCATTGGCCTCCACCACGCTTTCATCACGATGGATCACGCCAAGCAGTCGCTCGCCCAGTTTCTCTTCCATCAGGCTGGTGACGTCCCGGCTGACCTGGCGACGGCTATCGCTTTGGTTAATGACGAAATAGTGCCCGTGCTTATGATTCAGCGCCGCGCCGGTCAGGCGCTGCTTTTCTACGTGCGCCAGGGTCGACATCGAGGCGGTATCCGCCAGCAGCGGGATAAGATGCAGGTCCGCCAGCCCCGTCAGCGCCTTTAGCGCGGGCGAAGGTCCAGGGGGCATATCGGCGATGGTGATAAGCCCGGGATAATTAAGCAGCGCGGACAGACCGCGCTGGAGGAAATGGTCATTATGGGTCAGTTGCTCATCAAACGCCTGACGCTGCGCCTCGCTCACTTCGCCATATGGCAGGACGAAAATATTACTGCCGGCGCTCAACACGCACTGGCTCCAGTCGTGCAGCTCCAGCGCCTTCGCCACATAGCCCCGCTCATCGTTCAGCGGTACGCCAAAATGCAAACGCAGCGCGTTCTGGACATCAAAATCCAGCGCCAGAACTTTGCTGCCCGTCCGCGCCAGCGAATAGGCTAAATTGGCCGCCAGGGTCGTTTTCCCTACGCCGCCTTTCGGTGAACAGACGCAAATCAACGGCATGTCGCGATCCTTTCCAGAAGTGATTTCAAAGGCTGGTCTTTATTTTTCGCCACCGGCTCCGCGCTTTTCGCGGCGAACAGGTGGGCATAGTTCTCGGCGGCGGGCGCGGGTCGGGGGGCCATTCTCGGCGGCGGCGCCATGGCCGGTTCCGACGCCGGAATTGAAGGCGCAGGGGTCGGCGCAGGCTCCTGCCTGACCGGATCCGGTGCGGCTGCGGCGGTCTCCACGACCGGCTGGGGGGTAGCAGGCGCGGCCGAAGCGGCAGACACAACAGGATCAGAGGTTGGCGCCGCTGCTACGGCCGCCTCTACCTGGCGGAACAGATCCGCGGGCACCGACTGCGGCAACGGCGCGGAGACCGAGCCTCCCAGCGCCAGAGAAGAGGGTTTCTCGGCGCCGGGATTTAGCTGATTGAGGATCGCCCAGTCGCCGTGTTCCCGCGTGGCGGCTTGCGAAGAAAGATCCTGAAAGTTGAGGTTTTGCGTCCGCGTTTTTTCTTGAAAGCGCTGCAGATCATCATAATGGTTCATTGATAACCTCATGATTTTAAAAATTTCATATTAAGTTTGTTGTTATTTTCTGGGTATATTAAAAATATCGTGACGCTTCTGGGATGGCAGATAACGCGCCGATGGTGACGTACCAATACACACGATTGACAGGGTTATAATAGTTTAGAATTTGATTTTCGGGATGATTCCACGGCAGAAGTATCGCTACACTAACATTTCCCTTGCAGAAGGGTAGCCCCATTTTTTAGGTATGCGTACATCCTTAACTTCCCGCAATCACCACGCTTCCCAGTCGTTTTTATATAAAAGTATTAGGTCATGATGAAATCATAGCGTCAGATCAGCGAAAGAATAAACCTGAACCATTTTAATTTCTCTTTAATTCTATAAAAATGGACTGAAAGGCTTATTTTTTCGGATAATCTACGAAGAATGCTCTGAGAGCGTGACATAAACTGCGGCAATATGCGTAAGCGCCAGGTTTTATCCACGGCGGGAGAGAAGCTCCCGGCCATGGGACCGGGAGCGCGCCATCAGGCGTGGGACTTTTGCGGATTCTCATCCTGGTCGACGGCAAAGCAGGCCACCAGCTGGCCGCCGTAATCCTTCAGCTGCGGCTGGAGCTGAGTGCAGGGGCCAAAGCGACGGCGACAGCGCGCGTTAAAGGCGCAGCCCGGTGGCGGATTTAGCGGGCTCGGCAGTTCGCCGGTCAGCTTGATCCGCTCGCGCCGGTCGTCTGGGTTCAGACGCGGCGTCGCCGACAGCAGCGCCTGGGTGTACGGATGACGCGGATTGTTGAAGATCTGGTCTTTGGTGCCCTTCTCCACGCAGCGGCCGAGATACATCACCATCACTTCATCGGCGATGTGCTCGACGACCGACAGGTCGTGGGAGATAAACACGTAGGACAGCCCTAAATCCTGCTGCAGATCCATCATCAGGTTCAGCACCTGGGCGCGTACCGAAACGTCCAGCGCGGAGACCGGCTCATCGGCAATCACCACATCTGGATCCAGCATCAGCCCGCGAGCAATAGCGATACGCTGACGCTGACCGCCGGAGAACATATGCGGGTAGCGATCGTAATGCTCGGTTTTCAGGCCCACTTTCGCCATCATCGCCAGCGCTTTTTCACGCCGCTGCTCTTTGCTCAGGCTGCTGTTAATCAGCAGCGGCTCCTCCAGAATCTGCCCCACTTTTTTACGCGGGTTCAGCGAACCATACGGGTTCTGGAACACAATCTGGATTTTTTGCCGCCGCAGCTTCTGCGCCTGCGGGTCGTGCTTAAGCAGATCCTGCCCCTGATAATAGAGCTCGCCGCCGGTGGGGATCTCAATCATCGTCAGCAGACGACCGAGGGTCGATTTGCCGCAGCCCGACTCCCCCACTACCGCCAGCGTTTTACCGCGCTCAAGGGTAAAGGAGACGCCGTCCAGCGCCTTCACCAGCCGTTCCGGGGCGAATAACCCCTTCTTCACCGGATAGTGTTTTTTCAGATCAATGGCCTGCAACAGCGGTTGTGGCGTGGCGGCCTTTTGCGTACTCATAATCCAGGCCTCCCGGCATCATCGAGTGGGTAGTGACATTTAGACTGGCGGCCGCCGGTCAGATCCGCGAGCGCCGGCTCTTCGCTACGGCATTTATCCGTGGCATAGGGGCAGCGCGGATTAAGCAGGCAGCCGTTGGGACGGTCATATTTCCCCGGCACCACGCCCGGCAGCGAGGCCAGACGCGCTTTATCCTGGGCGAATTCCGGCAGCGCGCGCAGCAGCGCCTGGGTATAAGGATGGCGCGGCGCGCGGAAGATATCTTTCGCGTCACCGGTCTCCACCACCTGACCCGCGTACATAACGATAATTTTATGCGCGGCTTCCGCCACCAGCGCCAGGTCGTGGGTGATCAGCACCAGCGCCATATTCTCCTGCTGCTGCAGATCCAGCAGTAGCTCAATGATTTGCGCCTGAATGGTCACGTCCAGCGCGGTGGTCGGTTCATCGGCAATCAGTAGTTTTGGCCGACAGGCAATCGCCATCGCGATCATCACACGCTGGCTCATGCCGCCGGAAAGCTGATGCGGATAGACGTCCAGCCGCGAGGCCGGATCGGGAATGCCCACCAGGTTCAGCAGGTCGATGGCCCGCTGGCGGCGGGTTTGCTTATTACCACCCTGATGGACCTTAATCGCTTCCATAATCTGGTAGCCGACGGTAAAGCACGGGTTGAGGCTGGTCATTGGATCCTGGAAGATCATCGCCACTTCCGCCCCCACCAGCTGGCGCCGCTCTTTTTCAGAGATGCGCTGCAGATCGCGGCCGTTAAATTCCAGTTTGTCCGCCATCACCCGGCCGGGATAGTCAATCAGCCCCATAATCGCCAGCGAGCTGACGGATTTACCGGAGCCGGACTCCCCGACGATACCGACCACTTCACCCTGCTTCACGCTATAGCTGATGCGGTCTACGGCGCGGAACGGCGCGTTTTCATCGCCGAAATGCACCGATAATTTATCTACATTCAATAACGCCATCTCGAACCTCTTACTGCTTCAGTTTGGGATCGAGCGCGTCACGCAGACCGTCACCCATCAGGTTAAATGCCAGCACCGTCAGCAGGATCGCCACGCCCGGGAAGGTGACTACCCACCAGGCGCTTTGCGCGAACTGCAACACGTCGGAAAGCATGGTGCCCCACTCCGGCGTCGGCGGCTGCGCGCCCATGCCGAGGAACCCCAGCGCTGCCATGTCGAGAATGGCGTTGGAAAAGCCCAGCGACGCCTGAACGATCAGCGGCGCGAGACAGTTAGGGAGAATATTAACGAACATCTGGCGCATCGCGCCGGCGCCCGCTACGCGGGAGGCGGTCACGTAGTCACGGTTGACCTCCACCAGCACCGCGGCGCGCGTGAGACGCACATAGTGCGGGAGCGCCACGAAGGTTAGCGCCAGCGAGGCGTTGACGATGGAGGGCCCGAAGATTGCCACCAGCACCAGCGCCAGCAGCAGACTCGGCAGCGCCAGCATAATATCGACGACGCGCATGATGATTGAGTCCACCACTCCGCCGAAATAGCCCGCCACCAGGCCGAGCACCACGCCGAGGATCAGCGACAGAACCACCACCAGGCAGCCCACCAGCAGCGACAGGCGGGCGCCGTACATCAGGCGCGACAGAATATCGCGGCCCACGTCGTCGGTGCCGAGCAGATGCGCCATGCTGCCGCCGTCCTGCCAGAACGGCGGCGCCAGCAGCGAATCACGGAACTGATCCGCCGGGTTATAGGGGGCGAGGAAGTTGGCGAATACCGCGATGACGATCATCACCACCACGTATACCAGCCCGACGACCGCCCCTTTGTTGCGTTTGAAATAGTGCCAGAACTCCTGCAGCGGAGTCATGGGTACCGGCGCAGCGATAACTTTATTTTCAGTAACTTGTGACATGATGGCCCCTTACTTCTTATGCCGGATACGCGGGTTCACCACGCCGTACAGCAGGTCGACCAGCAGGTTGACGAGGATAATCATCGTCGCCACCAGCAGCACCCCGCCCTGCACCACCGGATAATCGCGACGCTGCAGCGCGTCGATCAGCCAGCGACCTAAACCAGGCCATGAGAAAATGGTTTCCGTCAGGATGGCGCCCGCCAGCAGGGTGCCCACCTGCAGACCAATCACCGTGACCACCGGCAGCATCGCGTTACGCAGCGCGTGGATCACGATCACCCGCATCCGGGTCAGGCCTTTGGCGCGCGCGGTACGGATATAGTCTTCGCCAAGCACTTCCAGCATCGACGAACGGGTCATACGTACAATCACCGCCAGCGGGATGGTGCCCAGCACGATAGCGGGCAGGATCATATGCATTAAGGCGTCAATAAAGTCGCCCTGCTCGCCCCAGATGGCGGTGTCGATCAGCATAAAGCCGGTCAGCGGCAGGGTATCGTCAAGGAATACCGTATCGCTGATGCGCCCGGAGACCGGCGTCAGGTTCAGCTGTACCGAAACCAGCATAATCAGCATCATGCCCCACCAGAAGATAGGCATTGAGTAGCCGGTCAGCGCCAGGCCCACCGCGGTGTGGTCAAAGATGGAGCCGCGTTTTACCGCAGCCAGCACGCCCACCGGAATGCCGACGGCGACGGCGAAGATCATCGCGCAGACGCCCAGCTCAAGGGTGGCTTTAAAGCGCGGGACAAACTCCTGCCACACGGGAATGCGGCTTTTCAGCGAGATGCCTAAATCGCCGTGCAGCACGCCCCAGATATAGTGGGCATATTGCTGCCACAGCGGCTTATCAAGGCCCATTTCGGCCAGCAGCTGCGCGTGACGTTCGGGGGAAATACCACGTTCGCCCGCCATAATCATCACCGGATCGCCGGGGATCATATGGACGAAGGCAAAGGTGAGAAGGGTGATACCGATAAATGTCGGGATGACTAGTCCCAGACGTCGGAGAATAAACTGCAACATAACCCGGATTCTCTCTAGTGACGCCCCGCCTGGCGACAGGGCGTCTGTATTGCTCACAAAAGCATTCCCCGGAATAGCGGGAATACGCCCCCCGCCTCTCCCACGCGGGGAGAGGGGGTCAGGCATCGTGCTTATTATTCGACAGAGACGTTATCGAAGTGGTGTTTGCCCAGCGGGTCCACCACATAGCCTTTGACTTCTTTACGCACCGGCTCATAGACGGTGGAGTGAGCAATGATCAGCGCCGGAGCCTGGTCATGCATCACTACCTGAGCCTGTTTGTACAGTTCAATACGCTTGTTGTGGTCGTCGGTAGCGCGGGCCGGCTGAATAAGATCTTCAAACGGCTTATAGCACCAGCGCGAGTAGTTGGAGCCGTCTTTCGCCGCGGCGCAGCTGAACAGGGTCGCGAAGAAGTTATCCGGATCCCCGTTGTCGCCGGTCCAGCCCATCATCACGCTCTGGTGCTCGCCCGCTTTCGCCCGCTTCAGATACTCGCCCCACTCGTAGGTGACGATCTTGGCCTGGACGCCAATCTTGGCCCAGTCAGCCTGAATCATCTCCGCCATGCGGCGGGCGTTCGGGTTGTACGGACGCTGTACCGGCATCGCCCACAGATCGATGGTGAAGCCTTTTTCCAGGCCCGCTTCTTTCAGCAGCTGCTTCGCCTTCTCCGGATCGTAGGTGTAGTCCTTAACGTCGTCGTTATAGCCCCACATGGTCGGCGGGATCAGGTTCTTCGCCGCCTGGCCTGCGCCCTGGTAAACCGCTTTGATGATCGCTTCTTTGTTGACCGCGTAGGTCAGCGCCTGACGTACTTTGACGTCGTCCAGCGGTTTCTTCTCGGTGTTAAAGGAGAGATAACCAACGTTCAGACCCGGCTGTTCCAGCAGGGTAATGTTCTTATCTTCCTTCATGCGCGCGATGTCCGCCGGGTTCGGGTACGGCATCACCTGGCACTCGTTTTTCTGCAGCTTGGCATAGCGCACGGAAGCGTCCGGGGTGATGGAGAAGACCAGACGATCGATCTTCGGCTTGGTACCCCAGTAGCCCGGGAAGGCTTTATACAGAATGCGGGAATCTTTCTGGTATTGCAGCAGCTGGAATGGGCCGGTACCGATAGGATTGAGATCCACTTTTTCCGGCGTGCCGGCTTTCAGCATGTTGTCAGCATACTCTTTCGAAAGAATGGAGGCGAAGTCCATGGCCAGATCAGCGAGGAACGGCGCTTCCGGACGGGTCAGGACGAACTGGACGGTATTATCGTCCACTTTCTTCACTTCGCTAATCAGGTCCGGTAAGCCCATCCCTTCAAAGTATTCATAGCTGCCGCCAGAAACTTTATGGTACGGGTTATTAGTATTCTTCTGGCGATCGAAGGAGAACACCACGTCATCGGCGTTCAGGTCACGGGTTGGTTTAAAGTCTTTATTATCCTGCCACTTCACACCCTGACGGAGGTGGAAAGTATAGGTTTTGCCATCCGCACTGACTTCCCATTTCTCAGCAAGTCCTGGAATAACTTCCGTCGTACCGGTTTTAAATTCGACCAGGCGGTTATAGATCGGTACGGAGCTGGCATCATAGGTGGTGCCAGAGGTGAAGAGCTGTGGGTTAAATCCTTCCGGCGAGCCTTCAGAACAATAAACCAGGGTTTTCGCTTGCACGCTGGCGGCGACGGTCATGGCGACCAGGCTCAGACCAAGCTTCAGCATCCCTGATTTCTTCAAGGAAATACTCATTATTCTGCTCCAAAATTGTGATGTTGTTTGCATATATCCGCCGGACCTTTATTTATTTTTTACCCGGTCCGGTCGGTGGTGCCCGAAGGCGTAGAGAGAGATGGGGATTCCTTTCGCAAAAACGACTGAGTTGCAGTACGGATTCTCCATGAAATGCCCCTCATGCCCTACAATCTGTCAACAGAATGGGGAAACGTCAATACAGCCAGCCGGGTTTTACATCCAGCGTGAGAAACGGCAGGCAAAGATTAAAAAAACTTCAGGACGCTATTTTCAGCAGAGAAATTTATGCTACTGGCAATTCAGCAGAATAAAGACCTTATTAATTTGCAACACCCAGTGGGAAACAATGCCAGCAAATGAGAAAAATTTCTTGCTGTGTGACCAATATGTGAGCGATTAATAGCGTGAACGTTAAAACGCACAGCGGAAAATGCTGCATTCAGCCATAAGCTTCGCGAAAAAAGATCTGTTCATCGATAAAAAAATGCAATGGAAGATGTCACAAAATAGCGAATAGCCGGCTGAAAACGTGAGTAAAGACGTTTATTGTGATTTTGGTGGTATTTTTGGCCAGTTGTGCACTGATGATGCCCGGCGGCGCTGCGCTTGCGCGGGCCTACGAAACGCGAGTCGAACCTCCTGCCCCCGGAGGTTCTCATCCTCACTGGCCTCAGATGCAAAAAAGCCTGCTCATTGAGCAGGCTTTTCGAATTTGGTCGGTGATAGAGGATTCGAACCTCCGACCCCTTCGTCCCGAACGAAGTGCGCTACCAGGCTGCGCCAATCACCGAATGCGGGGCGCATCTTACTGCTGGGATGCCTACCCGTCAATGCCTTATTTTCAAAAAATCGCTCAACCGGCGAGAAACTCAGCAGCCTGAGCAGCGAATCGCCGGTTGCTCAACGTTTTTAGCGGCAGTTGACCTCAAACGTTTTGCGATACTCGGATACCTTACATGTCACCGGCTCGCCGAGATAGGTTGCGCCCGCCGGGGTGAATGTAAACTCTCCCAGTAGCATCGTCAGCTCCCCCAGCTCCGGGCAGGATTGCTGATGACGCATAATATCCGGGCGGGTATCGTTATTCACCGCCCGGGCGATGTCGCTGTATGCCAGCTTGTCAGCAAAGGCATTAGCACAAAACTGCAGTTCGCTTTGCGCCATATGCGCGGCCTGCCCCTTCAGCTCGGCATGCTGTGCCAGCAGCAGCTGGCGAACCTCGCCGGCCCGGCTGTAGCCAATCGCCGTATAGCCGGCCTTATTGCTGAGGTTGACGCTGGCGCCAGCCGCAAGCAGCGCCTCGACATTGGCTTTATTATTCATTTTGACCGCCAGCATCAGCGGGCTGAGATCGTTGGCGGAAAGCTGGTCCAACTTTGCGCCGCGCTGCACCAGCGCCGCGATCACCGCAGGCGCCCCCTGACCCGCCGCCACCTGCAGCGCCGTGAGTCCTTCACGGTTCGGCTTATCCACTTCCACCCCGGAGGCCGACAGCGCCAGCACCAGATCGGGATCATCCCCCGCCGCCGCCAGCATCAGCGGTGTGGTGCCGGATTTATCCGCCAGGCTGGTGTCCGCCCCGGCGTTGGCCAACGTCGTGATGGTTTCCGCCGATCGCGCGTGATCGACAGCGAGGAAAAAGGCCGATTCCCCGGACGCGTTGACGGCCTTCACGTCCGCGCCGTGCTTGAGGAGCAGCGCCACTATCTCGTCGACGTTCTTCTTAAACGCGCCGGGCGCCAGTTGTAACGCCATGTCTTCGGTCATCAGCGCGCGATTGCCCGTCGCCAGCGATTTCGCCGCCGTTGCGCCAACTATCTTGTCCAGCGTACTCTCCTCTTCGACAGGCGCATCGGGCTTTTTCATCGCCAGAATATGCTGATAGTCGTTTCTGACGTCCCCGCCGTCGGAGATGGCGGACATCAATGCCGTACTCTTGTCGATGGAGGTCTGATTCACCGACGCTCCCGCCTGGAGAAGATCGCCGATAATCGCGGTATCGCTGCCACGCGCCGCCGCCAGCATTAGCGCCGTGACGCCCTGGCGCGTCTGGAGGTTCGGCTTCGCCCGACGCTTAAGCAGCAATTCAACCACATCGCGTCGATTTTCCGCAGCAGCGACCATCAGGCCGCTTAAGCCGGTTTTATCCTGACCATCCACATCAATGCCGTTATCCAGCATGGCTGCGATCGTCGCTGGCGCATCGTATTTACAGGCCAGCAGGAACTGGCTGGTCTCTTCCTCAGACTGGCAGCCGGCGAGCATCATCAGGCACAGTAGGACCAACCCCTTTATCACCTTCATCCTTTCTCTCCATGAAAAGTTCATGCACAGGGGAAGCGAGGAAGCAGGGGTAATCAAAGAAGAAGAGGTCACCTGCCAGACACGTCCACTGTGCGAAAAAAATCCCTCGCGCGGCGTCAGCCGGCGAGGGATTAGCTTATCCTGGGCTCAGGAAAGGAAAACAGACCCGAGAATCTGAAAACTATCGGGCCTTACTTTTTCCACCGGCACCAGTTGTTGTTCTCATTGATCCCGCCATCCGGCGAGGTATAGCCGAGGCAGCCCATAATGGTGTCGTACAGCTCGACGTGACGGCGCGGCACCTTCATCGCGGCCTGCTGCTGCAGATGGGCAAACGCGGCGGCGTGATCGGGATTTTCCAGGTACTTATCCGACATCCACACCATCATCGGCACGCGGAACTGCTCCGGCGGCGCCATCTTGCGCGGCGTACCGTGCAGGTGTTCACGCTCGTTAATCGACTCCCCGTGGTCGGCGGCATAGAACACAATCGCTTTCTTATCCCGCAGCTGGTCGAGGACGCTGACGATAAAGTGATCGACATAGGTCACGCTATTGTCGTAGGAATTGATCAGTTCCGCTTTCGAGCACTTGTTGTCGACGCCGACGCACTCCGGTTTCCACTGGGCGAAGCTGCGCGGGTAGCGTTGGGTGTAGTTAAAGTGGGAGCCTTTGGTGTGGAGAATGATCAGATGCTTACCGGAGGCGTTGCCCTGCGCCATACCGCGCTTCATCTCATCCACCAGCAGCATATCGTCAACGCTCTTACCGCGGTTGCGCGGCTCGGCGCCAATCTGCTCGCGGTAGGCGATATTGTTGGCCATCGTGTTGCTGTAGAACCACATCTCGCTCTGCATGGCGTACAGATTGCCGCTGAAGCCCAGCTGATGCAGCACGGCAAAGACATTCTGCTCTTTGAGCGTCCGCTGGGGGTTATCTTCCGCCCCGCCCTCGCGCACAAACATGCAGCGTAACGACAGTTTGGTAGCGGTATCGCACGAGTAACCGCGAAAGGCGACGAGATTCTTCTCTTTCTCCAGCTCTGGCGTGGTATTGCGGCTATAGCCGAGGATGCCCATATGGTCCCAGCGGGTCGTTTCGCCAATGATAAACACCACGTAGGTATCATCCAGACCTTCCGGCGCGACGTAGGTGAACTTCTTCGCCGGGTTAATCAGCGATTTGTTGTCTGAGGATTCATCCACCTGCGCCCAGGCGTACAGACCCAGCGCCGACAACCAGTTCGACGGCAGGTAAGAGTTGGCGATCACCCCGCCATAGCTCGGCATATCCACTTCCGAATGGCGCTCCACATCATGCTGGCGCAGCTCTAGCAGGCGGATGGGTCCCCAGACAATTAGTCCGGCCAGCACCACGATCAGCACGTTTTTAACCCGCTGGCCCGGGGTGCGCAGCTGGCGCAGCAGCGTATGGCGGCAGCGGTTGCTCCAGATGAACAGCAACGGCGGCGCGCTCACCGCCACCAGCCAGAGGATCAGGTGCCAGCCGATGACCTCTTTCGACAGGTCGATATCGGTGGTCATCACCGAAGCGATAATCCCGTAGCCAATCACCACATTGAGGAACGTCATGTAGTAACTCGCCGCGGCGGAAAACAGGACAATCAGCGTCGCCAGAATGCGCCAGATACGGCGGCCGAACAGCGACAGAAGACGTAACAGGAAGAAGGTGACAAATACCGTGGCAACCAGTTCAACAACACCGGAAAGCCCTTTCCAGAAAGTGAACTCTTGAGCATAACCATCGAAACGCCGGAAAAAAACGGCGACGTTCATAAACCAGCCGATGTACAGCGCCAGCCAAAAACTAAGCTTCTGCTGCGTCATCGTTCTAATATATTTCATGCAAGCAAACCTGGAAAAAGAAGAATAAAACACCGCCTGACGCTGTGGCACGAGTCAGTAGGCTAATAGGGTGCGTTAGGGTTGGTTATCAGAAACCTCTACAAACCGCGATAAGTAGACCACAGGGAACGAGAAAAGTATCAGGAGGGAATGTGATCCAGCCAAACATTTACAAAACATTTGGCTGGATTGGCACTATTTGCTTAGGGAAATAACCAGGGGCACGTTTCACGCCGCAGGTTTCAGGCGTGCGCCTCGTTATATACCGTGCTTTTCGGCTGACGAATGGTGGTGGATAACGCCAGCGAGAGGATCAGCAGGGCGAAGATCACGCAGAAGGTCACGTAGAAACCGCCGAACAGCGAAGCGATGAGAGAGCCGCAGATGCTGCCGATACCGAAGCCCAGATAAATCACGCCATAGTTTTTCGCCAGATTGTTCAGACCAAAGAACTCACTCACCAGCGACGGGAAGACGGTAATGGTGCCGCCGAAGTTAAAGGCGACGCAGGCGATGGCGGCGAAGAAGGTCAAGGCATTCAGCGGGGCGAACAGCAGCGCGGCCATCCCCACCAGCGACACGACCTGACCGATGGTAATCACGCGAATGCGGGAGATTTTATCAGACAGGATACCTAACACCAGGCGACCGCTGAGGTTCGCAATCGAGATAACCGTTACCGCGTTGGCCGCCGTGGCGACATCCAGGTGGACCATTCCCTGGGCAATATCTTTCGCTACGCCAATTACGTACAGACCGCTCATGCAGGCCGTCAGGAACATCACCGCCAGCATCCAGTACTGCGGTTTACGCATCGATTCGGCGAGGGTGAAGTCGTTTTCCACGACGCCGTTGGCCGCGGTGGCTGCCGGGTGATTTGGCGCATCTTTCATCAGGGTCGCGCCAAAGACGATCATCACCAGCACGATAGCGCCCCAGATAACGAAGGTTTTTTCCAGGCCAACGGTGGCCAGCAGGTGGGAATCAATGAATTTGAACCCCAGGCTGCCGAGACCATAGGAGCCAATGGAGAAGGCGGAGATCAACCCTTTACGCTCCGGGAACCATTTCACGCAGTTCGACAGGGTCAGCAGGTAACCGGCGCCGTCCGCCAGCCCCACCAGCACGCCCGCGCTCAGCCACAGCATCATCAGGCTGCTGGAGTGCGCGGTCAGGAAGAAGCCCAGGCCGAGCAGGATCCCGGAGGCCATGGTGACGCGCTTCACGCCAAAGCGCTCCTGCAGCTTGCCGGCGACCGACGAAGAGAGCGCCAGCCCGAGGCTCAGCAGACCAAAGGAAAAAGCCACCTGACTGACCGGCTCGCCCAGTTTGTCAGACAGCGAACTGTTAAACAGGCTCCAGGTATAAACCGAACCGAGAGCGAATTGGGTGATGATGGTGCCGATCAGTGTCAGCCAGCGGGTCGATTGACGGTTTGCAGCGTTCATAGCAGTTGTCCTGATAAATTAACTGCCGCCACAATAGCGAAGGCCCCTCATCCAGTGGGGGAAAAAGGCATGAACTGCCATCAGCGGGGAATGAAATGCATTAATGTTGGAATGAATGGCATTGCATAACATTCATTCCGTAAATTACAGGCAAAAAGTTAGTGTGCGCTATCTCACAGAAATGCGCCATTGCTGAGATTTAACAATAACCACATCGTTTCAAATGCGTAACAATTCCCGATTAAAAATTGGCGCTGACCCCCATCAAATAGAGCGTATTTTCCCCTGACGGCAGGTTATCCGCCTGCGACAGCGTTGCCCATGCCGCCACGTGGGATCCCAACCGCATATCAGCGCCCAGGGTGACATCGCTCCAGCCTCCCTCCCTGGCACGGGTCATCGGCGCCCAGACATCGCTGGCGAGCGACTGGTTATAGCTCACCTGCGCCCAGGGATGCACGCCCCACAGCGCCTGATAATCCATGCGCCAGCCGAGCGTGTTAACGTAGCCCGCCTCGCCTGCGCTTCTCACCGTCGGCGCGGTGACGTCGCTGCGCAGGCTGGCCACCGGCCCGGAGGTTACGCCGTTTGCCAGCGGATAATTCCAGCCAACGCTCAGGCCGCGGCCGCTGTCCGGCGGCGCCAGCCCCTGGTTTAACGCCAGCCCGCCGGGCGTCTCAGAGGACTTCATCCGCTCGGCGAGAATATCTTCATAACGTGGTTGGTGATCGCTATCCCATGTATAGCGTTCCGACGTATTACTTTTTGTATCGATAGCGATATATTCCTGTTGCCAGGCATTCGCTCCAGAGACACATGACACCCAGACGGATACGCTCGCCGGGATCAAGAACCCCCGGAGGCCATTGCATTTCTTTATTATCATTAATGCGACTCCAGAAAAGAGCCGAATCGGCAATATTGCTGTGTTTTTAGTGGGGATACGATTTCCCTGTATTAACTATTATCTTTATCTTTCAGCCGTCAAGGCGGGCGTCCACTTTTTTAGCGCAGAGGGAGAAACAGCTATGCAGCGTTGCGGATGGGTGAGTCAGGATCCGTTATACATCGAGTATCACGATACCGAATGGGGTGTGGCGCAAAAAGAGGGTCGCCAGCTGTTTGAAATGATCTGCCTTGAGGGCCAGCAGGCCGGTTTATCGTGGATCACGGTGTTAAAAAAACGGCAGAACTACCGCCAGGCTTTTCACCAGTTCGATCCGGTGCGCGTGGCGGCGATGGGTGATGACGATATCGAGCGACTCCTGCAGGATACCGGCATCATTCGCCATCGGGGAAAAATCCAGGCCATTATCGGCAACGCCCGCGCCTATCTGGCGATGGAAGAAAATGGCGAGTCGTTCACTGATTTTGTCTGGTCCTTCGTCGACAATGCGCCACATGTGACCCGCGCTGCGACGCTGGCGGAAATTCCCACCACGACGCCGGCCTCCGATGCGCTGTCGAAGGCATTGAAAAAACGCGGCTTTAAGTTTGTCGGCTCGACAATCTGTTATTCCTTTATGCAGGCCTGTGGGCTGGTCAACGACCATGTCACCGGCTGCTTCTGTCACCCTGGAGGTCAGGATGATCCGCAAGTGGGACACTGAAGATACCGCGCCGCTGCTGGCGCTGTGGCTGGACAGCACGATTCATGCCCATCCTTTTATCAGCGAAAGCTACTGGCGCGACAGCGTCGCGGTAGTACGGGATGTCTATCTTCCCGCCGCCAGCACCTGGGTCTGGGAGCAGGATGGCGAGTTAAAAGGCTTTGTCAGCGTGCTGGACTCCCGTTTCGTCGGCGCGCTGTTTGTCGCGCCGGGCGCCACCCGCCAGGGTATTGGCCGGGCGCTGCTGGATGAAGTCAAACAGCACTACGCCTGGCTGAGCCTTGAGGTTTATCAGAAGAACGAATCGGCGGTGAGTTTCTACCATGCGCAGGGCTTCCGGATTGAAGACTGCGCATGGCAGGACGATACTCAGCACCCGACGTGGATTATGCGTTGGCCGGCGGATCAAATGCCGTAAGCGGCAGCGCCGGGCCGGTATATTTCTCCAGCCACGCCAGGGCGGTGTTCCCGGCACAGCCGTTGCCCAGCCGGGATGTCGGAATATCTTTGGTTAAGACGTTCACCGCCCCGTTTTTGCAGATGCCGACCTGCGGATCCAGGTCGGGCCACGCTCCTTCATGCAGGCAAATCACCCCCGGGCGGATCCCCTCCGTCACCACGGCGCCGGCCAGCACCTGACCGCGGGCGTTCCATACCCGCACCAAATCGCCATCGACAATCCCGCGCGCCTGCGCATCCTGCGGATCAATAGTCACCGGTTCGCGCCCGGCGACGGCATAGCGCTCGCGCAGCGCGGTGTGGTTCAGTTGACTGTGCAGACGGTGGGCCGGATGGGCCGACAGCAGCTGCAGCTGCCCCGCCTCTGCGTTGCCATGCCACTCGTCGGGCTCCAGCCACATCGGATGCGGTGGACAGTCGGCGTAACCAAAAGCGGCGATGGTCGGCGAGTGGATCTCTATTTTACCGCTCGCCGTTTTCAGCGGGTTGGCCTGGGGATCGGCGCGGAAGGCGGCGAAACGCGCAAAACGGGCATTCTCCGGCTCCTCCGGCATCTCAATCAGCTGGTTAGCCTGCCAGAATTCGGCAAATGGCGGCAGCGTCACCTGCTGCTGGGCGCCGCGCCGGGCGGCCATCTGATAGAAAGTCTCCAGCCACTGCAAATCACTCTTCCCTTCGGTGAAGCGTTCGCGGCCACCCGCCTCCCAGCGTTCGCTGAGGTCGGCAAAGACCGCGAAATCGTCGCGCGCTTCATCTCGCGGGGCAACTACCTGCTTCATCGGCACCAGATGCTGGTTACTGTAGTCCCCGGTCATGGTCAGATCGTTGCGCTCAAACGAGGTGGTCGCCGGCAGGACGATATCGGCATGGCGCGCGGCGGCGGTCCAGAAGCATTCGGAAATAACGATAAGCTCCGGTTTCTGCCACGCCTGAATCAGTCGGTTGGTGTCCTGATGATGAGTAAAGTTGGCGCCGCCGGCCCACCAGATAAAGCGAATATCGGGAAAGCGCCGCGCCATGCCGTTGTGCTGATACTCCGCCCCCGGATTCTCCAGCGCCTCGACAATTCGTGCGACCGGGATCTTCTCCACCGCGTCCACGCCTCCGGCCACGCTCCCCTGCATCGAGCCCAGCACCGCCGCGCGGCGGGTCGGGTTGCCGCCGTTGGCAAAATGGTAGGAAAGACCAAATCCGCCACCGGGGGTGCCGATCTGTCCCAGCATGGCGGCCAGAGTGACCAGCATCCAGTGTTTCTGCTCGCCATACTGCTGACGCTGCATGCCCCAGCCGGCCATCAGCATAGTGGTATTTTCGTGGAAAAGTTTCGCCAGTTCGCGGATTTTATCTGCTTTAACGCCGCAGATCGCTGCTGCCCAGTCAGCGGTTTTCGCTACGCCGTCGCTTTCACCGGTCAGATAGCGGGCAAAAATATCGTAGCCGCTGGTGCAGCGGGTAAGAAACGCATCATCCTGCCAGTCATTTTCCACCAGCGTATGGGCGATCCCCAGCATCAGCGCGACGTCGGTGCCCATATGCGGCGCGATCCACTCCATCGAATCGCCAAAGAAATCGACGGTTTCCGATCGCATCGGATCGATGCAGATCAGCCGCTTACCGCTCTGGCGCAGCCGATCAAACCACGGGATCCCTTGCTCGTCGGAGGCATTCCAGGCAATTTTCAGCGTGTTCAGCGGGTTGGCGCTCCACAGCACCACCACTTCGCTGTGCTCGAGCACCAGCGGCCAACTGGTCTGCTGCTGATACACCTCATTGCCGCCAACGACATAAGGCATGATCGCCTGCGCCGCGCCGGTGGAGTAATCGCCAAGATGGCCGGTATAGCCGCCCGCCAGGCTCATATAGCGCTGCAGCAGCGTCGCCGCCTTATGCAATACGCCGTTAGAGCGCCAGCCGTAGGAGCCGGCAAAAATGGAGGCCGGACCGTAGCTGTCGCGGATCCGCCGATGCTGGGCATCGATCAGATCCAGCGCCTGCTCCCAGCTCACCCGCACGAATTCATCCTGACCGCGGACCCCCTGGGGCTTGTCCGGTGAAGCAAGGAAGCCTTTACGCACCATTGGATAGCGCACGCGGGTTTTGCTGTGCACCTGATCGCGCACTGCCGTTTGCAGCGAGTTGGCAAACGGTGTCGCCAGCGCGCCGCGGGAAGAGAGGACGTTTTCCCCGTCCGTTTCCACCAGCATCGGTCCCCAGTGGGCGGCGGTTAAGATGGTTTTGGTTGCAGATGAGGTTGGCAAGGGCGGCTCCTGGTCAGCGAATGCAGGTGTCATGACGGCGTGATGGGCAACCGTTCAATGTTATTTACAAAAAGAGATGGTATCCGGGGAATTTTCTCCGTAATCGCGCGTCATAATCAACCGTCACGTTCGCTGTGACAAAGAATAAAAAGGATTAAGGATATTAAATGAAAAAACGCGTACTTATGATTGCGGCGCTGGTCAGCGGCACTCTGGCCATTTCTGGCTGCACCACCAACCCCTATACCGGTGAACGTGAAGCAGGCAAATCCGGTATTGGCGCAGGTATTGGCTCCTTAGTGGGCGCTGGCGTCGGCGCGCTCTCCTCTTCCAAACATGACCGCGGCAAAGGCGCGCTGATTGGCGCAGCGGCCGGCGCGGCGCTCGGCGGCGGCATTGGTTACTACATGGACGTGCAGGAAGCGAAGCTGCGCGACAAAATGCAGGGAACCGGGGTCAGCGTGACGCGAAATGGCGACAATATCGTGCTGAACATGCCGAATAACGTCACCTTCGACAGCAATAGCGCCAACCTGAAGCCGGCCGGCGCCAACACCCTGACCGGCGTGGCCATGGTGCTGAAAGAGTATGAGAAAACCGCCGTTAACGTGGTCGGCTATACCGACAGCACCGGCAGCAAGGATCTGAATATGCGTCTGTCGCAACAGCGTGCGGACAGCGTCGCCAGCGCGCTCATCACCCAGGGCGTGGCGGCCAATCGCATTCGCACCACCGGCATGGGCCCGGCGAACCCTATCGCCAGCAACAGCACAGCGGAAGGCAAAGCGCAGAACCGTCGCGTGGAAATTACCCTCAGCCCGCTGCAGTAAGCGCAACCTCATGTCGCCCGGCAGCCGCTCTGCCGGGCAAAATGCTTGATATCGCTATTTTTCGCGCTAAGGTGTTGGCAGATTTTCAGCAAAGGAAGCCACCATGGCGAAAGCGGCGCGTGCAACTATCAGCGATGTGGCGAAAGCCGCAAAGACCGGCAAAACCAGCATTTCACGTTATCTTAACGGCGAGAAGCATCTGCTTTCCGACGACCTGTTATCACGTATTGAAAAAGCCATTGCCGAACTCGACTACCGCCCCAGCCTGATGGCCCGCGGCCTCAAACACGGCCGAACCCGCCTCATCGGCCTGATCATCGCCGATATCACCAATCCCTACTCGGTCAACGTCATGAGCGGCATTGAAGCAGCCTGCCGGGAAAAGGGCTTCACCCTGCTGGTGTGTAATACCAATAACGAGCTCGATCAGGAGCTGCACTACCTGGACCTGCTGCGCAGCTACCAGGTGGAAGGCATCGTGGTCAACGCAGTCGGTATGCGGGAGGATGGCCTGAACCGCCTGCAGCAGTCGGCCCTGCCGATGGTGCTGATTGACCGTAAAATCCCCGACTTCGCCTGCGATGTGGTCGGGCTTGATAACGCCCAGGCCGCCACCACCGCCACCGAACATCTGGTGGAAAAAGGATTCGAGGCCATCCTGTTTCTCAGCGAACCGCTGGGCTCGGTGAATACCCGTCGCGAGCGCCTGAGCGCCTTTCGCGCCACGCTTGCCCGCCACCACGGCGTGGTGGCCGAAAACGCCGAGGTGCAGCTTAACGACGGCGCGATGCTGGACAACGTCCTGCGTCAGTTCCATGCCCGCCACCGCGGGATGCGCAAAGCGGTCATCTCCGCCAACGGCGCGCTGACGCTGCAGGTAGCCCGCGCCCTGAAGCGCGTCGGCCTGATCTGGGGGAGCGATATCGGCCTGCTGGGCTTCGACGAACTGGAGTGGGCGGAGCTGGCCGGCGTCGGTATTACCACCCTCAAACAGCCGACGTGGCAGATCGGCTACGCGGCGGTCGAACAGGTTATTCGGCGCATTGCCGGCACTAACGACCCCATCCGCGAACGGGTATTTTCCGGCGAGCTTATCGTCCGCGGATCAACCTCCCGTTAACGATCCTTCGTGATGCCGATCATAAATTAAACATCTCGCCCTTTCTTATGGAACCGATACCATCTAGCGTATTAAGGAGATTAAGCAACAAACGCCGGGAGTAAGAGCGCGATGGCCAGAAAAATTATTGTCGTTACCGCTGCGTATGGTAATGACCATGTTAAATCCTTAGGCGGGCAGGCCGCCGTCCTGCCGTTTATCGCCAACGCCGGCGCGGACGGCGTCGAAATCCGCCGCGAGCTGTGCAGCGCGGAAGAGCTCAACGCTCTGCCCTCGCTGGCGGCCACCATTGAGCGCCACGGCCTGCTGGCCTGCTACTCCGCGCCGCAGGCGCTGTTCACCGACAACGGCGAGCTTAACCCGGATCTCCCGACGCTGCTCGCGGAAGCGCAAACTCTGAACGCTCTGTGGCTGAAGCTCTCCCTTGGCCATTTCCTCCACAATCAGCAGTTGGATGAGCTGCGCGATATCCTCAGCGACAGCGGCATGGCGTTGGTGGTAGAGAATGACCAGACCGACTGCGGCCAGCTGGCGCCGATGCAGCGCTTCAAAGCCGCCTGCCGGGTCCATCAGCTGCCGATCACCTTAACGTTTGATATGGGCAACTGGCTGTGGGTTGGCGATTCGCCGGAAGAGGCGGCACGTCATCTTGCGCCGGCAGTCAGCTATATTCATGTTAAAGCGGCGGAGCCTCATCATGAGAAATTCCGCGCTGTACCGCCGGATCAGGCCGCCGAACGCTGGCTGGCCCTGCTCGATAATCTTCCCGCCGACGCGCCGCGTGGAATCGAGTTTCCGCTGACTGGCCATGACCTGACGGCCGTGACCCGCCGCTACGTCAACCTGTTACGCGAGGATTAAGTCGTGGAAAATTTAGATGTCATCACCATCGGCGAAGCTATGGCCATGTTTGTCGCCACCGAAACCGGGGATCTGGCCGAGGTGGAGCATTTCATGAAACGTGTCGCCGGCGCCGAGCTGAACGTCGCCACCGGCCTGGCGCGCCTGGGTCTGAAAGTCGGCTGGGTGAGCCGCGTCGGCAACGACAGCTTTGGCCGCTTCGTACTGCAATCGCTGGCGAAAGAGGGGATCGATAGCCACGCTGTGGCCATCGACAACCGCTTCGCTACCGGTTTCCAGATGAAATCGAAAGTCGAAAATGGAACCGATCCCATTGTGGAGTATTTCCGCAAAGGATCCGCAGCCAGCCATCTTTCGCCGGACGATTTTCGCGCCGACTACTTCACCAGCGCCCGCCATCTGCACCTGAGCGGCGTCGCGGCGGCCCTTTCTGAGAGCTCTTACGCGTTGCTGGAGCATGCGGCGAAGGTAATGAAAGCCGAAGGAAAAACCCTCTCTTTCGACCCCAATCTGCGCCCGGTGCTGTGGAAAAGCGAAGCCGAGATGGTGGAGAAACTCAACCGTCTCGCCTTCCAGGCTGACTGGGTTTTGCCAGGCTTAAAAGAGGGCGTGATTCTTACCGGCCAGCAGACCCCGGAAGGGATTGCCGATTTCTATCTCTCCCGCGGCGTCAAGGCGGTAGTCATTAAAACCGGCTGCGACGGCGCCTGGTTCAAGAGCGCCAGCGGCGAACAGGGAACGGTCGATGCCATTAAAGTCGATAACGTCGTCGATACCGTCGGCGCCGGCGACGGCTTTGCCGTCGGGGTGATTAGCGCCCTGCTGGAAGGCAAAACCCTGCTTCAGGCGGTGAACCGCGGCAATAAAATCGGTTCGCTGGCGATTCAGGTCCAGGGCGACAGCGAGGGGCTGCCCACTCGCGACGCGCTGGGCGAGTAACTTTTCTACGCAACGATAACAGCCGTCCTGTACCCTACCTGCAGCGCGGCACAGCAGCGTCCGTTTCGACGGACGTATGTCTCCTCATTGACAGAGGCAAGCCTATGAATAGCTCAACAAATGCAACGAAACGCTGGTGGTACATCATGCCTATCGTGTTTATCACGTATAGCCTGGCGTACCTCGACCGCGCCAACTTCAGCTTCGCCTCCGCGGCAGGCATTACCGAAGACCTGGGCATCACCAAGGGGATCTCCTCCCTGCTGGGGGCGCTGTTCTTCCTCGGCTACTTCTTCTTCCAGATCCCCGGCGCTATCTATGCGGAGCGCCGCAGCGTTCGCAAACTGATCTTTATCTGCCTGATCCTGTGGGGCGGTTGCGCCTCCCTGACCGGTATTGTGCATAATATCCCGGCGCTGGCGGCGATCCGCTTTATCCTCGGCGTCGTCGAAGCCGCGGTGATGCCGGCGATGCTTATCTATATCAGCAACTGGTTCACCAAATCAGAGCGCTCTCGCGCCAACACCTTCCTGATCCTCGGTAACCCGGTGACGGTCCTGTGGATGTCGGTAGTCTCCGGCTACCTGATTCAGGCCTTCGGCTGGCGGGAAATGTTCATCATCGAAGGGGTGCCGGCGGTGATCTGGGCCTTCTGCTGGTGGGTGCTGGTGAAAGATAAGCCGTCGCAGGTGTCCTGGCTGGCGGAGAGTGAAAAAGCGGCGCTGCAGGAACAACTGGATCGTGAACAGCAAGGCATCAAAGCGGTGCGTAACTATGGCGAAGCCTTCCGCTCCCGCAACGTGATCCTGCTCTGCGCGCAGTATTTTGCCTGGAGTATCGGCGTATACGGCTTTGTACTGTGGCTGCCGTCGATTATCCGCAGCGGCGGTGAAAATATGGGGATGGTGGAAGTGGGCTGGCTCTCTTCTGTCCCGTACCTGGCGGCCACCATCGCCATGATCGTCGTCTCCTGGGCCTCGGATAAACTGCAAAACCGTAAGCTGTTCGTCTGGCCGCTGCTGCTGATTGGCGGACTGGCCTTCATCGGTTCCTGGGCGGTCGGCGCCAACCACTTCTGGGTCTCCTACACCCTGCTGGTGGTAGCCGGGGCGGCAATGTATGCGCCTTACGGCCCCTTCTTCGCCATTATTCCGGAAATGCTGCCGCGCAACGTCGCCGGGGGCGCCATGGCGCTGATCAACAGCATGGGCGCCCTGGGCTCCTTCTGCGGCTCGTGGTTTGTCGGCTACCTGAACGGCGCCACCGGCAGCCCCGCAGCGTCCTATATTTTTATGGGGGTAGCGCTTTTCGCCTCAGTATGGCTGACTTTGATTGTTAAGCCTGCTAATAATCAAAACCTTCCACTTGGCGCTCATCACGCCTGAACGACTCATACTACGGAGATTCGCATGAAGCCGTCTGTCATTCTCTATAAAACGCTTCCCGACGACCTGCTACAGCGTCTGGAGGAGCACTTTTCCGTCACTCAGGTGAAAAACCTGCGGCCGGAGACCGTTTCGCAGCACGCTGAGGCCTTCGCCCAGGCTGAAGGCCTGCTGGGCTCCAGCGAAAAGGTTGACGCCGCGCTGCTGGAGAAGATGCCGAAGCTGCGTGCGACCTCCACCGTTTCCGTTGGCTATGACAACTTCGACGTCGAGGCGCTGAACGCCCGCCGGGTGCTGCTGATGCATACCCCGACCGTGCTGACCGAGACCGTCGCCGATACGGTCATGGCGCTGGTGCTGAGTACCGCGCGCCGGGTGGTGGAAGTGGCGGAGCGCGTCAAAGCGGGTGAATGGACGAAGAGCATTGGTCCGGACTGGTTCGGCACGGATGTTCACCATAAAACCTTAGGCATCGTCGGCATGGGCCGCATCGGTATGGCGCTGGCGCAGCGCGCCCACTTCGGGTTCGGCATGCCAATCCTGTATAACGCGCGTCGCCAGCATCCGCAGGCGGAAGAACGCTTCAATGCCCGCTATTGCGATCTCGATACCCTGCTGCAGGAGGCTGACTTTGTCTGCCTGATCCTGCCCCTGAGCGAAGAGACTCACCATCTGTTCGGTCAGGCGCAGTTTGCCAAAATGAAATCTTCCGCCATCTTCATTAACGCCGGGCGTGGCCCGGTAGTGGACGAGCAGGCGCTGATCGCCGCCCTGCAGAACGGTGAGATCCACGCTGCCGGTCTCGATGTGTTCGAACACGAACCGCTGGCCAAGGACTCACCGCTGCTGAGCCTGCCGAACGTCGTCGCGCTGCCGCATATCGGCTCCGCCACCCATGAGACGCGCTACAACATGGCGGCCTGTGCGGTGGACAACCTGATCGACGCCCTGAACGGCAACGTAGAGAAAAACTGCGTCAATCCGCAGGTAAAATAAGCCATAAAAAAACCCGGGTAACGGCGGCAACCGCCCTCCCCGGGTTCTTTTTGCATCCTGTCCATCATCCTGCCCGTTCGCCGCAGCCAACGTCAGCCAGATGAAGCATTAACGGGTGGCGTTCACCGCCGCCGTCCATGCCTGATTAAACGCCTGATGCTGCGCCGCCAGCGGCCCAATCAGCGCATTGTACTGGCTGGCCTGCTGGGAGGTCGGGAACTGAATGCCGTTGGCGACAAAGCTCACCTGCGTCCCCTGCTGAGCGACAAAATCCCCAACCTGAACCAGCTGCTGGGTAAAGATCTGCGCGGCCGGGATCAGCGGCTGCAGCGCGTCGGCTGGCGCCGTCACCACCTTGGCGTAAACCTGATCGAAGACCGGCTTGAGATCGTCAGCCTGCTTCAGCGCGCCATGCGCGGCATCGGCCTGCATTTTCGCATTCTGCAGCTGCTGGCTGAGCACGCCCAGCGCGCCGTTCGCCTGACGCAGCGGCTCACGCTGGGTCATATAATCCTGCGGGACGCGGATCGCATTGACGCTGTCCACCACCGGGCGCAGACCAGCGTCCATCGCCTGGCTCACCTGCTGCGAGTAACCGTAGATCACCGCGTAGTCAGAGACAAAAGGCCCAAACTGTTTTTTCTGATCGGCGGTCAGCGTCGGCAGACGTTCACCGCTACGCATCGCCGTATTCTGCAGGAAGTCGATAAACGCTTTGCGCTGATCGCCCTCTTTATCAAAACACCCACTCAGGCTAACCACCATCAATAAGGCCGCCATAGCCGCAAACCAGCGAGAGCAGGACTTTCCTGTCGCCATTTTTTTACTCCTTTCAGCCAAAAAAAGCGCACAACGGCACACACGTGCCAGACGCTGACAAGGATAGTCCAGCTCGGCCTCGCAGGATACCCTTTCCTGCTAATCTTACGCGGGAAAAACACCATTTTGCACGCCATCGTCGCGCTGTAGAACGTCTGTTATGCGCATCACAAATATGGTCTTAAGATCAGGTGGGCCAGAACTTAATAAGTCATTGATATTAATATAAATAAAAAGCCACAACCCGGCACTGCGCCTTAAAGCGGACGATAATCGCACGCTTTGGCACGCGTCTGGATTGCCTGCCTCGCACTTCAATGATTTGATGAATGAGCGATTAACGGCGATATGTTCGATTATCGCACAAATCAAACTCAACGACGCGAAGGCGACGATAATAATAAACCTCTGTCCCTCGCTCAGTCTGCCAGGAAAGCCGTATGACTAAGACAACCATCGACATTCAGGCCTTTATCAACGAGCACCCCTTCACCCGCTACCAGTGGATGATCCTTGCGCTCTGCTTTATCACCGTCGCGATGGACGGGTTCGATACCGCAATTATCGGGTTCATCGCCTCCGACCTGGTGCAAGAGTGGGGCGTGGAAAAATCGGCTCTCGGCCCGGTGATGAGCGCCGCGCTGGTGGGTCTGGCGGTCGGCGCCTTAACCGCAGGGCCGCTGGCTGACCGCATCGGCCGCAAAAAAGTGCTGATCATGTCGATCGTGGTGTTCGGCGGATTCAGCCTGCTCACCGCCTTCGCCACCAGCCTTAATCAGCTGACGCTGCTGCGCTTCCTGACCGGTCTGGGCCTTGGCGCGGCGATGCCGAATGCCGCGACGCTAATGAGTGAATATGCGCCGGAGCGCCGTCGGGCGCTGCTGGTGAACCTGATGTTTGTCGGCTTTCCGATGGGATCTTCGCTGGGCGGCTTTTTATCCGCCTGGATGATCCCGCACTATGGCTGGCAGAGCGTGCTGGTGCTGGGCGGCGTGATGCCCCTCCTGCTGGCGGTGGCATTAATATTCCTGCTGCCAGAGTCCGTCCGCTATCTGGTGGTGAAGCAGCACCCGGCGCAGCGCATTGCTGCTATCCTGCGCCGTATCGCACCGCTGCCGAAGGCAGTGGAATTTGTACTACGCGAAGCAGGCCAGGTGAAAGAGAAATCCGCGATCGGCGTCATTTTCTCCCCTCGCTACGCGGTGGGTACCGTGATGCTGTGCCTGACCTACTTTATGGGCCTGCTGATTTTCTATCTGCTGACCAGCTGGCTGCCGCTGCTCATCCGTGAAACCGGTGCCTCGATGAGTCAGGCCTCAATTATCACCGCCCTGTTCCCGCTCGGCGGCGGGATTGGCGTGCTGATCCTCGGCGCCCTGATGGACAAGATTAACCCCAATAAAGTGGTGGCCGTCGGCTGGCTGCTGACCGGCGTTTTTGTCTGCCTGGTGGGCTTCTCCACCAGCAGCCTGGCGCTAATGGGAGTGATGGTCTTTATCGCCGGCAGCATTATGAACGGCGCGCAGTCGTCGATGCCGGCGCTGGCGGCTGGCTTCTATCCGACGCAGGGGCGCGCCACCGGCGTCGCCTGGATGCTGGGTATCGGCCGCTTCGGCGGCATCCTCGGCGCGTTCAGCGGCGCCTTCCTGATGCAGGCTCAGCTCTCCTTTGAAACCATCTTCACCCTGCTGGCCATCCCGGCGTTCCTGTCAGCCTTTGCGCTGCTGATCAAGTACCGGGTCAGTAAATCCGTGCCGGCGACGACAGATGAGGCGAGAAGCCTGCAGAAAGCCTAACCCTATAAGCCGGCGCCCCGCGCCGGCTTTGCCGCTTTTTTCTTATCCGTTTACAAAAATTTTCGAAGCCACCTCATCGCGTTAATAATCATTCTTTTAGGCTACGCTGCCGTTTGGCTGTCGGGGCAGATTCGATAGCCTGTTGGCAAATAATCACCGACGTTACCATCCCTTGCGCCATTTTCTGACTATTCTTAATGAGCTATAGAAAAATCTTTTCCGCTGTGTGATAAAAGGAGTTCTCAATGGAATATAAAGATCCCGTGTTTGAACTGCTGAGCAGCCTGGAACACATCGTTTTTAAGGATGATAATCAGAAACTTACCTCAAACCGTAAGTCCACTGTATTTAGTGAATTTGAACAGCTGCGTAAAGGCACTGGACTTAAGATTGACGACTTTGCCAACGTCATGGGCGTGAGCGTCGCCATGGTAAGAGAGTGGGAGTCGAGACGGGTCAGACCGTCTCCCACCGAGCTGAAATTGATGCGCCTGATTCAGGCCAATCCACAGCTTTCACGACAATTACTCGATTAATCTCGCGCGCAGCGGCAAAGGCCAGTAAGGGAGCTTTTGCCGCTGCACCGTAAAAAAAGTTTGCTATCAGGTGCTGAACGTGCGTTAATGCTCGCAGGTTTGATGTACAGACCACAGAGCAGTCGAATAGAGCAGTCCTTCTAAGGTTATCCAAAGATACCCCCGTAGTGAACTTTCCCTTTATCGCTTTAAATCTGTAGTCCAGACCCCTACGCCGCAAGGCTCACTTATTTTTTTAAAGGTAATTCACTATGTCCGGTAAAATGACTGGTATCGTAAAATGGTTCAACGCTGACAAAGGCTTCGGCTTCATCACTCCTGACGATGGCTCTAAAGACGTGTTCGTACACTTCTCTGCTATCCAGAACGATGGCTACAAATCCCTGGACGAAGGTCAGAAAGTATCCTTCACCATCGAAAGCGGCGCTAAAGGCCCGGCAGCTGGCAACGTAACTTCTCTGTAAGTTCAAGCCGCTAAGAATCGAGAATCCCTGCCTGATGGCGGGGATTTTTTTTATCTGTCGCCAGTAGCCGCCAGCATAAGATGGCGGCTACTGGGCATTCAGAGCAGGGAAAAGTGCCAGCCCGTCTCCCGCCACGCCAGACTATGGGTCAGCTTCAGACCTTGTAAAAACGCCTCATCATGCGACACCACCAGCATCGCGCCGGGAAACGCCGCCAGCGCGCTTTCAATAGCCTGCGTCGATGCTAAATCGAGATGGTTGGTCGGCTCATCCAACAAAAGCAGTTGGGCAGGCTCGCGTCGCCAGAGCACGCACGCCAGCGCCGCTTTCAGGCGCTCGCCGCCGCTGAGCGCCGACAGCGGCAGAGTGACCTTATCCGCGCCCAGCTGGAGCTGCGCCAGGCGGGTGCGCAGGAGGCCCTCATCCAACGGGGTATCTTCCAGGCTCAGGTGCGCCATTACCGACAGGGATAAATCCAGCTGCGTCAGATGTTGATCGAGGTAAGCGGCGCTCACCGAAAGCCGGACATCGCCTGACGCGGCCTGCTCCAGCCCCAACAGCGTTTTCAGCAAAGTGGTTTTGCCACAGCCGTTTGGCCCCTTTAGCGCGATGCGCATCGGACCATCGATACGCCAGTTCAGCGGCGCAGCCGGCGCATGGTCGAGCTGTAATGACTCCACCACCAGCACCTGCTTGCCGGCGGCCACTTCGCTACCCGGCAGGGTGAACATCACCGGATTGTCGTCTTCTATCCGCTCCCGCGCCTGCTGCACGGCGGCATTCAGACTGCTGTTCTGTTCACGATGCTGACGGCGCAGCGCTCCCGGGCGCTCTTTTGCCGCGCCTTTGTACTTCACGCGTTCGAAGGAGGCGATATTTAGCGTATCAACGGTACGCAGCGTCTGAGCCGAGCGCCGCTGGGCGGCGTCATGCTCCTTTTGCATTCGCGCGCGGGTGCGCCGTCGGTCGGTCACGGCATGCTCCAGCGCCGCGCGCGCGGCCTGCTGCTCCGCCATACGCTGGCGCTGATATTCAGCATAGTTGCCGCCGTAGCTGCGCAGCGCCGTCGGCGTCAGCTCAATAATCCTCGGCATCCGCGTCAGCAGCTCGCGGTCGTGGCTGGCGATCAGAGCCCCGCCCTGCCAGCTTTCCAGTTGGTGATAGAGCCACTCCCGCCCCTGGCGGTCCAGATGGTTGGTAGGCTCATCCAGCAGCAGATAATCGGCGCCCGAGACGAAGGCGCCGCACAGCAGAGCCTTCATCCGCTCGCCGCCGCTGAGTGAAAACGCGGGGCGATCGGCAGAGAACGGCGGGAGATCGGCTTCACGGAACGCTAAACTCAGGCGATCGGTGAGATCCCAGTGACCATCTAACAGATCGAAATCGTCGGCCAGCCCTTGGCCCTGTTCAAGGCGAGACAAGGCGGCAAAAACCGACGCATAGCCCAGCAGCGTAGCGAGGGTGGTCTCCGGCGTGAGCGTCGGCTGCTGCGCTACCCAGGCAACGGCGGCGGCGCGCTCAATATGGCCGCCGGCAGGAGAATCAAGGCCCGCCAGCAGACGCAGCAGACGCGTCTTGCCGACGCCGTTCCGGCCGACCAGGCCGCAAAGGGACGGTTCCAGCGAGACGCTGAGCGGACCAAACAGGGTCTGCCCCGTCGCAAACTGACAGGTGACCTGATGTAAAACAAAAGCGGGGATGTGGGCGCAATGAGCCATAAGCACTCCTGAATGAAATCAATACTCCCCTACCCGCAACGTCTGCGAGGTAAGGCGTGAAATTCATCAGTCGTGTTTGTTCATTTGTGGGGCGCGCTCCGGTGAGACGAGGGATTCGTCGGGACATAGGATAGCCACACTCCGCTATGAATTTCAAGCCCGTTTAATTCAACGACCGTGTAAAAATAAAAAGGCCTCCTGATATCAGGAGGCAAAGGATTTATTTGGTGAACAATGAAAGGGTGCATTGAGAATGCCTGACACCGCAAGCATGGTGGGGATAGATCCCCACCAGATGCTCTTACTGTTTAATATCACAGGCTAAGAATGCCACCAGCTCAATATTTCCCTGCCTGCGCTGTAATTCACATAGCGAATCACGAACCATCCAGGTCAATAATAAAATAGTGAAGCAAATCACTACTAAGCCAAACAACAGATACTTTTGCGGCATTCCTCGCCTCCAGTGTTGATTTTCAACAAGTAAGAGGCTACTCTTATGGTGTTCATGCATAGGGGAGCCTCACTTTGATTACTATCAGGTGGGGCTTTTCTCTGTCTGTCTCCCGCTGAATACCTGAGACACACAGTCTCAAGCACCCGCCGCCATTCTAGCGTAAATACCTCTCGGAATTATGTTTATATATTCCTAAAACTTTTCTTCTCGATGAATGCAAATAATGAAGATATCAATGGCAGAATTATTAACGGTTCACCTATTCATATTTCACGTATAAAAAAACCTGCCCTGAGGCAGGTCTTTTATTATTTCCGATACGCTTACTGCAGCAGAGAAATATCCGCGACCTGCAGGAACAGTTCACGCAGTTTGGACAGCAGCGTCAGACGGTTGATGCGAACATCTTTGTCTTCAGCGTTAACCATCACGTTCTCGAAGAACTCATCCACCGGCTCGCGCAGCGCGGCCAGCTCAATCAGCGCATCCTGATAACGGCCTGCGGCGAAATACGGCTGCAGCTTGTCGCGCAGCACCACCAGATTACCCGCCAGCTTAATTTCCGCCGCTTCTTTCAGCACCGAAGCGTGAACGATGTCGTTCAGCGTCTCATCGGATTTCGCGAGGATGTTAGAGACACGTTTGTTTGCCGCCGCCAGCGCGGAGGACTCTTCCAGAGTACGGAAGTGCGATACCGCCTTCATACGCGCATCGAAATCCGCCGGGCGGGTTGGACGACGCGCCAGTACCGCCTGGATCGTGTCGACGCCGTAGCCTTCGTCCTGATACCAGGCACGGAAGCGGCCCAGCATAAAGTCGATCACATCATCAACCACGTTGGCGTTGGTCAGCTTCTCACCGTACAGACGAACCGCTTCTTCGGTCAGCGTCTGCAGATCGAGATCCAGGTTCTTCTCAACGATGATACGCAGCACGCCCAGCGCGGCGCGACGCAGCGCAAACGGGTCTTTATCGCCTTTCGGATGCTGACCGATACCAAAGATACCCGCCAGGGTGTCCATCTTATCGGCAATCGCTACCGCGCAGGCCACCGGATTAGATGGCAGCGCGTCGCCAGCAAATCGCGGCTGATACTGCTCGTTCAGCGCCACGGCCACGTCTTCCGCTTCGCCGTCATGGCGCGCGTAGTGCATCCCCATCACGCCCTGGGTGTCGGTGAACTCGAAGACCATGTTGGTCATCAGGTCGCACTTGGACAGCAGGCCCGCGCGGGTTGCGTGGTTCACGTCAGCGCCAATCTGTTCGGCAATCCAGCCCGCCAGCGCCTGGATGCGATCGGTCTTGTCGCGCAGGGTGCCCAGCTGCTGCTGGAACAGCACGGTTTCCAGACGCGGCAGGTTATCTTCCAGACGTTTTTTACGGTCGGTATTGAAGAAGAACTCGGCATCGGCCAGACGCGGACGGACCACCTTCTCGTTACCGGAGATGATCTGCTGCGGATCTTTGGACTCGATGTTGGCCACGAAGATAAAGTTCGGCAGCAGTTTGCCGGCGTTGTCGTAGACCGGGAAGTACTTCTGGTCGCCCTTCATGGTGTAAACCAGCGCTTCAGACGGCACCGCGAGGAATTTTTCTTCGAACTTCGCCGTCAGCACCACCGGCCATTCCACCAGCGAGGTGACCTCTTCCAGCAGGCTTTCGCTCAGATCGGCTTGACCGCCGATCTTACGCGCCGCCTCTTGCGCATCAGCTTTGATTTTGGCTTTACGCTGTTCGTAATCGGCGATGACTTTACCGCGCTCCAGCAGGATCTGCGGGTACTGGTCGGCATGGTCGATGGTGAACTCCGGCTCGCCCATAAAGCGATGGCCGCGAATCACGCGATCGGACGGAATACCGAGGATAGTGGCCGGGATCACTTTGTCACCCAGCAGCAAAGTCACCGTGTGTACCGGACGCACGAAGTGGACGTCAGACGCGCCCCAGCGCATCAGTTTCGGGATCGGTAGCTTCGCCAGCGAGCTGGCAATCATGTTCGGCAGCAGCGCTTCGGTGCTTTCGCCCTTCACATGGGCGCGATACAGCAACCACTCGCCTTTGTCCGTGGTCAGACGTTCGGCCTGATCGACGGTGATACCGCAGCCGCGCGCCCAGCCTTCGGCCGCTTTGCTTGGCTTGCCTTCGGCATCGAACGCCTGGGCAATAGCCGGGCCGCGTTTTTCCACTTCGCGATCGGCTTGCGCCGCCGCCAGGTTGGCCACCTTCAGCGCCAGACGACGCGGGGCGGCAAACCATTCCACTTTACCGTGCGCAAGGCCAGCGTTATCCAGCTCCGCGGTCACATTCGCAGCAAAAGATTCCGCCAGGCTGCGCAGCGCTTTTGGTGGCAGCTCTTCAGTGCCGATTTCCACCAGAAAAGTATTCTCAGACATGGCCGCCTCTTATTTATTCTTGTTGCACATCGGGAAGCCGAGCGCTTCACGGGAAGCGTAGTACGCTTCCGCCACTGCTTTAGTCAGGGTGCGAATGCGCAGGATATAGCGCTGACGCTCGGTGACGGAGATGGCTTTACGCGCATCCAGCAGGTTGAAGCTGTGAGCCGCTTTCAGAATACGCTCGTAGGCCGGCAGCGGCAGCGGGGTCTCCAGCGCCAGCAGCTGCTGGGCCTCTTTCTCATACTGTTCGAAGCAGGTGAACAGGAAGTCGACGTCGGCATATTCGAAGTTATAGGTGGACTGCTCCACTTCGTTCTGGTGGAACACGTCGCCGTAGGTGGTTTTCCCCAGCGGGCCATCGCTCCAGACCAGGTCATAGACGCTGTCCACACCCTGGATGTACATCGCCAGACGCTCCAGACCGTAGGTGATCTCGCCGGTCACCGGCTTACACTCGAGGCCGCCGACCTGCTGGAAGTAGGTGAACTGCGTCACTTCCATGCCGTTGAGCCACACTTCCCAGCCCAGACCCCAGGCGCCCAGCGTCGGGTTTTCCCAGTTGTCTTCGACAAAGCGAATGTCGTGGATAGTCGGGTCCATACCCAGCTCTTTCAGCGACCCGAGGTACAGCTCCTGGATGTTGTCCGGAGAGGGTTTAATCACCACCTGGAACTGATAGTAGTGCTGTAAACGGTTCGGGTTTTCGCCATAGCGGCCATCGGTTGGACGACGGGAAGGCTGTACGTAGGCGGTCGCCATCGGCTCCGGTCCTAACGCGCGCAGGCAGGTCATCGGGTGAGAGGTGCCGGCGCCGACTTCCATGTCCAGTGGTTGAACAATGGTGCAGCCCTGACGAGCCCAGTAATCCTGTAAGGTCAGGATCAGGCCCTGGAAGGTCCTGGTATCAAACTTTTGCATATGATTTCGTGCTGGATACGTGTGGATTTAAAGGAAGGAGTCAGTATACCCGCTGGCTGCGAGATATACAGTACGAAACGGCGTTGTTTCAGGAAAACGGACGAAATTTACGCCAGGCGGGGTCGATTCAGCGCATCGAAAGATGCATAAACTGGCCGTCCGGGTCAAAGGAACAGATGAAACGCTCATTCTTGCCGGTACGGCCAGAAAGCTCATAGCTCGCCTGGAATTGTTCAAAGTGGTTCACGTCAACGAGCTGCGTTTGCGTGTTATAGCGGATAGCCGCCTGATCCTTGCAAAGCTGCGCCATATTGAGCGTGGTTTGCGGCGTAATACGAGCGCGCTGCGCTTTTTGCGTCGGCGGGGAGACGGTCTCGCTGCAGCCCGCGAGGAGCAGCACCAGCATGACGGAAACAACACCTTTCACCACGTTCTCCTCCACCGCCTTGTTAGCAAGTTGTTATCCTAAAGATTCAGTATTACAGGTATTTTGCGAATATCATGAAACTGCGACAAGTCTGTGACCGAAAACTCAGACTAATCTATTGCGACACCGGGAAACCGGGCAGGTCATATCTTATTTCGCCAGCAGACATTGAGGGACTGATGCAAGAAAAGATACACTGGATCACCAACCTGCGCGGCATCGCCTGCATGATGGTGGTGATGATCCACAGCACCAGCTGGTATATCACTCACCCCCATGCGATTACCCTGCTGCAATGGGATATCGCCAATCTGCTCAATTCCGCCTCCCGCGTCAGCGTGCCGCTGTTTTTTATGATCTCGGGCTACCTCTTTTTTGGGGAACGCAGCGCCCAGCCGCGCCATTTCTGGCGGATTGGCCTGTGCATTGCGTTCTATAGCGCGCTATCTCTGCTGTATATCACGCTGTTTACCCATATCAACGTCGAGCTGTCGTTAAAGAATTTGCTGCAGAAGCCCGTCTTCTACCACCTGTGGTTTTTCTTTGCTATCGCCGTCATCTACCTGCTCTCGCCGCTGCTTCAGGTTAAGTCCACCAGTAGCACAATGCTGCTGGCGCTGATGGCGATCCTCGGCATTCTGGCCAACCCCAATATGGTCAGCGTTAAAGCCGCCGGGATTGAGTGGCTGCCAGTCAACCTTTATATCAACGGCGACACCTTCTACTACGTGCTCTACGGCGTGCTGGGCAGAGCCATTGGCACCCTGGACACCGATAAAAAATGGCTAACACCGCTCTGCGCCGCGCTGTTCATCGCCGCCGTGTGGGTCATTTCCCGCGGCACGCTGCATGAGCTGCGCTGGCGCGGAGACTTCGGCGACACCTGGTATCTCTACTGCGGACCGGCGGTGTTTGTTTGCGCGGTCACCCTGCTGACGCTGGCCAAAAACTGGCTTAACGCGCGTCCCCTGCCCGGTATCGCCTGCATTGCGCGACATTCGCTGGGGATCTACGGCTTTCATGCCCTGATAGTGCATGCGCTGCGCGCCAGCCATCTGGAGCTATCCCGCTGGCCGCTGCTGGATATTGTGTGGATATTTAGCGCCGCCCTGCTCGGCAGCCTGCTGCTGTCAGGCCTGGTGCAGCGGATTGATAGCCGCCGGCTGGTCAGCTAACGGTCCGCCGCCCGGAGGGGCCCGACTTACGTCTCAGGCCCCTCTTCCGTCACGCTGAGAGGTTCCCGTAAGCGCGTCGGGTCCCAGACATCACGCACGTTTTTCTGTACCGCAACAGCGCCAAACAGGCTCAAAAAATACGCCAGCCCATAGAACCCTTTCTCGCTGAGCAGCAGAGTGGCATTCCACAGTCCGATAACCAGCAGACCTACAGCGATAACGAAGACCACCAGACAGGTGGTGTAGTACAGCGCGGTGGTCGGAATGGCTTCATACTTATCGCGCACCGTCTTTTGATAAGATGCCGCGGCAAACAGCCCCAGTACCAGGACGGCAAAATAATAGCCTTTCTCATTCAACTGCATATCGGCATTCCACAGCCCCACCAGATAGGTGACGATGCCGCCGATCAGGGCAATCCAGGAGATCAAATGAAACGCAGGAGAATACGTCGCGTGCTTGTTTTCCATCACTTTTTACCTTTTACGCGCCTCGGGGCGGCGCTTATTCCGTTTTTTGCATCGCGCGGGCGATGCGGGTCCGTTCGGGGGTTGCCGATGCGCCATATAAGCAGACAAACCATGCCGCGATATAGACGGCTTTTTCATGCCAGTCTGCCGGTACATACCAGGCGCCGACCAGCAGCAGGCCGACCGATAGCAGCAGCACCAGCCGGCATAAGGCAATAAAACCGTCGTCCTGTTCCTGCCACTGACTGGCGCGCTGATGGGCGAGAACAGCAAACATCCCCATCACCAGCACGCCGAGAAAATACCCTTTGCCGCTGAACAGCGGGCAGGTCCGCCAGATACCGAGCAGATAAACCAGCGATCCTGTCGCCATCATCCCCCTGGCAATATTGCGTTTTGTGATCATCTCACCTCCCTGGTCGACAGGGGCTGATTATGACCGACTCCCTCGGCGATGCCTCAGATTACGTACGACAATGCGGAGATTTCGGAATAAATAAATACGCATTTATGGATGGATGTAGCCGGGACATTCAGGAAGGGAATCCGCCCGGCGCTGCCGGACGGACTGAGGCTAAGACATCAGCGGTTTCAGTTGCTGATAAATCTGGCGGAAGGTTTCCCGCTGCGGCGCATAGTGGGCCACACGGCGATCGTCCGGGCGATGGGCTTGTTCAAGCGGCAGCGGCTTCAGCAGCCCGGGGCGGTCTGCCTCGTCGTGAACCGCCAGCTGCGCCAGCCTGGCCGCCCCCAGCGCCGGGCCGACATCGCCCCCGGTACGGTAATCGAGCTGCAGGCCGCTGATATCCGCCAGCATTTGCCGCCAGTAAGCGCTGCGCGCCCCGCCGCCGATAAGCGTGATGCTCTGCGGCTTGATGCCGCAGGCGTGCACCACGTCCATACCATCCGCCAGCGCATAGCCCACCCCTTCCAGCACCGCCCGCGCCAGCTCTGCCGGCCCATGCTGATGCGTCAGGCCAAAAAAGACGCCCTTAGCCTGCGGGTTGTTGTGCGGCGTGCGTTCGCCAGACAGATAGGGCAGGAACCACACCGGACCGGCGCTTTCATCCGCCGTCTGCGCCGCCGCGATCAGCGCCGGCACGCTGGCGAGACCGGTTAATTTTGCCGCCCAGTCCAGACAGGAGGCCGCGCTGAGCATCACCGACATCAAATGCCAGCGGCCCGGCAGGGCATGGCAGAAGCTGTGCACCGCGCTTTCGGGTTTGCTAAGGAACCCTTCACTGACGGCGAAGTAGACGCCTGAGGTGCCCAGCGACAGCATCGCCTGACCGGCATCGGCCATGCCGACCCCGACCGCGCCCGCGGCGTTGTCGCCCCCGCCGCCCACCACCAGCGCCGGCGGCATATTCCACGCCTGCGCCACCTCAGGTCGCAGTTGCCCGGTGACGTCGCTGCCTTCGAACAGCGCTGGCATCGCATCCCGACTGAGATCGCAGGCGGCGAGCATCTCGTCGCTCCAGTCGCGCCGGGCGACGTCCAGCCACATCGTGCCGGCGGCGTCAGACATATCGCTGGCGAGCTCGCCGGTCATGCGCAGGCGCAGATAATCCTTGGGCAGCAGCACTTTATCGACCTGGCTGAACACTGCCGCCTCGTGGCGCTGTACCCATAAGAGCTTCGGCGCCGTAAAGCCCGGCATCATCAGGTTGCCGGTGATCTGCCGGGAAGCGCTGACTTTGTCTTCCAGCAGCTGGCACTCTTCGGCGCAGCGGCCGTCATTCCATAAAATGGCCGGACGCAGCACCTGTAACGATTTATCCAGTAGGGTGGCGCCGTGCATCTGCCCGGCAATGCCCAGCGCCTTCACGTCGCGCAGGCTATGCTGCGCGCCCAGGGCTTTCATCGCCGTGTCCGTCGCCAGCCACCACTGTTCGGGATCTTGCTCCGACCACAGCGGATGCGGACGCGAGACGGTGAGTTTTTCGGTATGCGATGCCACTACCTCACCCTGCTCATTGAGCAGGATGGCTTTGACGCCCGACGTCCCCAGATCGATGCCGATATACATACTCCCTCTCCTTAAACGCGCGCCACGGCTGAGCGTGGCGCGAACAGAGCATCCTGGTTGCGGCGCCGGTCACCCCGGGCGCCGCCGCATGATTACTTGTCAAACAGATAATGGTTGACCAGATTTTCCAGTTGTTCCTGCTGGCCGCTGCGATGCTGCGGCGCCAGCTGATGCTGAGCGGCATACTGGGCAATATCGCTCAGGGTCATCTGCCCGTTAAGGATCTGCTGCCCCAGCTCACCGTTCCAGCCGGCGTAGCGTCTGGCCACGCGCTTATCCAGTTCGCCGTCCTCGATCATCCGCGCCGCGACCTTCAGCGACAGCGCCATGGTATCCATCGCGCCAATATGACCATAGAACAGATCGTATTTGTCGGTGCTCTGCCGGCGCACTTTCGCATCAAAGTTGAGCCCGCCGGTGGTGAAGCCGCCCGCTTTGAGGATTTCATACATCACCAGCGCGTTCTCTTCGACGCTGTTCGGGAACTGGTCGGTATCCCAGCCCAGCTGCGGATCGCCGCGGTTGGCGTCAACGGAGCCGAACAGCCCCAGCGCAATGGCCGTCGCAATTTCATGATGGAACGAATGGCCGGCGAGCGTGGCATGGTTAGCTTCAATATTCAGTTTAATCTCTTTTTCCAGACCAAACTGTTTGAGGAAGCCGTAAACGGTAGAGGCATCATAGTCATACTGATGCTTGGTCGGCTCCTGCGGTTTGGGCTCAATCAGCAGCGTGCCTTTAAAGCCGATTTTATGCTTATGCTCCACCACCAGCTGCATAAAGCGGCCAATCTGCTCACGCTCCTGGCGCAGGTCGGTATTCAGCAGGGTTTCATAGCCCTCGCGACCGCCCCACAGCACATAGTTTTCACCGCCCAGTTGATGGGTGGCATTCATGGCGGTGACCACCTGGGTGGCCGCCCAGCTAAATACTTCCGGATCCGGGTTGGTGGCCGCGCCGGCGCCGTAGCGCGGGTTGGTAAAGCAGTTTGCGGTCCCCCACAGAAGCTTCACGCCGCTCTGCTGCTGTTTCTCAGCCAGCACCTCGACCATCCGGGCGAAGTTATTGCTGTACTCCTTGAGCGAAGCGCCTTCCGGCGAGACGTCAACGTCGTGGAAGCAGTAGTAAGGCACGTTGAGTTTATGGAAGAATTCGAACGCCACATCGGCTTTGCGTTTGGCCATCTCCAGGGCGTCGCCAGGCTGCTGCCAGGGACGATCAAAGGAGCCCACGCCAAACATATCGGCGCCATTCCAGCAGAAGGTGTGCCAGTAACAGGCCGCAAAACGCAGATGATCTTCCATCCGTTTGCCCAGCACCAGTTCATCCGGGTTGTAATGACGGAAAGCCAGCGGGTTAGTGGATTTCGGGCCTTCGTAACGAACGCGATCGAGTTGATCGAAATAGGTCTGCATAGAGAACTCCATATTCAGAGATGCGGCGAATAACCAATCAGATACCCTAAATAATTCGAGTTGCAGGAAGGCGGCAGGAGCGCAAGTCCCCGGTAACCAGGGGCGGAGCAACGAATGTCACCAACCCACCTACAACTTGAAGTATGACGGGTTTAAGCCAATATAGAATTTCGCTTTCATTTTCCTCAATTACGTTATTTCACACCGCCATTGAGAGAATCCACAAACGTGCGCCAGCTCGCAAAAATAATATCCAGTCGCCGTTGCGCCGCTCTGTCAGAGACAGTCCAGTGCAATAATAAGAGCGTGCATGAATAAAATACGATCGCCGTCATAATTTGCACATTAAACGAAATTTCATAACGGCAAAATAAGAACCGGTAATTGCCAGCCCTGCTTTCCGCGTTAAGAATCTGTAACGTATCCGCAACCTCATGTATCAAACATTATTTTCCGTTCGTCTTACCTACCCTTACAAAAAAGGTATCGTTATTATGAAGATAAAGAACCTTTGCCTTACGCTTTGCGCCAGCTCCCTCCTGCTCGCCAGCATGGCGGGGATGGCGAAAGAAGTGAAGATTGGCATGGCCATCGACGATCTGCGTCTGGAGCGCTGGCAGAAAGACCGTGATATTTTCGTCAATAAAGCGGAATCCTTAGGCGCCAAAGTTTTTGTCCAGTCCGCTAATGGCAATGAAGAAACGCAGATGTCGCAAATTGAAAACATGATCAACCGCGGCGTCGATGTGTTAGTCATTATTCCTTATAACGGCCAGGTACTCAGTAACGTTATTAAAGAAGCCAAGCAGGAAGGTATTAAAGTCCTGGCCTATGACCGTATGATTAATAATGCCGACATTGATTTCTATATATCTTTCGATAATGAAAAAGTTGGTGAAATGCAGGCGCAAAGTCTGGTCGACAAAGTGCCGCAGGGTAATTATTTCCTGATGGGCGGTTCGCCGGTGGATAATAACGCTAAACTGTTCCGCGCCGGACAGATGAAGGTTCTCAAGCCGTATGTCGATGATGGCAAAATTAAGATTGTCGGCGATCAGTGGGTTGACGGCTGGCTGCCGGAGAACGCGCTGAAAATAATGGAAAACGCGCTAACGGCGAATAATAACAAGATCGATGCCGTGGTCGCCTCCAATGACGCCACCGCCGGCGGCGCCATCCAGGCCTTAACCGCCCAGGGGCTGGCCGGCAAAGTGGCGATCTCCGGTCAGGATGCCGACCTGGCGGGCGTGAAGCGCATTATTTCCGGTACCCAGACGATGACCGTCTATAAACCGATTACCACCCTGGCCACCAACGCCGCTGAAATCGCCGTTGAGCTGGGTAACGATAAGCAGCCGAAGGCCGATACCACGCTGAATAACGGCTTAAAAGACGTCCCTTCGCGCCTGTTAACGCCAATTGAGGTAAATAAAGAGAATATCGACGCCACGGTGATTAAAGACGGTTTCCATAAAAAGAGTGAACTGTAATGGCTGACGCCCCGCTGCGGGGCGTCATTTTCATCCCGCCGGATATCACTGTTGCGGAGTCTTTATGACCTGGCTACTCGAAATGAAGAACATCACCAAAACCTTCGGCGCTGTTAAAGCCGTGGATAACGTCAGCCTGCGCCTGAACGCAGGCGAGGTGGTCTCGTTATGCGGTGAAAATGGGTCGGGGAAATCGACGCTGATGAAGGTGCTGTGCGGTATCTATCCGCACGGAAGCTATGAGGGCGAGATTATTTTTGCCGGCGAAACGCTGCAGGCAAACCATATTCGCGATACCGAACGCAAAGGCATCGCCATTATTCATCAGGAGCTGGCGCTGGTGAAACATCTCACCGTGCTGGAGAATATTTTCCTCGGCGCCGAGATATCCCGCCATGGTCTGCTGGATTATGAAACCATGACGCTGCGCTGTCAGAAGCTGTTGGCGCAGGTCAATCTGCCCATTTCCCCCGATACCCGCGTCGGCGACCTCGGCCTTGGTCAGCAGCAGTTGGTGGAGATCGCCAAGGCGCTGAATAAACAGGTTCGCCTGCTGATCCTCGACGAACCGACCGCCTCCTTAACCGAACAAGAAACCGCGACGCTGTTGGCGATCGTTCGCGATCTGCAAAACCACGATATCGCCTGCATCTATATCTCGCATAAGCTCAATGAGGTCAAAGCGATCTCCGATACGATCTGCGTGATCCGCGACGGCCAGCACATCGGCACCCGCGATGCCAGCGGCATGAGCGAAGACGATATCATCACCATGATGGTCGGCCGCGAGCTCACCGCGCTCTATCCCAGCGAGCCGCACGCCCACGGCGAGGAGATCCTGCGGGTTGAACATTTAACCGCCTGGCACCCGGTAAACCGCCATATTAAACGGGTCAATGACGTCTCATTTTCCCTGCGTCGCGGAGAAATCCTCGGCATCGCCGGGCTGGTCGGCGCCGGACGTACCGAGGCGGTACAGTGCCTGTTCGGCGTCTGGCCGGGGCGCTGGCAAGGGGAGATCTTTATTGATGGCCAGCCGGTGAGCATCTCTAACTGCCAGCAGGCCATTGCCCACGGCATCGCCATGGTGCCGGAAGACCGCAAAAAAGACGGCATCGTGCCGGTGATGGCGGTGGGCAAAAACATTACCCTCGCGGCGCTCAACCAGTTCACCGGCGCAATGAGTAGCCTGGACGACGCCGCCGAGCAGCACTGCATTCAGCAGTCCATTCAGCGTTTGAAAATTAAAACCTCCTCGCCGGAGCTGGCGATTGGCCGTCTGAGCGGCGGCAACCAGCAAAAGGCGATTCTGGCGCGCTGTCTGTTGCTCAATCCGCGCATTCTGATCCTCGACGAACCCACCCGTGGCATCGATATCGGGGCGAAGTATGAAATTTATAAACTGATTAACCAGCTGGTGCAGCAGGGCATCGCGGTCATTGTCATTTCATCCGAACTGCCCGAGGTGCTCGGTCTCAGCGATCGGGTGCTGGTCATGCACGAAGGCAGACTAAAAGCCAATTTGGTTAATCAACATCTGACCCAGGAACAGGTGATGGAAGCCGCGCTGAGGAGCGAACGCCATGTCGAAGAACACGTCGTCTGAAATCAAACTCACCCCAACCGCCCCCGCGGCCCTGCCGGCGCTGAAGGGGCTGAATCTCCAGGTCTTCGTGATGATCGCCGCCATCGTCGTCATTATGCTGTTTTTCACCTGGGTTACCGATGGCGCCTACCTGAGCGCACGCAATATCTCCAACCTGCTGCGGCAGACGGCCATCACCGGCATCCTCGCCGTCGGCATGGTGTTTGTGATTATTTCGGCAGAAATCGACTTGTCCGTTGGCTCGATGATGGGGCTGCTGGGCGGCGCTGCGGCGATCTTTGACGTCTGGCTCGGCTGGCCGCTGCCGCTCACCATTCTGGTGACGCTGGTGATGGGCCTGCTGCTCGGCGCGTGGAACGGATGGTGGGTAGCCTATCGCAAAGTGCCCTCGTTTATCGTCACCCTTGCCGGGATGCTGGCGTTTCGCGGCATTCTGATCGGCATCACCAACGGGACCACCGTCTCGCCCACCAGCCCGGCGATGTCGCAGATCGGCCAAAGCTACCTGCCAGACGGCATCGGCTTCGGCATCGGCGTTGTCGGCATGGCGGTGTTTATCGTCTGGCAGTGGCGCGGGCGGATGCGCCGGCAGGCGTTAGGTCTGGCGACCTCGTCCTCCACCGCCGCCGTCGGCCGCCAGGCCATTACCGCGGTGATTGTGCTAGGCGCAATCTGGCTGCTCAATGACTATCGCGGCGTACCGACCCCGGTGCTGATCCTCGCCGCCCTGCTGCTGGCGGGCCTGTTTATGGCCACCCGCACCGCCTTTGGTCGCCGCCTCTACGCCATCGGCGGCAACCTGGAGGCGGCCCGTCTGTCCGGGATTAACGTCGAGCGTACCAAGCTGGCGGTGTTTGCCATTAACGGCCTGATGGTCGCCATTGCCGGGCTAATCCTCAGCTCACGGCTCGGCGCGGGGTCGCCTTCGGCGGGCAATATCGCCGAACTGGACGCCATCGCCGCCTGCGTCATCGGCGGCACCAGCCTGGCGGGCGGCATCGGCAGCGTCGCCGGGGCGGTAATGGGGGCGTTTATTATGTCGGCCCTGGATAACGGCATGAGCATGATGGACGTCGCCACCTTCTGGCAATATATCGTTAAAGGCGCCATTTTGCTGCTGGCGGTGTGGATGGACTCTGCCACCAAGCGGCGCGCATAAGCAGAGACTCTCTGAAGAATGTCTGAATTCTTTGCGCTACCGCCAAACTTCGCCATAAGGCGCTTGAAATATCTCGGGCATTAGCCGGTAGTGTATACCCAACATCATTCGGGTTGCAGACGGCGCCCCCGGCCGCGTACCGGCGTACGTGGCCGGGATGAGTGGTAAGTCAGGCCATCGGCAACATCTTGAATGAAGGGGTATGACCGGGGTTAGAGCAGGAACATTATCTATGTTTGAAAAGCGTCACCGTATTACGCTGTTATTTAACGCCAACAAAGCTTATGACCGCCAGGTAGTTGAAGGTGTCGGCGAGTATCTGCAGGCCTCCCAGTTGGAATGGGATATCTTTATTGAAGAGGACTTTCGGGCACGCATCGAAAACATCAAAGAGTGGTTGGGCGATGGCGTTATCGCCGACTATGACGATCCCGAAATCGAAAAGCTGCTGGCCGATGTCCACGTGCCCATCGTCGGCGTCGGCGGATCTTATCATCAGCCAGAGCAGTACCCGCCGGTCCACTATATCGCCACCGACAACGCCGCGCTGGTGGAAAGCGCTTTTCTCCATTTGAAGGAAAAAGGGGTGCACCGCTTCGCGTTTTACGGACTCCCCGCCTCCAGCGGTAAACGCTGGGCGGTAGAGCGCGAGTATGCCTTCTGCCAGCTGGTCGCGAAGGAGAAGTATCGCGGCGTGGTCTACCAGGGGCTGGAGACAGCGCCGGAGAACTGGCAGCACGCGCAAAACCGGCTCGCCGACTGGCTGCAAACCCTGCCGCCGCAAACCGGCATCATCGCCGTCACCGACGCCCGTGCCCGCCACGTCCTGCAGGCCTGCGAGCTGCTGCATATCCCGGTGCCAGAGAAACTGTGCGTTATCGGCATCGATAACGAGGAGCTAACCCGCTATCTCTCTCGCGTCGCCCTCTCCTCTGTCGCCCAGGGCACCCGCCAGATGGGTTATCAGGCGGCAAAATTACTCCACCGGCTGTTGAATAACGAGGCCCTCCCGCTGCAGCGCCAGCTGATCCCGCCGATGCGCGTCGTTGAGCGACGCTCCACCGACTACCGGTCGTTAAACGATCCCTCCGTGATACAGGCGATGCATTACATTCGCAACAATGCCTGTAAAGGCATCAAGGTGGAACAGGTGCTCGACGCCGTGGGCATCTCTCGTTCTAATCTGGAAAAACGCTTCAAAGAGGAGGTCGGGGAGACCATCCACACGGTGATCCACAGCGAAAAACTGGAAAAGGCGCGCAGCCTGCTGGTGTCCACTAGTCTGTCGATCAATGAGATTTCGCAGATGTGCGGCTATCCGTCGCTGCAATATTTCTATTCGGTGTTTAAGAAGGAGTACGACGTGACGCCGAAGGAGTACCGCGATCGGCACAGCGAGGTGATGCTGTAGGGTAAAAAAATGCCCGGCGACAAGGCCGGGCATCCGGATTACAGATGGGCGGCGATGAGCCGCTGATTGTCCTGATACATCGCGAAGAGATAGTTGTTGTAGCTCGACCCTTTGGTCGAATACCCCTTCAGCTTATGGATCATGGTGCTGGCAGTTACTTCCTGATCCGCCTTGCGCAGCTGCAGGCGCGACTTGCGGAAAGAAGAATAGGCCGGGTGGGTGTTCAGGTTTGTTACGTAAGCCTGCACCGACTGCTCTACCGACTCAAACTGCGAGTAACCTTTCATCGCGCCGCGGCAGCGACCGGCGCCGCACTTCATGCCGAACAGGTTGTTATTCTCGCGCGCCAGCCTGGAGGTACCCCAGCCACTTTCCGCCGCCGCCATGGTCGCCACCATGCTGTTCGGAATAATGTCGACACGCTCAAGCAGCGCGTTCCAGGGCACATGACGCGTATTGCCTGACCACTTCACCTTATAACGGGAAGCGATATCCTTCAGGCGCGCCTTCTCAGTCGGTGACCAGCGAGCATCGTACTGCTTGGAAATAAGCCAGTTACGATCCGCAGTAATCGCCTGATTCTGCTTGGTAATATAAGGCATGACCGTCCGGAGAAACGCTTTTTTCCTTGGTGTTCCGGAAGGGTATTTTCGCAAGTCAGGAAGTGAACTGCTCTTTACACTATTGCGAGAATACTCTTGTTTACTGCTTACCTTAGTACTACTTATCTTCTTTACCGTTGGGGCTTTATGACTCTTTGTCGCTGTGTGCGTTGTCGCCAACACACTACCTGAAAAGATGCAGGTTAGTAACATAAGTATGGCGGCCCCATATCGTCGTATGGGATTCGATATCATCAGGTCTCCTGGTCGGATATATGCATTCCAACACCTTGTTTTTCACAAAAAAACGATAGCTGAATCGCTAATAGTATCAAAAATACGCACTGAGGGCATCAACAGAAATAGTCCAATTCCGAATTGCTGTCATCTGAAATCGGTTTCTGCGGCGCATCGCCAGCGCGAAAATGCTAGCTTCGTCTCATTTTTAGCCTATTTTTTGAGCGGTGTCACTCACCCCTTTTCATCCTCCTGGTAAAACGCGCGTCAGGATGAGTTCACCCGCGCGGCGACAAGGCACACTAGATAAAAACCGCTCACAGGATCTCGCAATGAAACTCGCTGCGCTTGCCACGTTATTCGTGCCTGGGATGGCCTTTGCCGCCTGGACTACCACCGACTTTCCTGCTTTTACCGAAGAAGGGACCGGCCGATTCATCAGCCAGAAAGTGGTTGAGAAGGGTACACGTCCCCTGCAGCTAAATTTTGACCAGCAGTGCTGGCAGCCTTCCGGCGGCATTAAGCTCAACCAGATGCTGTCCATGGAGCCCTGTCGCGGCACACCGCCGCAATGGCGCATCTTCCGCCAGGGTCTGTATACCCTGGAGGTGGATACCCGTTCCGGCACGCCAACGATGATGATTTCGCTGGAGGAAAAAGAGACCAGCGCCGCGACGCCGCAGATCCGCCAGTGTCCGAAGTGGGACGGAAAACCGCTGACCATCGACGTCAGCAAAACCTTCGCCGAGGGCAGCAAGGTCCGCGATTTCTACAGCGGTAATGTCGCGACCGTCAGCGGCGGCAAAATCACCCTGCAGCCCGCCTTCGGCAGCAATGGCCTGCTGCTACTCGAGCGCGCCGAGACCGCCGCCCCGGCGCCGTTTGACTGGCACAATGCCACCGTCTACTTCGTCCTGACCGATCGCTTCGTAAACGGTAACCCGGCCAACGACAACAGCTATGGTCGCCATAAAGACGGCATGCAGGAGATCGGCACCTTCCACGGCGGCGACCTGCAGGGATTAACCAGCAAGCTGGATTATCTGCAGCAGATGGGAGTTAACGCCCTGTGGATCAGTTCCCCGCTCGAGCAGATCCACGGCTGGGTCGGCGGCGGCACGAAGGGCGATTTCCCTCACTACGCCTACCACGGCTATTACACCCAGGACTGGTCGAAACTGGACGCCAACATGGGGACCGAAGCGGATCTCCGCCGACTGGTGGATGAAGCGCATAAGCGCGGAATACGTATTCTGTTCGACGTGGTGATGAACCATGCCGGCTACGCCACCCTGGCCGACATGCAGGAGTTCCAGTTCGGCTCCCTGTATCTGCAAGGCGATGAGCTGAAAAAAACTCTCGGCGAGCGCTGGACGGACTGGAAGCCGGGCGCGGGACAGACCTGGCACAGCTTTAACGACTATATCAACTTCAGCGACAAAGCCGGGTGGGAGAAATGGTGGGGTAAGAAGTGGATCCGCACCGATATCGGCGATTACGACAATCCGGGCTATGACGATCTCACCATGTCGCTGGCCTTCCTGCCGGACCTGAAAACCGAATCGAAGGAGGTCTCAGGCCTGCCGAACTTCTATAACCATAAACCAGACACCGCAGCGAAAGCGATCCCGGGCTATACGCCGCGCGACTATCTGACACACTGGCTGAGCCAGTGGGTACGTGACTACGGCATCGATGGCTTCCGCGTCGATACCGCCAAACATGTGGAGATGGACGCCTGGCAGCAGTTAAAAACCCAGGCCACCGCCGCGCTGGCGGAGTGGAAGAAAGCCAATCCGGATAAAGCGCTGGATGCGGCGCCGTTCTGGATGACCGGCGAAGCGTGGGGACATGGAGTGATGCAGAGCGATTATTATCGCCACGGTTTTGATGCGATGATCAATTTCGACTACCAGGACCAGGCGGCGAAAGCGGCGACCTGTATGGCCAATATTGACCTCACCTGGCAGCAAATGGCGGACAAGCTGCAGAGCTTTAACGTCCTGAGCTACCTCTCCTCGCACGATACGCGGCTGTTCCGCGAAGGCGGCACCACCGCGGCGGAGCTACTGCTGCTGGCCCCTGGCGCCGTGCAGATTTTCTATGGCGACGAATCATCGCGCCCGTTCGGCCCCACCGGCTCGGACCCGCTGCAGGGTACCCGCTCGGAGATGAACTGGCAGGATGTCAACGGCAAGGCGGCCCGCAGCGTTACCCACTGGCAGAAGATCGGCCAGTTCCGCGCTCGCCATCCGGCAATCGGCATGGGCAAACAGACAACGCTGTCGATGCCACGTGGTTACGGGTTCGTGCGTGAGAGCGGTGAAGACAAAGTGATGGTCATCTGGGCCGGCCAGCAGCAGTAATCCACAGGTGGCTCTCCGCCCTGCGGGGAGCCACCATTTAGAACAAAATGCTAACAAAATAGCAATATACAGGATAAAGATAAAAACCCGCCTCCTCCCGCCGATTTGCACCACGCCAGCGCTGGCGTTATGGTTAGCCACTTTCCAGAACCACCGATAGACTATTCGCGATGACATTTTCCCTTTTCGGCGACAAATTCACCCGTCATTCAGGCATCACCCGCTTGATGGAAGACCTTAATGACGGTCTGCGCACGCCGGGCGCTATTATGCTGGGCGGCGGCAACCCCGCTCAGATCCCGGAAATGAATGACTACTTCCAGCAGCTGCTGGCCGACATGCTGGATAATGGCAAAGCCCTTGATGCGCTTTGTAATTATGATGGTCCACAGGGCAAAAGCGAGCTGCTGGCTCTGCTGGCGAACATGCTGCGCGACGAGCTGGGCTGGGAGATCGAACCACAGAATATTGCGCTAACAAACGGCAGTCAGAGCGCATTTTTCTACTTATTTAATCTGTTTGCAGGCCGTCGGGCAGATGGCACCACGCGTAAGGTACTGTTCCCACTGACGCCGGAATATATCGGCTACGCCGATGCCGGTCTGGAAGAGGATCTGTTCGTTGCCACCCGGCCGAACATCGAACTGCTGCCGGAAGGCCAGTTTAAGTACCATGTTGATTTTGAGCATCTGCAGGTGACGGAAGAGACCGGGATGATCTGCGTCTCGCGCCCCACCAACCCGACCGGCAACGTCATCACTGATGAAGAGCTGATCAAACTGGATGCGCTGGCGAATCAGCACGGGGTCCCGCTGGTGATTGATAACGCCTACGGTGTACCGTTCCCGGGCATTATCTTTAGCGACGCCCGACCGCTGTGGAATCCGAACATCGTGCTGTGTATGAGCCTGTCCAAGCTGGGCCTGCCGGGCAGCCGCTGCGGGATTATCATCGCCAACGAAAAAATCATCACCGCCATCAGCAACATGAACGGCATTATTAGCCTCGCCCCTGGCGGCATCGGGCCGGCAATGATGTGCGAAATGATTAAACGACAGGATCTGCTGCGCCTGTCAGAGACGGTGATCAAGCCCTTCTATTACCAGCGGGTGCAGGAAACCATCGCCATTATTCGCCGCTATCTGCCGGAGGAGCGCTGCCTTATTCACAAACCGGAGGGGGCAATCTTCCTCTGGCTGTGGTTTAAGGATCTGCCGATCTCCACCGAGCTGCTGTATCAGCGGCTGAAAAAGCGCGGCGTGCTGATGGTGCCGGGGGATTACTTCTTCCCTGGTCTGGATAAACCGTGGCCGCACACCCACCAGTGTATGCGCATGAACTATGTACCGGACCCGCAAAAAATCGAAGCCGGAGTGAAAATCCTCGCCGAAGAGGTTGAATTTGCCTGGCGCGAACAGGAAACATAATCTCTGACGCCGCGGGCGGGTAACGTTCGTCAGCGACCCCATTCACGCCAGCGCCAGCCGCTGGCGTTTTTGCGCGCATAGCGCTTCCAGCTCCGCGGGAACCATCACCCGCAGCGCCTGCGTTGGGCAGGCGGCCACGCAGGCCGGTCCTTCGGCGCGGTGATGGCATAGATCGCATTTCAACGCCTGCGCCTGCTGGTTCATTACCGTAACGGTCATCGCGCCGTACGGGCAGGCCACCATGCAGCTTTTGCAGCCGATGCAGCGCCGCTGGTCGACCCACCAGACGTCATTGTCGCGCTGAATCGCCCCCTGTGGGCAAACGCTGGCGCAGGGCGCATCCTCGCACTGCCGACAGGCCATCGCCGTCGATATGTCACCGCTTTTCACCACCCGGATACGCGGCGCGAAATGGTTCGTCGACAGGGCGGCGACATCCTGCGCCTGCTGGTGCGCCACCGCGCAGGCCACTTCGCAGGTACGACAGCCGATGCACCGCTGGGCATTGGCAATAAGAAACTGGTTCATCCTCTGCTCCCTGGGGATAAAACCGCAGGGTGCCAGAATATCCCCTGCCCGCGCTTTGATCCTGAATGGAATCAGCGCTGTTTTTTGTCAGATGGCCGGCAGGATGTGGTCATTTGCCTGACGCTTCACGCACCGTGAAACCCAGCTCACGCGAAATTGCTTCGGCGGTCTCACGTAGTGGTTTTAACAAGTTCTTTTCGCCAGCTCCCCGGCACGAAGTCCGCCGGGGAGCCGACGTTAATGATTACCGGAACAATGCCTTATCGCGCAGGATATGATCGTTGCCGCGACGGCGGGTGAAGCCAATCCGATCGAAATACTCCAGGATCTGAATCGCCAGCTTCCGCCCTACGTTTAAGGTATCGCGGAAATCCGCCGCGCAGGTTGAACCGCGCAGCCGATCCAGCTCGCGCACCCGCTGGGCGAACTGCACAATGCGATCGTTGCGGTAGTAACGATCCTTGACGATCGCAGTAATCATCCCCTGCTGCGCCGCCTGGCGCAGCACCGCGCGCATCAGGGACTCTTCAACATGGACTTCGCGCGCAAGATCGCGCACCCACCACGGATCGTCGCCGAACAGAGTCTCCACCTTCTGCCAGACCGCCTGCTGCTCGTCGGTAAACCCGGCTTTATGCTCCGGCAAATGCAGCCAGCCGTGATGGCTGTGGACTAAGCCGCTCTCGCGCATCTGCTCAATCAGCAGCAGCACCAGCGCTTCATCTTCCATCGGCAGCGCGATGCGGCGCAGGCGCTCCCGGCCAGGGCCCGGCTCGTCTCGATGCTGCTCATGGTAGCGCGCAAGGGCATCCAGCAATTTTCGCTGCCAGCGGGCGGCAAGCGGCGCGCTAAGCAGGCGCTGTCCGGCCTGCAGATAGTCCGGTCGCTGGATCAGGGCCGCCATTCCGGCTTCGCTGAGCTGCCGCGCCCAGGCGAAGTGCTCAAGCCGGACGGCATCCCGCTGCAGATGCAGCTCCAGCGCCTGCGCATCGTCAGCGCCGACCGCTGCCAGGGCGTGCAGCCACTGCAGATATTCCGGTTTACGTTTGCCGCGACGCGGAGGATCCAGCGTCACCACCCGTGCGCCCGCCAGCGTCAAGCGAGCAGAGATATCGCGGAGCACCAGCCGGTCGTTATCCGCCAGCCACAGCGGAGTATCCAGCACCAGCTCCGCCAGGTTGCCCTCAAGAAGCGACACCCGGCCGGTAATGTGGCTGGCAGCATGGTGAATATGCAGCGGCTGCCACTGGCTGAGCGGCGTATGGCACTGCAGCTCGACAATCACCCGTTCTGCTGGCTCCGGCGGTGGTGAGGAGAGCAGCCAGTCGCCGCGGTGCACTGCCTCTTTTTGCGCATCGCCGACAATATTCAGCGCAATGCGCTGCCCGGCGTGCGCCTGCTCAACCGCTTGATTCTGGGCATGCAGGCTGCGGACGCGCATCGGCGTGTTGACGCCGGTAAGCCATAGGGTATCCCCGACCCGTACTTCGCCGGAGAGCGCCGTCCCGGTGACCACCAGCCCCGCGCCTTTGACGGTAAAAGCGCGGTCCAGCGCCAGGCGAAACCGCTGCTGCTGCGGGCGGGGGCGCTCCGCAAGCTGCAGCAGATGGCTGCGCAGTTCCGCAATACCGATGTTTTCCGCCGCCGCGGTGGGAAAGAAAGCGACGGCGTCAAAGCCCAGCTCGCCCAGGGTCTGCTCGACCTCTGCCTGAACCTCCGCCACCCTGGCGGCCGCCACGCGGTCCGTTTTGGTCAGCGCCACGGTCAGCGTCGGCTTTCCGGTCAGCTGCAGGATCGCCAGGTGTTCGCGGGTTTGCGCCATCACCCCGTCATCGCAGGCCACCACCAGCAGCGCATGGTCAATACCGCCCACCCCCGCCAGCATGTTGGACAAAAACTTTTCGTGCCCGGGAACGTCAATAAATCCCAGCACCCGCCCGTCCGGCTGCGGCCAGTAGGCATAGCCGAGATCGATCGTCATTCCCCGCGCTTTCTCCTCCGGCAAACGATCGGCATTCACGCCGGTTATCGCCTGCAGCAGCGTCGTTTTGCCGTGGTCAACATGTCCAGCGGTGGCAATAATCATCGTAACAACATCTCCATAAAGCGGGTTTCATCTTCCAGACAGCGCAGGTCCAGCCAGAGCCGACCGTCATAAATGCGGCCAATCACCGGACACGGCAGCGCGCGCCAGCGGGCCGCCAGCGCCTCCAGCCAGCTACCGCGGCCGTCATGCGGGGTAAAGGTCAACGCCGCGCTGGGCAGGCGGTCGACGGGTAACGAGCCGCTGCCAATCTGCGACTGGCAGGCTGCCACGCTGACGGCAAAATCAGCATAGTGTGCCGCCAGGTCAGGCTGCAGGCGTTCAGCCAGCCGGCGGATCTCCTCCGCCGGACGGGTGAGCAGGCGCAGCGTCGGCAATTTCTCCCTCAGCGCCTCCGGGTGCTGATAGAGGCGCAGCGTAGCCTCCAGCGCCGCGAGGGTCATTTTATCGGCGCGCAGGGCCCGCTTCAGCGGATGGCTTTGCAGCTGGGCAATCAGCGCGCGTTTGCCGACGATAATCCCGGCCTGCGGGCCACCGAGCAGCTTGTCGCCGGAGAAACTGACCAGGCTCACCCCGGCGGCGATCATCTCCTGCGGCATCGGCTCCTTTGGCAGGCCATACTGACTGAGATCCACCAGCGACCCGCTGCCCAGGTCGGCTACCACCGGAACATCCAGTTCGCGGCCAATGGCCGCCAGCTCCGCTTCGTCGACGGCTTTGGTAAAGCCCTCAATACTGTAGTTGCTGGTGTGGACCTTCATCAGCAGCGCGGTATTGTCATTCACCGCCTGGCGATAATCTTTGGCATGGGTGCGGTTGGTGGTACCCACTTCTTGCAGCTGGCAACCCGCCTGGCGCATCACGTCGGGGATGCGAAATGCCCCGCCGATCTCCACCAGTTCGCCGCGAGAGACCACCACTTCGCGACCGCTGGCGGTGGCCGCCAGCATCAGCAGAACGGCCGCCGCGTTGTTGTTCACGATACAGGCATCTTCCGCGCCGGTGATCTGGCACAGCAGATCGGCAATGGCGCGATCGCGATGGCCGCGCCCGGCGTCGTCGAGATCATATTCGAGCGTCACCGGCGCGCGCATCGCGCTGGCAACCGCCTCCACGGCCGACTCCGCCTGGATGGCGCGCCCCAGATTGGTATGCAATACCGTACCGGTGAGATTAAACACCGGACGCAGGGCGCTCCGCTGGCCGGCGGTGAGCCGCTGCTCACAGGCGTGCAGCCAGTCATGGCTCCAGTCAGGCAGTGTCTGACACTGGCGGATCTGTTCCCGCGCCTCGTCCAGCATCTGGCGCAGCTGCGTCACCACCTGCGAATGGCCGTGCTGCGCCAGCAGGGAGGAAAAAGCGGGGTCGCGGAGTAAGCGGTCAATGGCCGGAAGCCGGGTATAAAGCGCACGAATTTCGGTAGTCATGAATGGGCCTGGCGGTAAGTTATTTTCCCCCCTCCCGACGGGAGAGGGAGTCAACAATCAGCGGCGATTGTAACGCCTCCTTGCGCAAACTGTTACCTGCCTGGGTCAAGTCCGCGGCGGTTCGGTGCGCGCAAAGCTGGCGCGCTGGAACAGCGCATCCACCAACTTCACCAACTGCGGCCGGGTGGCGCACCAGCCCGGCGCCACCCGGCGAAAGTTCAGGTAGGCAATGGCGCAGGCCGTAGAGATGGTCGCCAGATTGACCTCGTCACCGCGTAGCGTTCCGTCCGCCGCGCAGGCTTCCAGCCTGTCGAGGCCGCGCGCCACTTTCTCCCGCTGGCGGAGCAGCTCTTGCTCTGACTGTTGGGCCGCAGGGCGAGCTTTTTCGCGCACCAGCGCCTGGGCGGCCTCCATCACCCCATCTGCCAGCGCCTCAAGCTGGCGCATCCTGAGAGCGGCTCTGGGATCGGCGGGAATCATCGGCGGCGCCACGCCCAGCAGCTCGAGATACTGCGCGATAACCGGAGAATCAAACCAGCATTCGCCGTCATCTGTCACCAGCGCCGGCACTTTGCCCAGCGGGTTATAGCGCGACACGCCGTTGCTTTCGCTGTAGGGGGATTCGTTGACAAATTCAAAAGGGATGCGCTTTTCCAGCAAGATCACCGATATTTTGCGCACAAAGGGACTGGTGTAGCTGCCGATCAGTTTCATAGCCTGCTCCTTATCGCCAACAAAGATATGAGTATGGCTCAGGGCGAGGTAAAAGGCAGGTGAGCATCCCGCTCAACCTGCCGCCGATCGCATTAATGGTCGAGATAGAGGTAGTGCATCCAGCTGGTCATCCGCAGCAGCACTTTACGCATCACCGAAACGTGGGCGAAATGGTCGGAGTAGACCGCCACCTGCGCATAGATGCCATCGGGTAGTGCATCGATTTCGGCATTCGGATCGAGCTCAATGGTCGCCAGCACGCCATCGCTGCCCGGCGTCACGGTCAGCGACTGCAACGCCCCCTGCGCCTGATAGGTTCCCCCCGGCACCACCGGTAAAATGCTCACCAGTTTGCCGTGGAATACCTGTCCGGGCAGGGCGTTAAACACCGCTTCCGCGTCGTCGCCTTTCTCCAGCCTTAACAGGGAATTTTGCCGAAACTGGGCGACGATCAGCCGTTTTTGCTCGGGGATAAACACCATCACCGGACGCAGCGGCAGCGAGGCGGCATAGGTCCCCGGACGGATCAGCACCTGGGTGATATACCCATCGCTTGGCGCCCGCACGGTGGTCTGATCGAGATTATATTTCGCCTCCGCCAACTGGGCGCGCAGGCTGGCCACTTGCGACTGCTCGCCGTTGATCATGCTGTCCAGCTGGCTCTGGATCTGCGCCTGCTCCGCCACCGACGCCTTGACCAGCGCGTCCTGGGCAAGGTAATTCTGCCTGGCGTTATCGATGTCGCTTTCCGAGAACGGGTTCACCCGCGCCTGGCTCCCTTTCAGGTAGCGCTGATAGTCCTTGTATAAGCGATCGCGTTCCGCCGACACGCGGGTGGTGTTGGCCTGGGCTTCAGAGAGCTGCGCTTTGAGGGTGTTAATACTGTGCAGCGCCGTCACCAGGTCGGCCTGCAGACGGTCGACCCGCGCCTGATAGCGCGCCGGGTCAATAGTAAAAAGCACCTCACCCTTTTTGACGCGCTGATTCGCTTTGTCGGTGACGCTGTTAACCACTCCGGTAACCTGCGGCGTAATAGGAATAGATATCACCGCCTTTTGCGCCAGAAAGGTGTAAGGGTGGTTATAGTTCATTAATAAAATAAGCGCGCTAACAATAAATACGCCCCCCAGCGCCGCGGTAGGTACCGTCCATTTATTTACCGGTATTTTGAAGATTTTAAATATCGACCAGGCGATGGCCACGTAGGTCAAAATTATCAACAGATCCATAGATTATTTCTCCGCCGCAGAGGTGGACTGCGGCCGCTGGATGGCCGCCACCTGGTGTTCAAGGTCGCTCAGTCGTTGGCGAAGCTGTTGTATATCGGTCTCTTTTTCAGGTTCGTCAGGGGCCGTATTCGCCTTATGCTGCATGCCCCAGCCGCGCTCAGGCTGGTACAACGTGGCCCAAATCCATAAAAACGGCCAGATGACGTGGAGAGTAAAAAGACTGACCCATCCGGCGACATGAATAGCATCGGAATGAGGGTGGTTGCGTTTTTTGGCGATCAAATAAGGAATATCGTGAATAATGATAATCCCATAAAAAATGACCAGAAAAACGAAGATCAGAACGCCCAGCGCAAAATAATTGAGAAACATAATTCCCTGGCTTTACGCTAATAATTTATATGAATTTTATTCACGACCCACTGACATTCGGGCCGCTATTTTGAGCATAATTCACGCCTTTCATTTTTGCCATCCGGCGTAAAAAAGTTATTCGGCAGTTAAGGTTGCTTAGTTACAGAGCCATCTCGCCCTGGCCGCAAAACCGGGCCGAGATCACAGCGGCAAAAATCCACCGTGAAATTCTTTGTGATCAAAATCACAAACAAACAACAAAACCACGAAACAAAATTGTGACAAATATCACACAAAAAGGCAGATCAGCGGCTAAAAAGGCGCTGTGTTGTTTTTTTACACAGGAATTATGTGATCAGCATCACTACAAAAAGCGCTTTGCCCCCTATATTCATGTGATCCGTATCACACAAAAGGGCGCTAGCTGGACAGCTAAACGATTCAGTGCCAGATTTCGCACTATCAATCAGGGCCCGGCTACCTCTGCCGCCACATTAACAACAAACCTCGGGCTTTAAGCCTGCGCGATACGCAAAACAGAAGAAGGGGTGTTTTATGTCATCCGATATCAAGATCAAGGTGCAAAGCTTTGGTCGTTTCCTCAGCAATATGGTGATGCCGAATATCGGCGCGTTTATCGCGTGGGGTATCATCACCGCGCTTTTCATTCCGACAGGGTGGTTGCCAAACGAAACGCTGGCGAAGCTGGTCGGTCCGATGATCACCTACCTGCTGCCGCTGCTGATCGGTTACACCGGCGGTAAATTAGTCGGCGGCGAACGTGGTGGCGTGGTCGGGGCGATCACCACCATGGGCGTTATCGTCGGCGCGGATATGCCGATGTTCCTCGGCTCCATGATTGCCGGCCCGCTGGGCGGCTACTGCATCAAGAAGTTCGATAACTGGGTAGACGGTAAGATCAAATCCGGTTTTGAAATGCTGGTGAATAACTTCTCCGCCGGCATCATCGGGATGATCCTCGCCATTCTGGCCTTCCTCGGCATTGGCCCGGCGGTCGAAGTTCTGTCGAAAATTCTGGCGGCTGGCGTTAACTTTATGGTGGCGCACGACATGCTGCCGCTGGCGTCTATCTTCGTCGAACCGGCAAAAATCCTGTTCCTTAACAACGCCATCAACCACGGTATCTTCTCGCCGCTGGGTATTCAGCAGTCCCACGAGCTGGGTAAATCCATCTTCTTCCTGATTGAAGCTAACCCGGGTCCAGGGATGGGCGTTCTGCTGGCGTACATGTTCTTTGGCCGCGGCAGCGCAAAACAGTCTGCAGGCGGGGCGGCTATCATCCACTTCCTGGGTGGTATCCATGAAATCTACTTCCCGTACGTGCTGATGAACCCGCGCCTGATCCTGGCCGTTATCCTCGGCGGGATGACCGGTGTCTTCACCCTGACTATCCTCAATGGCGGTCTGGTTTCCCCGGCTTCCCCAGGCTCTATCCTGGCGGTACTGGCGATGACGCCGAAAGGCGCCTACTTCGCTAACATCGCCGCGATTATCGCAGCGATGGCGGTCTCCTTCGTGGTCTCTGCGGTTCTGCTCAAGACCAGCAAAGTTAAAGAAGAAGACGATATCGAAGCCGCAACGCGTCGTATGCATGACATGAAAGCGGAATCCAAAGGCGCCAGCCCGCTGGCGGCCGGTAATGTCACCAACGACCTGAGCCATGTGCGTAAAATCATCGTCGCCTGCGACGCCGGGATGGGTTCCAGCGCCATGGGCGCCGGGGTACTGCGCAAGAAAGTGCAGGATGCCGGGCTGAGCAACATCTCGGTCACCAACAGCGCAATCAATAACCTGCCGCCGGATGTTGACCTGGTCATCACCCACCGCGACCTTACCGAGCGCGCCATGCGCCAGGTGCCTCAGGCGCAGCATATTTCGCTGACCAACTTCCTCGACAGCGGTCTGTACACCAGCCTGACCGAGCGCCTGGTCGCGGCCCAGCGCCACATCGACAACGAAGTCAAAGTCACCGATAGCCTGAAAGACAGCTTTGACGATACTAACAACAACCTGTTCCAGCTGGGCGCGGATAACATCTTCCTCGGTCGCAAAGCAGCCACCAAAGAAGAAGCGATTCGCTTCGCCGGTGAGCAGCTGGTGAAAGGCGGTTACGTTGAGCCGGAATATGTGCAGGCGATGCTGGACCGCGAAAAACTGACCTCGACCTATCTCGGCGAGTCCATTGCGGTACCGCACGGCACCATCGAAGCGAAGGACCGCGTGCTGAAAACCGGCGTCGTCTTCTGCCAGTACCCGGAAGGCGTGCGCTTCGGTGAAGAAGAAGATGAAGTCGCGCGTCTGGTCATCGGCATCGCCGCTCGTAATAACGAGCACATTCAGGTTATCACCAGTCTGACTAACGCGCTGGATGACGAAACCGTGATTGAGCGCCTGGCGAAAACCACCAGCGTCGACGAAGTTCTGGCACTGTTAAATAAATAATCAGCGCTATCCAACCCTCTCCTTTGGGAGAGGGTTGGGGTGAGGGGAAAGGCCTCACCCCAGCCCTCTCAGGTGAAAACATTAATTGAAGGTTAATACTATGAAAGCATTACATTTTGGCGCAGGTAATATCGGACGTGGCTTTATCGGTAAATTGCTGGCCGACGCGGGCATTGAACTGACGTTCGCCGATGTCAATCAGACCTTACTTGATGCCCTGAATGCCCGTCATAGCTATCAGGTTCACGTCGTCGGTGAGAATGAGCAAGTGGATACTGTCTCCGGCGTCAATGCCGTCAGCAGCATCGGCGATGAGGTTGTGGACCTGATCGCTGAAGTGGATCTGGTCACCACCGCCGTCGGTCCCGTCGTGCTCGAGCGCATCGCGCCAGCGATCGCCAAAGGGCTGGCGCAGCGCAAAGCGCAGGGCACCGAACGCCCGCTGAACATCATCGCCTGCGAAAATATGGTGCGCGGCACCACGCAGTTAAAAGGCCACGTGTTTAACGCGCTGGCGGAAGAAGATAAAGCGTGGGTGGAAGCGCATATCGGCTTTGTCGACTCTGCCGTTGACCGTATTGTGCCGCCATCGGCTTCCGCCACTCATGACCCGCTGGAAGTCACCGTGGAAACCTTTAGCGAATGGATTGTCGATAAGACTCAGTTCAAGGGCGCGCTGCCGACTATCCCGGGAATGGAATTAACTGATAACCTGATGGCATTTGTCGAACGCAAGCTCTTCACCTTGAACACCGGGCATGCTATAACCGCCTACCTCGGAAAACTGGCGGGCCATCAGACGATTCGCGACGCGATCCTCGACAAGAAAATTCGTGCCGTCGTGCAGGGCGCGATGGAAGAGAGCGGCGCGGTGCTGATCAAACGTTACGCCTTTGACCCGCAGAAGCACGCGGCTTATATCCAGAAAATACTTGGCCGTTTCGAGAACCCGTACCTGAAAGACGATGTTGAGCGCGTTGGCCGTCAGCCGCTGCGCAAACTGAGCGCTGGCGACCGTTTAATTAAGCCGCTGCTGGGTACACTGGAATACGGGCTGCCGCACCGCAACCTGGTGAAAGGGATTGCGGCGGCGATGCATTTCCGTAGCGAAGACGATCCGCAGGCGCAGGAGCTGGCGGCACTGATCGCCGACAAGGGGCCGCAGGCCGCGCTGGCGCAGATTTCCGGCCTGGATGCCGCAAGTGATGTCGTCGCGGAGGCCGTTAACGACTACAACGCGGAAAAATGATGCACAACCTGGCGCGACCAACGTCGCGCCCATTACGACTCCTGTCAGATATGCAGGCAATGATGGAAGAAACACAAGCATTTGAAAACCGTGTGCTTGAGCGTCTGAATGCTGGCAAAACCGTACGAAGCTTCCTGATCGCCACCGTCGAGCTGTTAACGGAAGCGGTCAATATTCTGGTGCTTCAGGTGTTCCGTAAAGACGACTACGCGGTGAAATACGCCGTCGAGCCCTTGCTGGAGGGCAGCGGGCCGCTCGGCGATCTCTCTGTACGCCTGAAGCTGATTTATGGCCTTGGGGTGATAAGTCGTGCCGAATATGAAGACGCTGAGCTGCTGATGGCCCTGCGCGAAGAGCTTAACCACGACGGCAATGAGTACAGCTTTACCGACGACGAAATTATCGGTCCGTTCGGCGAGCTGCACTGCGTCGCCGCCCTGCCGCCAACGCCGCAATTTGATGACAGCGATGCCGAACTGCTGGCAATGCAGAAACTGCGTTACCAGCAGATGGTGCGCTCAACGATGGTGCTGTCCCTGACTGAGCTGATTTCACGAATCAGCTTAAAAAAAGCCTTTCAGAAATCAACGCTCTGATTCCGGTTCCGTCTGGTCGCAGGTCGGCCGGTAAAGCTGACGATAATATTCCAGACGCTGCAGGAACAACGCTTCCTTATCCTGAGGAATGTCTCGCGGTACATGCTGCAGACGCGGAGACTTTTTCAAATACTCCATAAACGCCTGACTGGAAGCCATAAAATCAACCGCTTTGTCGATTAAACGTGGTACGCCGTCGCCGATCTTTGCCATCACGTCCTCCTTTTGGGAATAATCTGATTAAGCATTAGCCAATTCACCAGCGTGGGTTAAGGAAAACGTGCTTATCTGCCGACAGGCTTCACAGAAATGAAATTAGAACGGGTATTAGGCGGAATATTAATAAAATTCAAATTATTAGCGATAAATGATATTGCATTCCGCGGGCGACAAACGGCGAATTTTTGATAAATAGCTATCAACAATAGCGGTCACGGCACATACTATAGGCGAATGAAGCCCCTTTATTAACAGATCAAATCACCATGAAAGAAGTCGAAAAGAATGAAATCAAGCGTCTGAGCGATCGTCTCGACGCCATCCGCCACCAGCAGGCCGAGCTGTCGCTGGTGGAAGCCGCCGATAAATACGCTGAACTGGAAAAAGAAAAAGCCACTCTGGAAACGGAGATTGAACGTCTGCGTTCCGTCCAGAGCCAGAAGCTGAGCAAAGAGGCGCAGAAGCTGATGAGCCTGCCGTTCCGCCGCGCGATTACCAAAAAAGAGCAGGCCGATATGGGCAAGCTGAAGAAAAGCGTTCGCGGCCTGGTGGTTGTCCATCCGATGACCGCCCTGGGCCGGGAAATGGGTCTGAAAGAGATGACCGGTTTCGCCCGCAGCGAATTTTGATCCCCAGCCCTCTCCGTACGGAGAGGGCTATTCTGTCTTCACTCCCCCACATTTTTACCTTCAGCCGGGTCGATTGGTCCAACCAATAATTTCATCCACCCCCTGGCAGTTCACAAATCCGTCAAAACCCATCACAAACCCGTTGCTTGTGAGCAACATCTGATTAACCATTCGTTGTCATCAACCCTGATACCCTTAATTGGCCGGGCCAATTTTACCTTCGGTGGGATCGGCAATGAGCGCAGACTCAGCCCTCCTCTCCTGGCGGCCCGATGGAGACCCTGCATGAATCTCTGGCAACAAAACTACGATCCCGCCGGTAATATCTGGCTATCCAGTCTTATCGCATCGCTACCGATTCTGTTTTTCTTTTTTGCGCTGATTAAGCTCAAACTCAAAGGCTACATCGCTGCCACCTGGACCGTCGCAATCGCGCTGGTCGTTGCCTTACTGTTCTATAAAATGCCGGTGGACCGCGCCTTAGCCTCGGTGGTCTACGGCTTCTTCTACGGCCTGTGGCCTATCGCGTGGATTATTATCGCCGCGGTCTTCGTCTATAAAATCTCGGTGAAGACCGGACAGTTCGACATCATCCGCTCATCGATTCTGTCGATTACGCCGGACCAGCGCCTGCAGATGCTGATCGTCGGCTTCTCGTTCGGCGCCTTTCTCGAAGGAGCGGCGGGTTTCGGCGCACCGGTCGCGATTACCGCCGCGCTGCTGGTTGGTCTCGGGTTTAACCCGCTGTATGCGGCTGGCCTGTGCCTGATCGTCAACACCGCGCCGGTGGCCTTCGGCGCGATGGGCATCCCGATTCTGGTCGCCGGCCAGGTGACCGGTATCGATAGCTTCGCCATCGGCCAGATGGTGGGCCGCCAGCTGCCGTTCCTGACCATTATCGTGCTGTTCTGGATCATGGCGATTATGGATGGCTGGCGCGGCATTAAAGAGACCTGGCCGGCGGTGATAGTCGCAGGCGGTTCGTTCGCTATTGCCCAGTACCTCAGCTCTAACTTCCTTGGCCCGGAGCTGCCGGATATCATCTCGTCGCTGGTCTCCCTGGTCTGTCTGACCCTGTTCCTCAAACGCTGGCAGCCGGTACGCATCTTCCGCTTCGGCGATCTCGGCGCCTCGCAGGTGGATATGACGCTGGCCCGCACACGCTACACGGCGGGACAAGTGATCCGCGCCTGGTCGCCGTTCCTGTTCCTGACCGCCACCGTGACCCTGTGGAGCGTGCCGCCATTCAAAGCGCTGTTCGCTCCTGGCGGCGCGATGTATGACTTCGTTATCAATATTTCGGTACCATTCCTCGACAAAATGGTTGCCCGTATGCCGCCGGTGGTTAGCGCCGCGACGCCCTACGCCGCGGTGTATAAATTCGACTGGCTGTCGGCAACCGGCACCGCCATTCTGTTCGCCGCCCTGCTGTCCATCGTCTGGCTGCGCATGAAGCCGAAAGATGCGCTGACCACCTTCGCCGGGACGCTGAAGGATCTGGCGCTGCCGATCTACTCTATCGGCATGGTGCTGGCGTTCGCCTTTATCTCTAACTATTCCGGGCTGTCGTCGACCCTGGCCCTGGCGCTGGCCCATACCGGCCACGCGTTTACCTTCTTCTCGCCGTTCCTTGGCTGGCTGGGGGTATTCCTGACCGGTTCGGACACCTCGTCTAACGCCCTGTTCGCCGCGCTGCAGGCAACGGCGGCGCAGCAGATTGGCGTCTCCGATATTCTGCTGGTCGCGGCTAATACCACCGGCGGCGTTACCGGCAAGATGATTTCCCCGCAGTCGATCGCCATCGCCTGCGCCGCGGTAGGCCTGGTGGGCAAAGAGTCGGATCTGTTCCGCTTTACCGTCAAACACAGCCTGATCTTCACCTGCATGGTGGGGCTGATCACCACGCTGCAGGCCTACGTTTTAACCTGGATGATCCCGTGATAGTGATGCCTAAACGCCTGGCCGACGACGTGGCGCGTCGCGTCCGGGCGCTGATTGAAGAACAACAACTGGAGGCGGGCATGCGACTGCCCGCCGAGCGCCAGCTCGCCGCCCAGCTCGGCGTCTCACGCAATTCCCTGCGCGAAGCGCTGGCGATGCTGGTCAATGAAGGGGTGCTGTTGAGCCGTCGCGGCGGCGGCACCTTCGTCCGCTTTCAGCATGAGCCGTGGTCAGAGCAAAACATCGTCCAGCCGCTGAAGACGCTGCTGGCCGATGACCCGGACTACAGCTTCGATATCCTCGAAGCCCGCCACGCCATCGAAGCCAGCACCGCGTGGCACGCGGCGATGCGCGCCACCGACGCCGATAAAGAAAAAATTCGTCTGTGCTTTGAAGCGACCCAGAGTGAAGACCCGGATATCGCCTCGCAGGCGGATGTCCGCTTTCACCTGGCGATCGCCGAAGCCTCGCATAACGTGGTGCTCCTGCAAACCATGCGCGGCTTTTTCGACCTGCTGCACTCCTCCGTTAAGCAGAGCCGCCAGCGCATGTATCAGGTGCCGCCGGTGTTTGCCCGCCTGACCGAACAGCACCAGGCCGTCATGGAGGCGATTGTCGCCGGCGACGCCGAGGCGGCGCGCCAGGCGATGATGGGCCACTTAGGCTTTGTCCACGCCACCATCAAACGTTTTGATGAAGACCAGGCCCGCCAGGCGCGAATTACCCGCCTGCCCGGTGACCACAATGAAAATTCCAGGGAGAACTCGTGATGATTATTTCCGCCGCCAGCGACTATCGCGCCGCCGCACAGCGTATCCTGCCGCCGTTTCTGTTCCACTATATTGACGGCGGCGCCTACGCCGAACATACCCTGCGCCGCAACGTCGAGGACCTTTCCGATGTAGCCTTGCGCCAGCGTATTTTGCGCAATATGTCGGACCTGAGTCTGGAAACGACGTTATTCAACGAGAAGCTGGCGATGCCGACGGCGTTGGCGCCGGTCGGGCTGTGCGGGATGTACGCCCGCCGCGGCGAAGTGCAGGCCGCCGGCGCGGCGGACGACAAAGGCATTCCGTTCACCCTCTCTACCGTTTCCGTCTGCCCGATCGAAGAGGTCGCCCCGACCATCAAGCGCCCGATGTGGTTCCAGCTGTATGTCCTGCGCGACCGCGGCTTTATGCGCAATGCGCTGGAGCGCGCCAAAGCCGCGGGCTGCTCGACGCTGGTCTTTACCGTCGATATGCCGACTCCCGGCGCCCGCTACCGCGACGCCCATTCAGGCATGAGCGGCCCGAACGCCGCCCTGCGCCGCTACTGGCAGGCCGTCACCCATCCGCAGTGGGCGTGGGACGTCGGCCTTAACGGTCGCCCGCACGATCTGGGCAATATCTCCGCCTATCTCGGCAAACCGACCGGGCTTGAGGATTACATTGGCTGGCTGGCGAATAACTTCGATCCGTCGATTTCATGGAAAGACCTGGAGTGGATCCGCGATTTCTGGGACGGTCCGATGGTGATCAAAGGGATCCTCGATCCGGAGGACGCCCGCGATGCGGTGCGCTTCGGCGCTGACGGCATTGTCGTCTCCAACCACGGCGGCCGCCAGCTCGATGGCGTGCTCTCCTCGGCCCGCGCCCTGCCGGCAATTGCCGACGCGGTGAAAGGCGACATCACTATTCTCGCCGACAGCGGCATCCGTAACGGGCTCGACGTGGTACGGATGATCGCTCTGGGCGCCGACAGCGTGCTACTGGGCCGCGCTTACCTGTACGCCCTGGCGACCCACGGTAAGCAGGGCGTGGCGAATCTGCTGAACCTCATCGAGAAAGAGATGAAAGTGGCGATGACCCTCACCGGGGCGAAAAGCATCCGTGAAATCAGCCGTGATTCGCTGGTGCAGAACGCCGAAGCGCTGCAGACCTTCGATGCGCTGAAGCAGAATAACGCCGCGTAGTTCTCCACGTTTTCCCTTACGCCGCCCCTCTCCCTCAGGGTGAGGGTTCAACAAATATCTGCTATTCTGCCCCCCGCAATTAAGGGGGCAGTATGTTGAACATCGTGTTATTCGAACCAGAGATCCCGCCGAACACCGGGAATATTATCCGCCTGTGCGCCAACACGGGCTTCAGTCTGCATATCATTGAGCCGATGGGCTTCACCTGGGACGATAAACGCCTGAGACGCGCCGGACTGGACTATCACGAGTTCACTGCCGTGCAGCGCCATGCGGATTACGCGGCGTTTGTCGCCAGCGCGCAGCCGCAGCGTCTGTTCGCCCTGACCACCAAAGGCACGCCTGCGCACAGCGCAGTGAGCTATCAGGACGGCGATTTCTTGATGTTTGGCCCGGAAACCCGCGGTCTGCCGGCCAGCATCCTCGATGCCCTGCCGCCGGAGCAGAAAATCCGTATTCCGATGATGCCGGACAGCCGCAGTATGAACCTGTCAAACGCGGTGTCGGTGGTGGTGTATGAAGCCTGGCGCCAGCTGGGGTATCCTGGCGCGGTCTTGCGCAGCTAACCTGAGCGGTTCCCGGATTACGGCGCGTTGCGCCTTATCCGGGCTACATTTCTGTGCTTAGCAGCGGCAAATGGCAATACATCAAATCCCGTCGCCGTACTCGAAGGTGTGGTGGATGCCGTTGAAATGCTGATCCATATCCATCGCCGGCTTGTCGCTCTCCGGCTTGCCGACGATACGCGCCGGTACGCCCGCCGCGGTGGTGTGCGGCGGAACCGGCTGCAATACCACCGAACCGGCGCCAATCTTCGCGCCACGCCCGACTTCAATATTGCCGAGGATCTTCGCCCCGGCGCCAATCATTACGCCTTCGCGAATTTTCGGATGACGGTCGCCGCTGGTTTTACCGGTCCCGCCGAGGGTGACCGACTGCAGAATAGAGACGTCATCTTCAATCACCGCCGTTTCGCCGACCACAATGCCGGTGGCATGGTCGAGCATGATCCCGCGGCCGATTTTCGCCGCCGGGTGGATATCCACCTGGAAAGAGACGGAGACCTGATTTTGCAGGAAAATCGCCAGCGCGCGTCGCCCCTGAGTCCACAGCCAGTGGCCGATACGATAGGCCTGCAGGGCATGGAAACCCTTCAGATAGAGCAACGGCGTGGAGTATTTATCCACCGCCGGGTCGCGCGTGCGCACCGCCTGAATATCGCAGGCGGCGGAGGCGATCATTTCCGGATCGGCGGCGTAGGCCTCTTCCACCACTTCGCGAATGGCGATCGCCGGCATAATCGGGGAAGCCAGCTTGTTGGCCAGCATATAGCTCAGCGCGCTGCCGAGATTTTCATGCTTGAGTAGCGTTGCGTGGTAAAAACTGGCGAGCATCGGCTCACAGTCAGCCAAAGCCCGGGCTTCGGCTTTAATATTATTCCAGACGATATCCAGTTCTTCACACGGCATTGCATACTCCAGGCGATATAGTAATGACCTGCCAGTTCTGCGCTGGCAGGGTCATTCAGGTGACAAAGGAAAGCTAATTGCTGCTGCGCTCGTCCTTGCGGGCGCGACCCAATAAGGTCAATGCTGCCTCGCGCGCAATTTTTCCGCAATACAATACCTGATAAATTTCCTCGGTTATTGGCATTTCGACACCTAAACGCTGTGCCAGAACGCGAACTTCCTTGGTATTGCGGTAGCCTTCAACCACCTGGCCAATCTTGTCCTGGGCGCTCTGCACGTCCATACCCTGGCCGAGCATCATGCCGAAGCGACGGTTACGGGACTGGTTGTCGGTGCAGGTGAGCACCAGGTCACCGAGGCCGGCCATGCCCATAAAGGTTTCCGGATCGGCGCCCAGCGCCGCGCCGAGGCGGGACATTTCCACCAGCCCACGGGTAATCAGCGCCGTACGCGCATTGGCGCCGAAGCCGATGCCGTCCGACATACCTGCCCCGATGGCAATGACGTTTTTCACCGCGCCGCCGAGCTGCACGCCGATAAAGTCCGGGTTGATGTAGACGCGGAAGCTTTTGCCGCAGTGCAGTAGGCGCTGAAGGTCTTCCGCAAACTGCGGATCCGTGGCCGCCAGCGAAATCGCCGTCGGCAGGCCGGCGGCCAGCTCTTTGGCGAAGGTTGGCCCCGAGATCACCGCCAGCGGAATATCATCGCCCAGCGCTTCACGCGCCACGTCCTGCAGCAGACGGCCGGTTTCGGCCTCCAGGCCTTTGGTGGCCCACACCAGCCGCGCGTCGGAACGCATCAGCGGTTTAATCTGGCGTAACACCTGACCGAATACATGGCTCGGCACCACGACAAGGATGTCGCGGCTGGCGGCCAGCGCGGTGGCCAGGTCGCTCTCAAGATGCAGCGTATCCGGGAAAGGCACATCGGGAAGGAACGCGGCGTTGCAGCGATCGTGTTGCAGCGTCGCGATATGTTTCGGGTCATGGCCCCACAGCACAACGTGGTGGCCATTTCTTGCCAGGGTGATGGCAAGAGCGGTGCCGTAAGAGCCGGCACCGATCACAGTCATTGCAGCATTAAGTGCGTTCATCAGGCATCCTGATGTTGTTCAGCACCTTCGCCAGCCTGCTGCTGCAGATAGTTCATGAACAGCGCGTCGAAGTTCACTGGCGCAAGGTTAAGTTGCGGGAAGGTACCGCGGGAAACCAGGCTGGTGATGCACTCGCGCGCGTACGGGAACAGAATGTTCGGGCAGTATGCGCCGAGGCAGTGCGCCATCTGGGTGCCTTCGATGCCGTCGATGGAGAAAATACCGCCCTGCTGTACTTCACAGAGGAACGCGGTTTCTTCGCCCAGCGCAGCGGTCACGGTCACACGCAGCACCACTTCATAAACGCCTTCAGCCAGCTGGGTGGAGGCGGTATCCAGATCAAGTTTAACTTCCGGCTGCCAGTCTTTCTGGAAAACTTGCGGCGCGTTCGGCGCTTCAAAAGAGATATCTTTGGTATAGATACGCTGGATCTGGAAGGTCATTTCGGTGCTGTTTTGTTCTGACATAGTAAAACCCTTTCGTGTTGTCCTTAAATACGCGCTTCCGCCAGGGAAAGCGCGCAAAAATTAGCGCAAGAGGGGATCAAGTCCACCACGTGAATCAAGCGCATACAAGTCGTCACAGCCGCCAATGTGCTGCGCATCAATAAAAATCTGCGGAACCGTCGTCCGTCCGCTGCGCTGGATCATCTCCTCACGCTTCGCGGCATCGCCATCGATCGGCAACTCATGGAACGTTACGCCTTTGCTGTTCAGCAGCGCTTTCGCGCGGATGCAGAACGGGCAGGTCGCTTTGGTGTAGATCTCAATATTGGCCATGACTTCACTCCTGTTGTTACCCTGAGGGTTTTACGCCGCAGCCTGTGTTCCCTTCACGTCAGACGTGAAGGAGAAAACGCGGCGGCATCACCACGCGAGGTAAGTTATTTGCCGCGTACCAGAGGGAGGTTTTCGCCGCTCCAGCCAGCAATGCCCTCTTTCAGTACAAAGACTTTTTCAAACCCGGCTTTGTTCAGCGCGCTGGCGGGCTCTTGCGCCTGCATGCCGGAACCGTCTACCACAATAATGGGTTGCGATTTGTGTTTTTCCAACTCGCCGACGTTATTGGCTTTGATATCGCTGGGCAGCAGGTTAATAGCGCCGGCAATATGGCCTTTACGGAAATCGTCACGCTGACGCAGGTCGACCACCACCGCATCTTCTTTATTGATAAGACGCGTCGCTTCACCACGGGTGATGACTTTAACTTTCGACATCAGCCCCTTGAAGGTGGTGAACACTACCGCACCCAGCAGCGCGATCCACGCGATGCTCAGGACCGGGTGACGGCCGATGAATTGCATAATTTCTTGCATGGGGGGTTACAACTCCCGACTAAGTGAGAAAAAAACCAGGAAAGGAGTATACCTGTGCCTTGCGGCAATTACAGCCAGTGAGCGCGATGTAATGTATTTTCTGCGGGCGGTGGCGAAAAAAAGCCGCTCTCGCTGACCCGGCGCGGCCCGGCCGCTCCCTTTCTTTGATCTTTCACGGGGATTTAAACGATTCAGCTGTAGTAAAATTACGCAAAATTTCTGTCTTTGAGCATGAGGTTGTCGCAATGTCGGTTTCTAAAAAACCTATGGTACTGGTGATTCTGGATGGCTACGGCTATCGCGAAGACCAACAGGATAACGCCATTTATAGCGCTAAAACGCCGGTAATGGACGCGCTGTGGGCCAAACGTCCACATACCCTGATCGATGCATCCGGCCTCGAAGTCGGCCTGCCGGACCGTCAGATGGGGAACTCCGAAGTAGGCCACGTCAACCTGGGCGCCGGTCGTATCGTCTATCAGGACCTGACCCGTCTCGATGTGGAAATTAAAGAACGCACCTTCTTCGCCAACCCGGTACTGACCGCCGCGGTCGATAAAGCGGTTGCCGCCGGCAAAGCAGTACATATCATGGGCCTGATGTCGCCAGGCGGCGTCCACAGCCACGAAGATCACATCATGGCGATGGTGGAGCTGGCGGCAGAGCGCGGCGCTGAGAAGATCTACCTGCACGCCTTCCTCGACGGCCGTGATACGCCGCCGCGCAGTGCGGAAAAAACGCTGGCGACATTCGAAGCCAAATTTGCCGCGCTGGGCAAAGGTCGCATCGCATCGCTCATCGGCCGCTATTACGCCATGGACCGCGACAACCGCTGGGATCGCGTAGAACAAGCTTATGATCTGCTGACCCTGGCCAAAGGCGAATTCCAGGCCGATACCGCCGTCGCGGGTCTGCAGGCCGCCTACGCCCGTGACGAAAACGACGAATTCGTGAAAGCCACCGTTATCCGCGCCGCCGGCCAGGCCGATGCCGCGATGGAAGACGGCGACGCGCTGATCTTCATGAACTTCCGTGCCGACCGCGCGCGTGAAATCACCCGCGCCTTCGTCAACGCCGACTTCGACGGCTTTGCGCGTAAGAAAGTGGTTAATCTCGATTTCGTGATGCTCACCGAATACGCCGCCGACATCAAAGTCGCCTGCGCCTATCCGCCCGCCTCGCTGGCCAATACCTTCGGCGAGTGGATGGCGAAGCACGATAAAACCCAGCTGCGCATCTCCGAAACTGAAAAATACGCTCACGTCACCTTCTTCTTCAACGGCGGCGTAGAAGAGCCGTTTAAAGGCGAAGAGCGGATCCTGATTAACTCGCCGAAAGTGGCGACCTACGATCTGCAGCCGGAAATGAGCTCCGCCGAGCTGACCGAGAAACTGGTCGCCGCCATCAAAGGCGGAAAATACGACACCATCATCTGTAACTACCCGAACGGCGATATGGTTGGCCATACCGGGGTGATGGAAGCTGCCGTAAAAGCGGTTGAAGCGCTGGATCGCTGCATCGACCAGGTGGCTCAGGCGGTGGAATCCGTTGGCGGCCAGCTGCTGATCACCGCCGACCACGGCAACGCCGAGCAGATGCGCGACCCGGCCACCGGCCAGGCGCACACCGCCCATACCAATCTGCCGGTTCCGCTGATCTACGTCGGTAATAAAGCGGTCAAAGCGGTCAACGGCGGCAAACTTTCCGACATCGCCCCGACCATGCTGTCGCTGATGGGAATGGAAATCCCGCAAGAGATGACTGGCAAGCCGCTGTTCATCGTGGAATAATCCTTCCCCATGAGGGGAAAGGCGATGTATTCAACTACATGGATCGCAGCGGCAGTTCGATCCGTCCTTTACGCCAGCGCGCTCAGCGCTGGCGTATTGCTGTGCGCGTCATCTGCGCATGCCGACGATCGCGATCAGCTAAAGTCCATCCAGGCCGACATCGCCGCCAGGCAGCGGGCGATTAAGCAACAGGAGCAGCAGCGCGCAAGCCTGCTCGCCCAGCTCAAAGCGCAGGAAGAGGCGATCGCCGCCGCGGCCCGCAAACTGCGCGAAACCCAGGATAGCCTGAACCAGCTCAATAAGCAGATTGACGAGATGAACGCCGCTCTCGCGAAGCTGGAGCGCCAGCGCGCGTCTCAGGAGCGGAACCTCGCCGCGCAGCTCGATGCCGCTTTCCGCCAGGGGCCGCATACCGGCATCCAGATGGTGCTCAGCGGTGAAGAGGGCCAGCGCAATCAGCGGATGCAGGTCTATTTCAGCTATTTCAACCAGGCCCGCCAGGAGACTATCGCGGAGTTGAAGAAAACGCGCGAAGAGATGGCGGTGCAAAAGTCGATGCTCGAAGAAAAACAGAGCCAGCAGCAAACGCTGGTCTACGAGCAAAAGGCCCAGCAGGCGAAGCTGGAGCAGGCGCGTAACGAACGGAAAAAGACCCTTTCCGGCCTGGAGTCTTCCATTCAGCAGGGTCAGCAACAATTAAGTGAATTACGGGCTAACGAATCGCGCCTACGCGGTCGTATCGCCCAGGCGGAGGCTGCCGCCAAAGCCCGCGCCGATCGGGAAGCACGCGACGCGCAGGCGGTGCGCGACCGCCAGCAGGAAGCATCGCGCAAAGGCACTACCTATAAACCAACGGAAAGTGAGCGTTCGCTGATGTCACGCACCGGCGGGCTGGGCTCGCCGCGCGGTCAGGCGTTCTGGCCGGTTCGCGGTCCGCTCCTTCATCGATATGGCGAACAGCTGCAAGGTGAACTACGTTGGAAAGGGATGGTTATCGCCGCGTCTGAAGGCACCGAAGTCAGAGCCATTGCCGATGGTCGGGTCATTCTGGCCGACTGGCTGCAGGGCTATGGTCTGGTGGTGGTGGTCGAACATGGCAAAGGCGACATGAGCCTGTATGGCTATAACCAAAGCGCGCTGGTCAGCGTTGGTACCCAGGTGCGTGCCGGCCAGCCTATCGCGCTCGTAGGCAGCAGCGGCGGTCAGGGCCGTCCGTCGCTCTATTTCGAAATTCGCCGCCAGGGTCAGGCGGTCAATCCACAGCCGTGGTTGGGAAGATAAGTTTTGCTTCAATTTCGCGCAATTGCTCTTGCCGTAGCCGGTTCGCTGGCTCTGGCGGCGCCAGCGTTCGCTGGCAAACTCTCCATCGTTATTGACGATTTTGGCTACCGCCCGCAGACCGAGAATCAGGTGCTGGCGCTGCCGGCAACTATCTCCGTCGCCGTGCTGCCGAACGCGCCGCACGCCCGGGAAATGGCCACTAAAGCGCATAATCAGGGCCATGAAGTGCTCATCCACCTGCCAATGGCGCCGCTCAGCAAACAGCCGCTGGAAAAAGACACCCTGCGTCCCGAAATGAGCAGCGAGGAGATCGAGCGCATTATTCGCGAGGCTTACGGCAAAGTCCCTTACGCCGTCGGGCTGAATAACCATATGGGCAGCGCGATGACCTCCAACCTGTTTGGCATGCAGAAGGTGATGCAGGCCCTGGAGCGCTACAATCTCTATTTTCTCGACAGCGTCACCATCGGCAACACCCAGGCCATGCGCGCCGCGCAGGGTACCGGCGTGAAGGTGATTAAGCGCAAGGTGTTTCTCGACGATACGCAGAATGAAGCCGATATCCGCAACCAGTTCAATCGCGCCATCGCCCTGGCGCGGCGCAACGGTTCGGCGATAGCCATTGGCCATCCGCATCCGACGACGGTGCGGGTGCTGCAGCAGATGGTCTATAACCTGCCGCCGGATATCACGCTGGTGCGCCCGAGCAGCCTGCTGAACGAGCCGCAGGTCGACAACTCGACGCCAAACTACGCCCAGCCGCCCGCGCAACAAACGCAGCAGAAGCCGCGTAATCCGTTCCATGGCGTGAAGTCTTGCAAACCGAAGCGCCCGCTGGAGCCTGTGAACTCCAGCCGCTTCTTCACTATCCTCAGCGATAGCATCAGCCAGAGCGCGCTGATCCAGTACTATCGCCTCAAATGGCAGGGCTGGGACAATCCCGGCAACTAGACCACTCAGGGGTCCGTTCGCTTTTGCGCGACGGGCGCCTGGTTATCTTCGTGGGCGTACCACGCCTTAAAATATTTCAGAAAGCTGTAAAACGTCGCGTACAGGCCGGTCACCACGCCGACCTTGCCATAGCGCCACGCTCCGCTAAACAGATACCACTTAAAGAAAGCGCCAATGGCGCTGATGATCCCCCGCGTCAGCGAAGGTTTGATCTGCTGGTACTTCACCAGCCGGGTGGTATAGCTGTTCAGCTTATTAAACACTTCATGCAGCGAATAAAAGGTATCGTGGCGAACGAAGCCCGGCAGCCTGACGGAGCTCGCGTGTCCGACCACCTGGTCATCCACCGGCCGATCGTTAAACCGCGCCTGCTGGCGGTTAAAGAGGCGCACCGGATAATCCGGTGAGGAAATGGGGTAGATAGTCCGTACCTGTTTGCCTAGCACAAACCAGTAGCGCGGCAGACGCCAGGCGCAGGTCGGGTCAGGCTCCTCCCCCGCTTTTAGCGCCTGAATGGCCGCCACCACGTCATTATCAAGAATTTCGTCGCTGTCCATGCACAGCACCCAGTCATGGCTGGCCAGCCCGATGGCATAGTTCATCTGCGCGCCGTGGGCTTTATAGGCATGGTGATGGACGGTGAGACCAAACTGCTGGCAAATAGCGACGGTTTCGTCGGTACTGCCGGAGTCGACGACGATACATTCATCGGCCACCTTCAGCAGAGGCGGCAGCACCTCCATCAGCAGGCGCGCAGAGTTACAGGTCAGTAAGCATACGGAGAGTTTAAGCATGATAGTTACAAAGTTAAACTGCGACTAAACACACTGTATAAGCGAATAACCGTAAAATCGATGTAGAAATTGTGCGCTTAATATTAAGCAGGCTAAAAATGTTATCCAAATCTAAATTAAGGCGCCCGCAGGCGCCTTTTTTGCTGATTTTTACGCCAGCATGGGGGGTTAGTCCCAGCTCAAAACCACTTTACCGGACTGGCCGGAGCGCATCGCGTCAAAACCTTTCTGGAAGTCATCAATGCCGAAGCGGTGGGTGATGATCGGTGAGAGATCCAGACCAGACTGGATCAGCGCCGCCATCTTGTACCAGGTTTCGAACATTTCGCGACCATAGATACCTTTGATAAACAGCCCTTTGAAGATGACCTTGGTCCAGTCGATGGACATATCCGACGGCGGGATACCCAGCATCGCGATACGGCCGCCGTGGTTCATGGTATCCAGCATGCTGCGAAACGCCGGCGGCGCGCCGGACATCTCCAGACCCACATCGAAACCTTCGGTCATCCCCAGCTCGGCCATCACGTCATTAAGGTTCTCTTTGGCCACGTTCACCGCGCGGGTAACGCCCATTTTGCGCGCCAGCTCAAGACGGTACTCGTTGACGTCGGTGATCACCACGTTACGCGCGCCGACGTGTTTCGCTACCGCCGCCGCCATCACGCCGATCGGACCGGCGCCGGAAACCAGCACGTCTTCCCCGACCAGATCGAAGGAGAGCGCGGTGTGCACCGCGTTGCCGAACGGGTCGAAGATAGACGCCAGGTCATCAGAGATATTGTCGGGGATTTTAAAGGCGTTAAAGGCCGGGATCACCAGATACTCAGCAAAGCAGCCCGGGCGGTTGACGCCCACGCCGATGGTGTTGCGGCACAGATGGGTGCGGCCCGCGCGGCAGTTACGGCAGTGGCCGCAGGTGATATGCCCTTCGCCGGAGACGCGGTCGCCAATCTTAAAGCCGCGCACTTCCTGACCAATCCCCACCACTTCGCCGACATATTCGTGACCGACCACCATCGGCACCGGAATGGTCTTCTGCGACCACTCATCCCAGTTGTAGATGTGCACGTCGGTCCCGCAAATGGCGGTCTTGCGGATTTTAATCAGCAGATCGTTATGGCCGACTTCCGGTTCCGGTACGTCGGTCATCCAGATGCCTTCTTCCGCTTTCAGTTTGGATAACGCTTTCATCTCATACCCTTATTAGGCGATGACGCCCAGTTGTTTGCCGATGCGGGTAAAGGCTTCCACCGCACGCTCAATTTGTTCAGGGGTATGCGCCGCCGACATCTGGGTGCGAATACGCGCCTGGCCTTTCGGTACCACCGGATAGAAGAAGCCGGTGACATAGATCCCTTCTTTCTGCAGCTCGCGGGCAAAGTTCTGCGCCACCACCGCCTCGCCCAGCATCACCGGAATGATGGCGTGGTCGGCGCCGGCCAGCGTGAAGCCTGCCGCGGTCATTTTTTCGCGGAACAGACGCGCGTTAGCCCACAGGCGATCGCGCAGGTCTGCCCCCTCTTCAACCATCTCCAGCACTTTGATGGAGGCGGCCACGATGGCCGGCGCCAGAGAGTTGGAGAACAGATACGGACGGGAGCGCTGGCGCAGCCACTCAACCACCTCTTTGCGCGCGGCGGTGTAGCCGCCGGAGGCGCCGCCCAGCGCTTTACCCAACGTGCCGGTGATGATATCGACGCGCCCCATCACATCGCAGTATTCGTGGGAGCCGCGGCCGTTTTCGCCGACGAAGCCGACGGCGTGGGAGTCATCGACCATCACCAGCGCATCGTATTTATCCGCCAGGTCGCAAACGCCTTGCAGGTTGGCGATCACGCCATCCATCGAGAACACGCCGTCGGTGGCGATCAGCACGTGACGCGCGCCGGCCTCGCGAGCTTCTTTCAGACGCGCCTCCAGCTCTTGCATATCGTTGTTGGCATAGCGGAAGCGCTTCGCTTTACACAGACGCACGCCGTCGATGATCGAGGCATGGTTCAGGGCGTCGGAGATAATGGCGTCTTCCGGGCCGAGCAGCGTTTCAAACAGGCCGCCGTTGGCGTCGAAGCAGGAGGAGTAGAGGATCGCGTCTTCCATACCGAGGAAATCGGCCAGCTTCTTCTCCAGCTGCTTATGCGTATCCTGGGTGCCGCAGATGAAGCGTACCGAGGCCATCCCGAAACCGTGGCTGTCCATGCCGGATTTCGCCGCGGCAATCAGTTCCGGGTGGTTCGCCAGACCCAGATAGTTATTGGCGCAGAAGTTAATCACGTGGCTGTCGCCGACGGTAATGTCCGCCTGCTGCGCCGAGGTGATGATGCGCTCTTCTTTGAACAACCCTTCGGCCCGAGCGGTCTCCAGATTGCTAGTTAACTGTTTGTAGAAATCACCACGCATTGCAACTCTCCAGATTCGGCAAAATTTGGCACATATTACCCAAAGCTATACGCTGATACGAGATGATGCAGGCCTGAATGAATTATTTGCAGCATAAATCACGTCAGCCCAGCACCTTATTCTGCGAATGGCTGTAGGCTTGCTCATGTGGTGATATGATAAGAGCATTCATGTCCGGATTGTCTCCGGGCTCTCAACTTCAAAGGTACAGTTATGATCATCGTTACCGGCGGCGCAGGCTTTATCGGCAGCAACATCGTTAAAGCGCTGAATGACAAAGGCATCACCGACATTCTGGTTGTCGACAATCTGAAAGACGGCACCAAGTTTGTAAACCTGGTTGACCTGAACATCGCTGACTACATGGATAAAGAAGACTTTCTGATCCAGATTATGGCGGGTGAAGAGTTCGGTGAAATCGAAGCAATCTTCCACGAAGGCGCGTGCTCTTCCACTACCGAGTGGGATGGCAAGTACATGATGGACAACAACTATCAGTACTCCAAAGAGCTGCTGCACTACTGCCTGGAGCGCGAAATCCCGTTCCTGTACGCCTCCTCCGCGGCCACCTATGGCGGACGCACCAGCGACTTCATCGAGTCCCGCGAGTACGAACAGCCGCTGAACGTTTATGGCTACTCCAAATTCCTGTTCGACGAATACGTCCGCCAGATCCTGCCGGAAGCCAATTCGCAGATCGTCGGCTTCCGCTACTTCAACGTCTACGGGCCGCGCGAAGGCCACAAAGGCAGTATGGCGAGCGTCGCTTTCCACCTCAATACCCAGCTGAATAATGGCGAAAGCCCGAAACTGTTTGAAGGCAGCGACGGCTTCAAGCGCGACTTCGTCTACGTGGGCGACGTGGCTGACGTCAACCTGTGGTTCTGGGAAAACGGCGTTTCCGGCATCTTCAACCTCGGCACTGGCCGTGCGGAATCCTTCCAGGCCGTCGCCGATGCGACCCTGGCATACCACAAAAAAGGCAGCATCGAGTACATCCCGTTCCCGGACAAACTGAAAGGCCGCTACCAGGCGTTCACTCAGGCGGATCTGACTAACCTGCGCAAAGCGGGCTATGACAAACCGTTCAAAACCGTTGCCGAAGGCGTAACGGAATATATGGCCTGGCTAAACCGCGACGCGTAAGAAACAAGCATGAAAATATTGGTGGTAGGCCCGTCTTGGGTGGGCGACATGATGATGTCGCAAAGTCTTTATCGTACGCTCAGGGCGCGCTATCCCCAGGCGATTATCGACGTGATGGCGCCAGCCTGGTGCCGTCCGTTGCTTTCGCGCATGCCGGAAGTGAACGAAGCGATCCCGATGCCGCTGGGTCACGGCGCGCTGGCTATCGGCGAACGCCGTAAGCTCGGCCACAGCCTGCGCGAACGTCGCTACGATCGCGCTTACGTGCTGCCGAACTCGTTTAAATCGGCATTAGTCCCTTTCTTTGCCAATATCCCGCTGCGCACCGGCTGGCGCGGCGAGATGCGCTACGGACTGCTCAACGACGCCCGGGTGCTGGACAAAGACGCCTGGCCGCTGATGGTAGAACGCTACGTGGCGCTGGCCTACGACAACGGCGTGATGCGCTGCGCCAAAGATCTGCCGCAGCCGCTGCTGTGGCCGCAGCTGCAGGTCAACGAAGGGGAAAAGTCGCAGGCCTGCAGCGCCTTTAACCTGTCCAACGATCGGCCGATCGTCGGCTTCTGCCCCGGCGCGGAGTTCGGCCCGGCCAAACGCTGGCCGCACTATCACTATGCTGCGCTGGCGAAAAAGCTTATCGACGATGGCTATCAGATTGCGCTTTTCGGCTCGGCGAAAGATAACGAGGCCGGCAAAGAGATCATCGCCGCCCTCAGCAGCGAGCAGCAGGCCTGGTGCCGTAATCTGGCGGGTGAAACCCAGCTGGAGCAGGCGGTCATTCTGATCGCCGCCTGTAAAGCTGTAGTGACTAACGATTCGGGGCTGATGCACGTCGCCGCAGCGCTGGACCGCCCGCTGGTGGCGCTGTATGGCCCGAGCAGTCCGGACTTTACCCCGCCGCTGTCGCATAAAGCGCGGGTTATCCGTCTGATTACCGGCTACCACAAGGTGCGCAAAGGCGATGCCGCCGAAGGCTATCATCAGAGCCTGATCGACATCACCCCAGAACGCGTCCTGCAAGAGCTGAACGAACTATTAGCGGAAAAAACCGAGCACGAGGAAGCGTAACGGATGCGGGTATTGATCGTTAAAACCTCCTCCATGGGCGACGTGCTGCACACGCTGCCCGCGCTAACCGACGCCGCGCAGGCTATCCCCGGCATCCGCTTCGACTGGGTGGTTGAAGAGGGTTTCGCGCAGATCCCCTCCTGGCATGAAAGCGTCGAGCGGGTGATCCCGGTGGCGATCCGCCGCTGGCGCAAAGCCTGGTTTTCCGCGCCGATCAAAGCCGAGCGTCAAGCCTTTCGCGAGGCCGTTCAGGCGGTAAAGTATGACGCCATCATCGATGCCCAAGGGCTGGTAAAAAGCGCCGCGCTGGTTACTCGCCTGGCGCACGGCGTCAAGCACGGTATGGACTGGCAAACGGCCCGCGAGCCGCTGGCGAGCCTGTTTTACAACCGCCGCCACCATATCGCGAAACAGCAGCACGCGGTGGAGCGTACCCGTGAGCTGTTCGCCAAAAGCCTTGGCTACGCGAAACCCCAGACCCAGGGGGATTACGCCATTGCGCGCCATTTCCTGCAGCACGAGGCTAGCGCTGCCGCGCCCTATCTGGTGTTTCTGCACGCCACCACCCGCGACGATAAGCACTGGCCGGAAACCCGCTGGCAGGAGCTTCTCGATCTGCTGGCCGACAGCGGCGTCCACATTAAGCTGCCGTGGGGGGCCCCGCACGAAGAGGCGCGGGCGAAGCGGCTGGCGGAAGGCCGGGAGTATGTCGAAGTGCTGCCGCGCATGAGCCTTGAGCAGGTGGCGCAGGTTCTGGCCGGCGCCCGGGCCGTCGTCTCGGTCGATACCGGGCTGAGCCATCTGACCGCCGCGCTGGATAAACCGAACTTTACGCTCTACGGCCCGACCGACCCGGGGCTGATTGGCGGATACGGTAAAAACCAGCATATCGTGCGGCCGGAAAACAGCGCCAGCACCGGCGATATTGCGGCCAGCCGGATTCATCTTCTCCTGCAAAATCAGGGGCTGCTCTGATGGGATCCCTGTTTAAGCAGATCTACCGCTATACGCGCCCTCGCGCGTATCGCCACAATGAAAATCTGTGGCCTTTTACCCGTATTACGCGCGCGCCAAGCGGCGAAATCAGCGCGTTACGCTATAAAGGGAAAACGGTGCCGCTGGTCAGCCTGAGCGCGCTGAAAAACAGTATGCAGGGCGAAGTCCTGCTGACCGCCACCGGCCCCTCAACCCGCAATATCGATTTTTCCCTGTTGTCGAAAACGATCCCGGTGATGGGCGTCAATGGCGCCTGGCATCTTGCCGACCGGCTGCACTTTTCGCTCTATACCATCGTCGACATGGAATTTTTCGATAAGAAGCCGGACATTATCCGCGCCATTGTCAGCCAGCCGGATATTTTGCTGTTCACCACCATGCACGGGATCGCCAAAATCGTCGATCGCTATGGGGACGCGCTGCGCTGCCGTTTGGCGTTGATTGAGGACGGTTGCTATAAGATTTACCAGCCGAAAGTCGCCAGCGAAGCGATAAAGCGCACTTACCAGCAGAATGCGGCGATGTGCTTTCATCCTCAGCGCCCGGATATCTGTTTTAGCACCGATATTCGCCAGGGCATCTTTGATGCCGGCACGGTGGTCTACTGGGCGCTGCAAATTCTCGCCTGGCTGGGCTTCAATACTATCCTGGTGAGCGGCCTGGATATGACCAACTTTAACCAGCCGCGATTCTACGAAACACAACAAGAAAAATTGCCTTCTTACCTGGCAACAAAAGTGGATACCCTCGTCATGCCCTCCTTTGCGCATGCCGCGCAGGTACTGCAGCAACGCCAGATTCGGGTGATTAATTTTTCCCCAGAAAGCGCTGTGCCAGATACTATCTTCGAAAAGGTTGCGTTTAATGAGTACTTTAAAAGTGAGTAACTTCGCCAGACAGGGTTACTCGATTGTCTTTCCTTTGTTTTTATTTTTCAGCGCGATTTTTTGCATGTCCACCCGGACCAATAATCTGCTGCATTTATCGATCCTGCTGCTATTGCTGTCGCTGGTACGCCTGGAAAACCGCCAGGCGCTGGCCGGGGTGTTACGCGAGCAGTGGCAGACCTGGACGCTGCTGGCGGCTTTCTTTATCTATTACGCCCTCAGTAATGTGTGGGGCCATACGCCGCAGCATATTGACTCGCCGATCACCCACGGCGTGTATCTGACCGGGTATCTGTTGCTGATGACGATGCTGCTCAGGGACGGACGAACCCGCCGACTGGCGATGCTGGCGGTGGTCGGCGGGATCACCGTGCTCTCCCTGTGGACGCTGATTATCGACCATACGCTGGTTCTCACCGAACGAGCGGTCTCCCCCGAGAACCCCGGACCAACGAACGTTATCGACCTTGCCGGTTACTGCGGCATCGGCATTTTAATCTGCGGCATGCTACTGAAAGAAAAAGCCAGCCACTGGCTCTATCTGCCGGTGGTCATCATGCTGGTGATGCTGCTGCTCACCCAAAGCCGCGGGCCGATCATCGCCCTGGTGCTGGCGGTCGGCTGTACGCTGCACCTGCACGTCTTCACCCGCCGCAACCTGCTGATCGCCGCGGCGCTGGCCGTGCTGGTAGCGCTGCTTTTGGTCATGACGCCGGTGGGCGACATGCTGCTCGCCCGTTTCGAGGAGCTGGGCACCCAAAGCGGGCTGCGCCTGAGCATCTGGCACCATACGCTGTCGGAGATGGCCAGCCAGCCGTGGCTGGGGCGCGGTTTCAGCTATGAACTGGATTTCATCAACTACAGCGGCGAGCACATCACCACCACCCACAGTGTGTATATGGGCGCCCTGCTGAAAGGCGGCATCGTGGGGTTACTGCTGCTGTTGGCGATCATTGCCTGCGGGCTATGGCAGGCGTGGCGCAAGCGCCATACCGACAGCCGCTACAGTCTGGCGATCCTGTTTTACGCGCTGGTGTTTATGGCCTCGCAGGGGATGTTTATCATCAGCAATCCCCGGGAAACCTGGGTGCTGTTCTGGCTGCCGCTGGGCATTGCGCTCAGCAAAGGGTTGGCGGAAAAACGCTAACAAAAAGGGCCGTCAGCGGCCCTTTTTATATTAACTTTTTAAATTAACTGCGGGCGGCGACCAGCCGGTCGGCCTGCTCTTTAATCACGGGCCACACCGACTCAATCGCCACATCGGCGACATTCGCTTCTTCACAGACTATCTGCTTCGCCTTGTCATAGCCCGGCGCCCAGATGTGATAGCCGGGCAGCCCGGTATTCTTGAGTTTGCGTTTGTTATAGACCGCCACCATCGGCTTATCGAAAGCCCGGGCAATATGCACGATCGAGGTGTCCGGCGTAATGACTAAATCACAGCTGCGGATCACTTCTACGGCGGAGTTGATGGTGCTGTCGGCGATGTACAGCGCCATATCCAGCCCCAACTGGCGGATTTTTTCAGTGCGCCCCACCATCACGATACAGACCCGGTAAGGCAGAGCATGTAGCCGCTCGACCAGGGTCGCCACCTGGTGACGACAGAAGTCTTTATCCTCGGAGGCGGTAAAAGGGTTAATGGCGATACGCAGTTCGACCTCTCCGGCCTGAGAAAGCAAGCGGGCCACTTTCTCCCGCTCATGGCGGCAGCCGGGGAGATGATAGTGATACGGGCGGTCGTCAACGATGCCAAACAGCTTCACCACCTGCTTATAGCGCAGGGAAATATGGCTGTTGCCGTCAAAAAAAGCGATTGAGTGATCGTAAAGTTTATAGGGCTCTTTATTAAAACCAATCACGCTGGTCGCCCGTAAATCGGCGAGTAATTTAAAGCGTTCATAGTTGGTCACGTCATCAAAATCGATAACCGCATCAAAACCCGCCGCCCGCAACGTATTTAAGGACATGCGGGGCCGATATAAATATACTTGCTGAATGAATTCTGAGCCTGCTAATATTTCGCTGCATATTGGTCCGGTTAACACCGAAACCTGATATCCCCGTTCGGCCAGTATTCTGGCGCAGCCGGTCGTGACCACCATATCACCGACTTTATCATCCAGACGCAATAGCAGCACGCGGCGCACAGCCGCTGGGTCGAAGGCTTTACGCGCCGGCTTATTTCTGTATCGATAGTTAATTAAATTAAATTTAATGCCGCGGAAAAAAGCATTCTTTTTCCGCGTTAATTGTTTAAGGATACGCATACGGTACCTTGAGCTGTGTTAGCGCTGTGTAATTTTCCGCTGGTAATATTCTGCCAGCGTCATGCCCTTCACCTGCGGCGCCAGCCAGCTAAAAAAGGCTTCGAGGTCAGCGTATAAACGCTCAATATCCCGTTCATTCTGGAACGTGGGGCTGCCGCCGGGCATATACTCTGAAGAGTGGAGCATATATTCCACGTAGTCATTGCCCTGCGTCAACGTTTGTTCGACGACTTTTTTCATCGTCTCCACATTGCCGCCCATCGGTCGCAGCCAGTGTACGGAGGGGGATCGCACTTTGCCGCGCAGGCGGTCGTAGCCCTGCTTCACGCTGTTCATCCACGCTGAGTGCTTGTACTGGATGCTCATCGGCACTTCCAGCAGCGGCGAGTGGCCCTCGCGGCTGATGTCATTTTCATCGAGGAAATAGGCATGCTGCGGAAAGCGGCGATAATCGGTCCCGCCATCGCCCTGCGGCGCCCCCTTGGCGGTCTTCCAGTTCACCCGCGGGGTCACCGAGCAATCCACCTGATACCCGTATTCCACCAGCAGACGCGCATAGCGCTCGTCAAAAGCCCAGCGCCCGGCGCGATGGCTAACCATTTTGGTCTGGAAGGTATCCTCCAGCAGACGCGTCATATAGTCGACCTTCTCACGCATCATAGCGTCGCTGTATTCAATAAGATAAGGCTTATGGCGCCAGTCATCTGCAGTCAGCGGCTCGGTCGGCGGGCTGTTCCACGCATGCAGATGCATGCCGACTTCCGCGGTGCCGCGGGCAATCACGTCTCTGGCGAATTCGATATAAAAGGGGTCGATGGCCATTTCATAGTTGGTCAAATAGACCGGTTTAAAGCCATACTTTTCGCAAAGCTGCTGAAAACGCGGAAGATAACGCGCATTCTCGGTGGTGATGCTGTCATGTTTTTGCCAGAGGTTATCGCCCTCTGTATCAATCGTAATGAGAAATGCGGGATTGTGCACGAAAACGTCCTCAGGCCATACGTATCGGGTCATGGTAGAGCAATACAACGCTTCTCTCAATCTGTCTGATCCCCTAGAATCGGAACCCTTATCCTGGATGAAGAACAGAGTATGACGCCTGAAACCCTCTCCCGCGGCCCGTTGAACCCGGCGCGGATCCTGGTCATTAAGCTGCGCCATCATGGCGACATGCTGCTGATCACCCCGCTTATTCACGCGCTGAAACAGCAGTACCCCGCCGCCAGCGTGGATGTCCTGTTGTATGAAGAGACCCGGGATATGCTCGCAGCCAACCCCGATATCCACCATATTTATGGTCTCGATCGCCGCTGGAAAAAGCAGGGAAAAAGGTATCAGCTGAAGATGCAATGGCAGCTCATTCAGACGCTGCGCCAGCAGCGGTACGATATGGTGCTTAACCTGGCCGACCAGTGGCCGAGCGCGGTTATCAGCAAACTGACCGGCGCCGCGACGCGGATTGGTTTTGATTTTCCGAAGCGCCGCCACCCGGTCTGGCGCTATTGCCACACCGCGCTGGCCTCCACCCAACAGCACAACCAGCTGCATACGGTACAGCAGAATCTCTCTATTCTCGCTCCGCTCGGTCTCCAGTTGAACGATGCGCCGGCGCGGATGGGCTACAGCGAAGCAGACTGGGCCGCCAGCCGCGCCCTGCTGCCGGAGGACTTCCGGGAACACTACATCGTCATCCAGCCGACGTCGCGCTGGTTCTTTAAATGCTGGCGCGAAGATCGGATGAGCGCCCTGATCAACGCGCTGTCCGCCGAAGGATACGCGGTGGTGCTCACCTCCGGCCCCGATGCTAGAGAGAAGAAGATGGTGGATACCATCATCGCCGGCTGCCCGCAGGCGCGACTACACTCTTTAGCCGGCCAGTTAACGCTGCGCCAGCTGGCGGCGGTGATCGATCATGCCCGGTTGTTTATCGGCGTCGACTCGGTGCCGATGCATATGGCTGCAGCCCTTGGCACTCCGCTGGTCGCCCTGTTCGGCCCCTCGAAGCTGACCTTCTGGCGTCCGTGGCAGGCGAAAGGCGAGGTGATCTGGGCCGGCGACTTCGGTCCGCTGCCCGATCCGGACGCTATCAACACCAACACCGACGAACGTTATCTTGATTTAATTCCTACCGACGCCGTGATCGCGGCGGCGAAAAAGGTACTGGCATGAGTAAATTCAGGCTGGCTCTGGTGCGGCAGAAGTACCGCCCGGACGGCGGCGCAGAACGGTTTGTCTCCCGCGCGCTGGAAGCCCTCGACAGCAGTCATCTGCAACTGAACGTCATCACCCGCGAATGGCAGGGGCCGGTGAAACCGGACTGGCAGATCCATATCTGTAACCCACGTAAATGGGGGCGCATCAGCCGCGAGCGCGGCTTTGCCAACGCCGCGCGCGCGCTCTGGCAGCGCGAGTCCTTCGACCTGGTGCAGAGCCATGAACGTATTCCCGGCTGCGATCTCTACCGCGCTGGCGATGGCGTTCATCGCCGCTGGCTGCAGCAGCGCTCGCGCATTTTACCGGCCTGGAAAAGCCGCCTGCTGTTCGCCGACCGTTACCACCGCTACGTCATGCAGGCGGAACGCGAGATGTATGAAGACTCACACCTGCGCGGGGTGATCTGCAACGCCGAGATGATCAAGCGCGAGATTATCGAAGACTTTGGCCTGCCGGCGGAGAAGATCCACGTTATTTACAACGCCATTGACAACCAGCGCTTCCTGCCGCCAGACGAAGAGACCTTTGCCGCCTTACGCGCCAAATGGCAGCTGCCGCTGCAGGCGACCTGCCTGATCTACGTCGGCTCCGGCTTTGAACGTAAAGGGCTGGCGGCGGCGATTCGCGCCATCGCCCCTACCGATCGCTACCTGCTGGTGGTCGGCAAAGATAAGGATCAGCCTCGCTATCAGGCGCTGGCGAAGAGCCTGAACTGTGAAGCGCGGGTGCGCTTCTTCGGCATGCAGTCGGAGACATTGCCCTTCTATCAAATGGCCGATGGTCTGCTGCTGCCGACCCTCTACGATCCGTTCCCCAACGTCATCCTCGAGGCAATGGCCTGCGGTCTGCCGGTGATCACCACTACCGGCTGCGGCGGGGCGGAGTTTATCGTCGACGGCCACAACGGTTACGTCTGCGACGCTCTGGATATCCCGGCGCTACAGCAGGCGGTAATGGCCCTGCCCGCGCGCGCGCTGAGCTCCGCGGAAGGCGGTCACGCCCGCGAGCGCATTATGGCCTGCACCAGCGAGCGACTCTCAACCCAGCTGCTTTCTCTTTATCAGGATCTGGTGAATTAACGATGCGCATCTTATTTGTGATTGACGGTTTACCCGGCGGCGGCGCGGAAAAAGTGGTCCTGACCCTGGCGGCACAGTTCCTGCGCGACGGCGATCGGGTGTCGCTCATTTCGCTGCGCGATGTCTGCGAGTACCCATTGCCCGAGGGGCTCGACTACCAGGTAGTTGCCGATCGCTGCCGTAAACCGTGGCGCAAGCTGACCGAGCTGTCCCGCCGCGCCCGCCAGCTGGATGCCGCAGTCGTGCGGGCCGAACAGCAGGGGCAATTTGACCTTGTGCTCTCCAACCTGCACAAAACCGACCGCATCGTCGCCCGCAGCCGGGCGCTGCGCGAGCGTAACGTCTGGTTCTGTCTGCACGGCGTATTCTCTGCCTCCTATCTCGGGCACCGCACCGGCTTTGACCGCTGGATGAAGCAGCAGAAAATTAAGCGAATTTATCAGGGTCGCAACGTGGTGACGGTTTCCGACGCGGTGGGGCGAGATCTGGTGGAAGAGTTTGCCCTGCGCCCGGCACAGCTGAAAACCATCTACAATCCCTTCGATATCACTGCCCTGCGCGCCGAGGCGGAAGCCGATAGCGAGCGCCCGGACGGTGACTACCTGATTCACGTCGGTCGCTTCCATCCGGGCAAACGCCATGACCGCCTGCTTGAAGCCTATGCGCAGAGCGGCATCGACGCACCGCTGGTGCTGCTAGGCCAGGGAAAACCGGAGCAAGAGCAGCGCCTGCGCCAGCTGGCAAAAACGCTGCACATTGACGATCGGGTGTGGTTCAAAGGCTTTCAGAAAAACCCCTTACCGTGGATCAAAGGCGCACGGATGCTGGTTTTGAGCTCCGATAGCGAAGGATTCGGCAATGTGGTGGTGGAGGCGCTGCTGTTACATATTCCTGTCGCCAGCACCCGCTGCCCCGGCGGCGTCACCGAGATCCTCACCGGCGAACTTGCCCGCGGTCTGGCGGATCTCACCAGTCCGGCGCTGGCTCAGACGATGCAAAGCATTTACCATAACCCGCCGGCCATCGACGATGCCGCGCTGGAAAAATTCAGCGTCGTATCCATTTGTCAGCAGTACCGTCAGCTGCAGCGCACCTGACGCCGTTAGTTAACCAGGATCGAAGATTTATGAGTCAAACGCCTTTATTGAGCATCGTGGCTGCCGTCTACAACGGTGAGAAATTTCTAGCGCAATTCTTTGAGTGCATTGAACAGCAGCAGCTGGACAGCTATGAACTGATCCTGGTGAACGATGGTTCGACAGACAACAGCCTGGCGGTGATCGCCGAATGGCAGGAGCGGCTGCAGAACGTCCAGGTGCTGGAGCAGGAAAACCAGGGCGTCTCGGTCGCGCGCAATACCGGCCTCGCCGCCGCCAGCGGCAAATATCTCGCGTTTCCGGATATCGACGACAAACTCTATCCGGGCATGTATCGCACGCTGCTGGAGATGGCCGAGAAAGAACATCTCGATATCGCTACCTGCAACGGCACCTATGTGTACGAAAAGCGCCGCGAGAGCCACCCGATCTTCCCACTGGATCGTCTGCCCTCGACGGATGTGCTGCCGGGCCATGTCTGGCTTAAGCAGGCCCTGGACTCGCGGAAGTTTCTGCACGTCACCTGGCTTAATATTTATCGTCACGACTTTATCCGCCAGCATCACTTCCATTTCGAGCCTGGCCTGCGCCATCAGGATATCCCATGGACCACAGAAGCCCTGCTGGCCGCGGAGCGCGTGCAGTACACCAGTCAGCAGTTCTATGATTACTACATTCACTCTGAGTCGGTGTCGCATAAGCCGGACAACGACGACACGCTGATGCGTTCGGCGCGCCACTATATGAAGATTCTGGAGATGCTGGAGGCGATTAACCAGCGCTACCCGGATAAAGTACGCCATATCGCCGCCTGTCGCTGGCAGATCGCCAAAGAAGGCCTGGGGATCATCCATACCTTCGATAGCATGAAAGATGAGTCCAAAAAGCATGTTATTATTAACGAATTCTTCGACCGCGGTATCTGGCGGTTAATCTGGAAAAACGCCTGTACTTTCCGTTTACGCTGGCGCCTGGGACGCCGTTATCTGCGTATTAAGCGTTATCGCCACGCGGGATAGACCAAAAACCCGCTGTTTCCGCCAAAGAGATAGCTTTACGCGGGCTAAATGCTTAGAATTTGCCCGCCAAAACAGAGAACGGATAAATAGTTTGGAATTGCTTTATACCACCCTACTTTACCTTATTCAGCCGCTGGTGTGGCTGCGGCTGCTGCTGCGCAGTCGTAAGGCTCCTGCCTATCGCAAACGCTGGGCGGAACGCTATGGCTTCTGTCAGAACAAGGTAGAGCCGGATGGCATTCTGCTGCACTCCGTTTCCGTCGGCGAGACCTTAGCCGCCATTCCGCTGGTCCGCGCCCTGCGCCACCGCTACCCTTCTCTGCCGATCACCGTCACCACCATGACGCCGACCGGCTCCGAGCGCGCCATGTCGGCGTTTGGCAAAGATGTTCATCACGTCTATCTGCCCTACGATCTGCCCGGCGCCATGAACCGCTTCCTGAACACCGTTCAGCCGAAGCTGGTGATCGTTATGGAGACCGAGCTGTGGCCGAATATGGTGGCCGCGCTGCATAAGCGTAAGATCCCGCTGGTGATCGCCAACGCGCGCCTGTCCGAACGTTCCGCCAAAGGCTATGCCAAACTGGGCGGCTTTATGCGCCGCCTGTTGAGCCGCATTACGCTTATCGCCGCGCAGAATGAAGAAGATGGTAACCGCTTCCTCTCTCTGGGGCTGAAGCGCAACCAGCTGGCGGTCACCGGCAGCCTGAAATTCGATATCTCCGTCACGCCAGAGCTGGCGGCCCGGGCGGTGACGCTGCGTCGGCAATGGGCACCGCACCGCAAGGTCTGGATTGCCACCAGCACCCACGACGGTGAAGAACAAATCATCCTCCAGGCGCATAAAAAACTGCTGGAGACTTTCCCGAACCTGCTGCTGATCCTTGTTCCCCGCCATCCGGAGCGCTTCCCTGACGCCCGTGAGATGGTACAAAAGGCTGGGATGAGCTTTACTCTGCGCAGCACCGGCGAGATCCCCTCCTCCAGTACCCAGGTAGTCATTGGCGATACCATGGGCGAGCTGATGCTGCTCTACGGCATTGCCGACCTCGCCTTCGTCGGCGGCAGCCTGGTGGAGCGCGGCGGCCATAACCCGCTAGAGCCGGCGGCGCACGCCATTCCGGTGCTGATGGGTCCGCATACCTTCAACTTCAAAGATATCTGCGCCAAGCTGCAGCAGGACGATGGCCTGATCACCGTTACCGATGCCGATTCGCTGGTCAGGGAGGTGTCCACGCTCCTGACCGATGAAGATTACCGTCTGTGGTATGGCCGTCACGCGGTGGAAGTGCTGCATCAGAACCAGGGCGCGCTGTCGCGTCTGCTACAGTTACTGCAACCTTACCTGCCGCAGCGGAGTCATTAATGTCGAACCGGCTTTCCGTGGTGATGATCGCTAAAAACGCCGCCGACCTGCTGCCGGATTGTCTGGGCTCCGTTAGCTGGGCGGATGAAATTATCGTCCTCGACTCCGGCAGCACCGACAACACCGTTGAGCTGGCCCGCCGCCTCGGCGCCCAGGTCTATACCCATACCGACTGGCGAGGCTATGGCATTCAGCGCCAGCGCGCGCAGGATTACGCCACCGGCGACTGGGTGTTGATGATCGATACCGATGAGCGCGTCACGCCAGAACTCAGGCAGGCTATTCTTAAGGTACTGGACGCCCCCCAGCGCGGCGCCATCTACAGCATCGCCCGCCGTAACTATTTTCTCGGACGCTTTATGCGCCACAGCGGTTGGTATCCCGATCGCGTCCTGCGCCTGTACGAACGCGCCCGTTACCGCTATAACGATAATCTGGTCCATGAATCGCTGGATAGCCTGGGCGCCGAGGTTATTCCGCTGACCGGCGATCTCCTGCACCTGACCTGCCGCGACTTCGCTGGCTTCCAGCAAAAACAGCTGGCGTATGCCGCCGCGTGGGCGCTTGAGCGTCACCAGAAGGGCAAGAAGACCTCGATGGCAGGGATTTTCAGCCATACGCTGGGCGCGTTCCTCAAGACGTTGCTATTGCGCGGTGGGGTGCTGGACGGTAAACAGGGATGGTTACTGGCGATGGTCAACGCGCAGTATACGTTTACGAAATATACCGAGCTGTGGGCGCTGAGCCACGGCTACTCGGAGAAAGAGTCATCATGAGCACAAAAGCGATCTATCCGGGTACCTTCGACCCTATCACCAACGGTCATATCGATATTGTCACCCGCGCGGCAAGTATGTTCGATAAAGTGGTGCTGGCTATCGCCGCCAGCCCGAGTAAAAAGCCGATGTTCAGCCTTGATGAGCGCATTGCGCTGGCAGAGCAGGCGACGGCCCACCTGGTGAACGTGGAGGTTATCGGCTTCAGTGATTTAATGGCCAATTTCGCGCGCGCGCAGCAGGCCAATATCCTGATCCGCGGCCTGCGGGCGGTGGCTGATTTCGAGTATGAGATGCAGCTGGCTCATATGAACCGCCACCTGATGCCCACCCTTGAGAGCGTGTTTCTGATGCCGTGCAAAGAGTGGTCGTTTATCTCTTCCTCACTGGTGAAGGAAGTGGCGCGCCACCAGGGCGACGTTTCTCACTTTCTGCCAGCTAATGTGCATCAGGCGCTGTTGAATAAGCTGAAGTAACGCATCTGCCGGGACATGAGCCACGTCGGCTGGCGCAGCACTACGCCGCTGGGCCATTCACACCGGCTCTGTCCCGGTCTTTGTGCCAGATGGCGCTACGCTGACCTGGCCTACAAACGCCCCCGGCCCACCAGATGCGCACCCGCAGGCCCGCTGACCTGGCCGACAAACATTCCTGTTCCTGAGACTACTTCTGGCACTGACGGCAATAAAAGGTCGCCCGCTGGGCATGTTTGGTCCCGACGACCGGCGTGCCGCAGATCCGGCAGGGTTCGCCCTTGCGGCCATAGACCTGTAGCTCCTGGGCGAAGTAGCCCGGCTTGCCATCGCTTTGCAGGAAATCCTTTAACGTGGTGCCGCCCTGCTCTATCGAACGCAGCAGGACCAGCTTAATCACCTTCACCAGCTGCTCACACTCTTCCCGCGACAGCGAGGACGCCAGCCGGTCAGGATGGATCCCGGCGGAGAACAGCGATTCACTGGCGTAGATATTCCCCACGCCCACCACCAGCTTGTTATCCATCAGCCAGGGTTTGATCGCGGTTTTCTTCTTCGCGCATTTTTGCTGGAGATAGTCGGCGTTGAACGCGTCACTGAGCGGCTCCGGGCCAAGATGGGCCAGTACCGGATGGCCTTCCAGCGTTCTGGTCCACAACCAGGCGCCAAAGCGGCGTGGATCGGTGTAGCGCAACACCTTGCCGTTACTCATGACCAGGTCAACGTGATCGTGTTTTTCAGCAGGCAGCTCTTCGCTCAGGATGCGCAGGCTCCCCGACATCCCAAGATGGACGATGATCCAGCCGTCCGGCAGCTCCAGAAGCAGGTATTTGGCGCGGCGACGCACGCTGAGAACCGGAACGTCGCTCAGGCGATAAATCTCTTCGGAAACCGGCCAGCGCAGCCGTCCGTTGCGCACGACGGCGTGCAGAATGGTTGCGCCAACCAGGTGCGGCTCGATGCCGCGGCGGCTGGTTTCAACCTCTGGTAATTCAGGCATGATTTTCCTCCGTTTACCCGACGTATTGTGCTTCACGGACAGGTGACTGAAAAGGGAGTATGTGAAAGCAATATGGGGGAGTTTTAAAAACAAAAAACCCCGCCGAAGCGGGGTTTTTATACAAGGAGGCTAAAATTATTTGATTTTAGCTTCTTTGTAGATAACGTGCTGACGTACAACCGGATCGTACTTTTTCAGTTCCATTTTTTCCGGTTTGGTACGTTTGTTCTTCGTGGTGGTGTAGAAGTGACCAGTACCAGCGGAAGAAACCAGCTTGATTTTCTCACGAATACCTTTAGCCATGATTTATTTCCTCTAAGTACTTAGTACTTTTCGCCACGGGCACGCAGTTCAGCCAGAACTGTATCGATGCCTTTCTTATCGATTACACGCATACCTTTAGCAGATACGCGCAGGGTGACAAAACGCTTCTCGCTCTCAACCCAGAAACGGTGAGAGTGCAGGTTCGGCAGGAAACGGCGTTTAGTCGCGTTCAGTGCGTGGGAACGGTTGTTACCGGTCACCGGACGCTTGCCAGTAACTTGGCAGACTCGGGACATGTCTATTCTCCAAAAATCAAATTAGCTCGAGCTTCGTATGGGGTATTGGCGCCTCGTCAGGCTTTACAGCCTGGTCATCGCAGTTCAATGTGAACTCTCGACTGCCAGGCCCAAATGCCAAACCCGAGATTCTCAAAGGTGGCGTAGTATACGCTGACTCGGCGATGTGCTCAAGTCCCGAACAGACAAAGATCCCGAAGGATCGCCAGTTCGGGGCTAAATCCAGCCACGTTCGGCAAAAGATACATACGCACCGCGGCCGATAACCAGATGATCAAGCACGCGTATATCCATGAATCTACAACATTTTATCACCCTTTCGGTAATCAGTCTGTCGGCCTGACTTGGCTCCGGGCTACCGGAGGGATGATTATGCGCAAGGATCACGGCGGCGGCGTTCACTTTGATGGCTTCGCGTACAATTTCTCGCGGATGCACCTCAACGTGGCTAAGAGTACCAGAAAAAAGACGACTATGTTTCAACACCCGGTTCTGATTATCTAAAAAGATCACCATAAAGATCTCGCGCTCCTCTTCCGTCAGCTGGCTTTGTAAAAACTCGCGCGTCATCGAGGGGGTGACCAGCGCGGCCTCCTCGACCAGCTGCGAGCTAAAATAGCGTCGCGCCAGCTCGGCAATGCCCTTCAGTTGCGCATATTTCGCCAGCCCCAGTCCGTCCACAGCAATCAGTTGCGCTTTATCAGCGGAAAGCAGAGCGTAGAGTGAGCCAAAACGCTGCAGTAACGCCTGGGCATAGCTGAGCACATCCTGACGACGCGTGCCGACGCGCAGAAAAAGCGCCAGCAGCTCAACATCCGTTAGCGTTTCGATGCCGTACTGCAGCATCTTCTCCCGTGGCATCAGATTTTCCATTCCGTCCATGCGCCCTCCTGGGTGAATCAGCCTATCCTGGCACAGCCTGACGGCGCTGCCGACCCGCCGATTTTCACCCTGCGTAGCCGCTCGCAAAGTGAATGCCCGGCAGAGACACGACGGCGGCAGGATTGTGATAAGATGCGCGGATTCTGGTCTACGGCAACAGGAAGACATCATGATGACTCTGGCGGGTAAAAAAATCGTCCTGGGCGTCAGCGGCGGCATCGCGGCGTATAAAACCCCGGAACTGGTGCGCCGGCTGCGTGAACGCGGCGCGGAAGTGCGTGTCGCGATGACGGAGGCGGCAAAAGCGTTCATCACCCCACTCAGCCTGCAGGCGGTATCCGGCTATCCGGTTTCCGACAGCCTGCTCGATCCGGCGGCGGAAGCGGCAATGGGCCATATTGAGCTCGGTAAATGGGCCGACCTGGTGATCCTCGCCCCAGCGACCGCCGATTTAATCGCTCGCGTGGCGGCCGGCATGGCCAACGATCTGGTGTCGACGATCTGTCTTGCCACTCCATCCCCGGTTGCCGTGGTGCCCGCCATGAACCAGCAGATGTATCGCGCGCAGGCCACCCAGCATAATCTGCAGACGCTCGCTACCCGCGGGCTGCTGCTATGGGGACCAGACAGCGGTAGCCAGGCCTGCGGCGACGTCGGCCCGGGGAGAATGCTCGATCCGTTAACTATCGTAGACATGGCCGCGCAGCATTTCGCCTCCCCTGTCAAAGATTTGCAACATCTCAACCTCATGATTACCGCGGGCCCGACCCGTGAGCCATTGGATCCGGTGCGTTATATCACCAACCACAGCTCTGGCAAGATGGGCTTCGCGATTGCCGCCGCCGCAGCGCAGCGGGGCGCGAACGTGACCTTGATCAGCGGGCCGGTATCGCTACCGACCCCGCCGTTTGTGCAGCGCATTGATGTCACTACCGCGCTGGAGATGGAAGCGGCCGTCCAGGCTGGCGCCCAGCAGCAGCACATTTTTATTGGCTGCGCCGCGGTAGCGGATTACCGCGCCGCCGTCATCGCCGAAGATAAAATAAAAAAACAAGGTGATGAATTAACAATAAAAATGGTTAAAAACCCGGATATCGTGGCCGGGGTCGCGGCGCTAAAATCACATCGCCCCTACGTCGTTGGGTTTGCCGCCGAAACGAATAATGTGGAAGAATATGCGCGGCAAAAACGTGCCCGCAAGAACCTCGACCTGATTTGCGCCAACGATGTTTCCCAGCCTAATCAGGGCTTTAACAGCGACAGCAACGCACTACACCTTTTTTGGCAGGATGGGGAAAAGCGCTTACCACTTGAGCGCAAGGAACTCCTGGGCCAATTATTACTCGACGAGATCGTGACCCGTTATGATGAAAAAAATCGACGTTAAGATTCTGGACCCGCGTGTCGGCCAGCAATTTCCGCTGCCGACCTATGCCACCTCCGGCTCCGCCGGACTTGACCTGCGAGCCTGTCTCGACGACGCCGTAGAGCTGGCGCCGGGCGCAACCACGCTGTTGCCGACCGGCCTTGCGATTCATATCGCCGATCCCTCTCTGGCGGCGGTGATCCTGCCGCGCTCCGGCCTGGGTCATAAGCATGGCGTAGTCCTGGGCAACCTGGTGGGCCTTATCGACTCCGATTACCAGGGGCAGCTGATGGTGTCCGTCTGGAACCGCGGTCAGCAGAGCTTTATTATCGAGCCGGGCGAACGTATCGCACAGATGGTCTTTGTGCCGGTCGTTCAGGCGGAATTTAACCTGGTGGAATCCTTCGATGCCACCGACCGCGGCGAAGGCGGCTTCGGTCACTCAGGGCGTAAATAAGCCCAGCAACACGGAATCTGCATCCCAACGCGCATAACGCAATAACATTACCGCAAGCCCTGGTTTGCGGTCGCGTTGTGGATGTCTGCCTGACAAGTGCTTATTTTCAGGGGTATTTTAAAACATGGCAGAAAAGCAAACTGCGAAACGGAATCGTCGCGAAGAAATACTTCAATCTCTGGCGCTGATGCTGGAATCCAGCGATGGTAGTCAGCGTATTACCACCGCGAAACTGGCGGCTTCCGTCGGCGTCTCTGAAGCCGCGCTGTATCGCCATTTTCCCAGCAAAACCCGCATGTTTGACAGCCTGATCGAGTTCATTGAAGACAGTCTGATTACGCGCATCAATTTGATTTTGAAAGATGAAAAGGACACCACCGCGCGCCTGCGCCTGATCGTTCTGTTGATTCTTGGCTTTGGCGAGCGTAATCCTGGGCTGACGCGTATCCTCACCGGGCACGCGCTGATGTTCGAACAGGACCGGCTTCAGGGTCGCATCAACCAGCTTTTTGAGCGCATCGAAGCGCAGCTACGCCAGGTGATGCGCGAGAAAAAAATGCGCGAAGGCGAAGGCTACACCCTCGACGAAACCCTGCTGGCCAGCCAGCTGCTGGCTTTCTGCGAGGGCATGCTGTCGCGCTTTGTGCGCAGCGAGTTCAAATATCGTCCGACGGATGATTTCGACGCCCGCTGGCCGCTGGTCGCCGCACAGCTGCAGTAAATCCTCACATGCAGCCGCCAGGCTGCATGATTCTCCTCGCAATCTGCGTAAGTTTGTCGCAAATCCCAGGGCCATTGGTTGAATTGCCCAATGCGCGTTTCCGCTTTCCTTTCCTACTATCCAGCTTGCTGAACATTTCACCCTCCCCCAACACCACCCGACAAGGAGAGATTTGATGGCGACGTCACGGCGGGATTTACTGAAGATAGGCGGGTTGGCAACCGCATCGCTACTGGTCAGTCAAAAAAGCTTCGCAGCATGGGCCCCCTCTGAACGCTATCCGGACCCACGCATCGTGGCCGTCGATGATAGCTTTCGTCGCTATATGCTTGCCAGCGCAAAGGTCGAACGCATCGCCAGCGGCTTCCGCTGGGCGGAAGGCCCGGTCTGGTTCGGCGACATGCGAATGCTGCTGTGGAGCGACATTCCGAATAACGCCATCATGCGCTGGGATGAAGTCAGCGGAGAAACCAGCATCTTTCGCTACCCGGCCAATTATAGCAATGGTCACGCCCGCGACAGACAGGGGCGCTTAATCAGTTGCGAGCACGACACCCGCCGCATTACGCGTACCGAATACGATGGGTCTGTTACCGTACTGGCCGATAGCTACCAGGGTCATCGCCTCAATTCTCCAAACGATATCGTTGTGAAGTCAGACGGCACCATCTGGTTTACCGATCCGCCATTTGGCATCAGTGGTTTTTACGAAGGCCACAAAGCAACATCAGAATTGCCGCAAAACGTCTATTGTCTGGAGCCGGAAAGCCGCAAACTGAGCGTGGTACTGGGCGACGTAAAAGGGCCAAATGGTTTGTGTTTCTCGCCGGACGAAAAGACCTTATACGTGGTGGAAAGCCGGGCGACACCGAACCGCTTAATTCTGGCGTGGGATGTGGAAGGCAATACGCTGAAAAATAAACGGGTATATCTCGACTGTGGGAACGGTACCGCCGATGGGATCGCCTGCGACGCAGACGGCAATCTGTGGTGCGGATGGGGAAGCGGAAACGAAGAACTCGACGGCGTGCGGATCTTCAACCCTCAGGGTAAGCATATCGGCACCATTAAACTGCCAGAGCGCTGCGCGAACTTGTGCTTTGGCGGCGAACAGCGCAATCGTCTGTTTATGGCGTCCAGCACGTCAATCTATTCGCTGTACGTCAATGCGCAGGGCGCTAAGCTGATATAGCGGAAATCCGGCAGCCGAGGCTGCCGGGCGCATCATCAGACGCCGTAGGCTTCACGATAGGCGCGAACTGACGCCAGGTATTCCGCCATCTCTGGCTTTTCTTCCAGGTAAGCGATCAGCTCTTTCAGAGTGATGATTGAGATAACCTGGCAGCCGTAATCCCGCTCCACTTCCTGAATGGCGGAGATCTCGCCGCGGCCGCGTTCCTGACGATCCAGGGAGATCAGAACGCCCGCCAGCTGCGCGCCCTGGGCCTGGATAATCTCCATGGATTCGCGAATCGCCGTACCGGCGGTGATCACGTCATCCACCAGCATTACCCGGCCCTGCAGCGGGCTACCGACCAGATTGCCGCCTTCGCCATGGGTTTTTGCCTCTTTGCGGTTAAAGCAGTAAGGCAGATCGCGGTCATGATGCTCGGCTAACGCCACCGCGGTGGTGGTGGCGATTGGGATTCCTTTGTAGGCCGGGCCAAACAGCAGGTCAAACTCAATTCCGGAATCCACCAGCGCCTCGGCATAAAAACGGCCCAGCAGAGCCAGATCGCGCCCGGTGTTAAACAGGCCGGCGTTGAAGAAATAGGGGCTCTTGCGCCCGGATTTCAGCGTGAATTCGCCAAACTTAAGAACCTGCTTGCTAAGCGCAAACTCAATAAACTGGCGCTGATACGGCTTCATGGATTCGCTCCTTTGGTACTTTTCATCATTGTCAGACTGCGCGCTCCCCTTCGCAGGTGTGATGAAGGATAAAGCGCAAAAAAAAGGCGACTTCTCAGTCGCCTTAATCATTAATTTTCTAACGCCGCCTTCTGCGTCGTGATAATGGACTCGATCCCCCCTCGGGCTAACGCCAGGAGAGTGAGGAGTTCTTCATGGGTAAACGGCTCACCTTCCGCAGTGCCCTGCACCTCAATAATACGGCCATCTTCGGTCATCACCACGTTCATGTCGGTCTCCGCGGCGGAGTCTTCGATGTACTCCAGATCGCAGATGGCTTCGCCATTTACGATACCGACGGAGACCGCGGCCACCATCCCTTTCATCGGATTGGTTTTCAGCTTGCCGGCGGCGACCAGCTTATTCAGCGCATCGGCCAGCGCCACGCAGGCACCGGTAATGGAGGCAGTGCGGGTGCCGCCGTCGGCCTGCAGTACATCGCAGTCGAGAGTAATCGTGAATTCGCCCAGCGCTTTCAGGTCAACCGCTGCGCGCAGCGCACGGGCAATCAGGCGCTGAATTTCCATCGTCCGGCCGCCCTGCTTGCCTTTTGCCGCTTCACGCGCGTTACGCGTGTGCGTAGAACGCGGCAGCATGCCGTATTCAGCGGTGATCCAGCCCTGGCCCTGGCCTTTCAGGAAACGCGGAACGCCTTCGTCAATAGAGGCAGTGCACAGCACTTTGGTATCACCGAATTCGACCAGCACGGAGCCTTCAGCGTGTTTTGTGTAATTACGGGTCAGGGTGACGGGACGCACCTGATTAGCGCTACGGCCTGCTGGACGCATGATAGAAATCTCCGGCTTGAAACGAATGTGAGGGCGCATTATACGAATTTCATGGCAAAAAGCCTATGCCCACTCCAGCCGGACGCGCCGATAATGTCAGTCCAGCGTTTTACGATAAGATTTCAACCCCACGCCAATGACAATCACCGCCAGGCCTATCAGCGGCAAGAGGTCAGGCAACAATGCCGTTGCTGAATAGCCTTTCAGCATAATGCCCTTAACCAGGCGGATGAAGTAGGTCAGCGGTAAACAGGAGCCAATGGCTTTCGCCCAGTCAGGCATACTAATAAAGGGGCTAATAAAGCCGGACAGCATAATGGAAGGGATAAAGTAAAAAGAGGACATTTGCAGCGCCTGCAGCTGGTTTTGTGCTAAGCCAGAAATACCGATACCAATTGACAGACAAAGAAAGACATAAATTAACAGCACAAAAAATAGTAGGAAGACGCTACCGTGAAGGGGGATATCGAACAACAAAACGGCGGCAATCAGGATTAACGTCGCCTGAAACAGACCAATGATAACAAAAGGCGTTATTTTCCCAATAATGACCTCAAGCCCGGACAACGGAGAGACCAGTAAATTCTCTAACGCCCCGTTTTCTCGCTCGCGGGTAATTGACAGGGCGGTCATCAGGATTAACGTTGTACTGAGTATCGACCCCATAATACCGGGAATAGTATTAAACTGGGTTATCCCCTCAGGGTTAAACATGCGATGAATGATAAGCTCGAAATCATCCTCTTTTTGCACCACACGCATGTCGCCCGGCAAATCGTGCTGAAACATCGACTTCGCTACCTGCACAAGGGCGCTGAGCGCATTCCCCGTGGTGATCGGATCGATGGCATCCCCCTGAATTAATAGTTGTGGCTTTTCTCCACGCAGTAACTTGCGCGTAAACCCCTCAGGGATCGTCACGATAAAAGTGACATCCCCCCGCACAAAGGCTTTCTGCGCCGCCTCTTCTGAATCGACAGGAATCATCGAAAAATACCCGGTATTTTGCGCTTCCGTCACAAAGATTTGACTCATGCGTTCGGTATCATAATTTAGTAAGGCGGTCGGAAGATTATGCGGATCCATATTGATGGCATAGCCAAGAATGATCAGCTGAAAAAGAGGTGTCAGGAGCACCATACTGATGCTGACTTTATCACGGCGTAGCTCGTGAATTTCCTTAATAACCACGCCAATCCACCGCGTAATGGAGAAGCTAAAATTAATTTTTTTCACAATTATTTTTCATCAAGTAGGTAAATGCATCTTCCAGATTGGTATCCACCTTACAGAACTCATAACCCTGTTGCGTAAAGGCAAAAAGCGCGGATTTTAACTTCGCTTCATCTCTGGATGTAATATAAAGCTGATTGCCAAAAATGACCGTTTGCTCAATATCCGGCAAGCGCTGTAGCTGGCTTTCAAGCAGCGTCAGACCGGCGCCGCTGGTTCGCATGGTGATCAAATTCTGGGAGGCGATAATCGACGCAATAGTGCCATTCGCCAGCAGCCGACCATAAGATAGATAGGCAACCTTATGGCAGCGCTCAGCCTCATCCATATAATGCGTGCTCACCAGTATCGAGATCCCCCGGTCAGAGAGCTGGTGCAGCATTTGCCAGAACTCTCGCCGCGCCTTGGGATCCACGCCAGCAGTCGGCTCATCCAGAAATAGCAAAACAGGTTCATGCAACATACAGGCGGCGAGGGCCATTCTTTGCTTCCAGCCCCCAGAAAGCTCCTTAGCCAGCTGGTGCTGTCGGGCAGTGAGGCCTAACTCAGAAAGCGCACGTTCAACCCGATCTCTAGGCCGATCGAGGCTATATAATCGCGCAATAAAAAGTAAGTTTTCCCGAATAGTTAAATTTCCCCACATTGAGAAATATTGGGTCATGTAGCCTATCTTTTTCTTTATCTTTTCCCGCTGCGTAAAGATATCCATACCCAGACAAGTACCTTCACCGGAATCCGGCGTAATCAAACCACACATCATTCGAATCGATGTCGTTTTTCCGCTACCGTTCGGACCGAGAAAACCATAGATCTCGCCTTTTGCCACCTGTAAAGAGAAATCCTTTACGACGTGATGCTCGCCAAAATGTTTATTGAGATTTTTTACATCAATACAAAGATTATTCATCGCCAATAATCTCCACATCAAACGGTTGGCCGATTTTCATCCGCCCTGCCTGCTGCAGCGCAGGGATAGCCTCCGCCATAAAAATGAGCTTCTCACGACGTTTCGTACTATAAATAACTGGAGGCGTAAACTCGGCCTCAGGGCTGATATAGTTAATAACGCCAGCAATGGGCTCAGCGCAACCATCGCATATAAGTTTTACCTTAGATCCGATTTTAAATTTACCGAGCTTCGCTTCGGGTATAAAGAAGCGTACTTTTATATTCTCAGGAGGTAACAGACTGATTATTGGTTTACCAGCAGAAGGGCGCTCCCCGGCACGATAAATAATATCGAAGACTTTAGCATTGACCGGAGAAACAATCGTCGTTTGCTGGACATCCCACAGCGCCTTATCCCGTTCGAGTTTTGCCGCGGCCACCATTGAGCGCTGCTTGCTAATCTCATCCTGCCGGGCAGGGAGTTGCCGTGCTTTGAGTTGATTAATTAACTCTTCAACCTGTGCGCCTTTTTGAGTTAATTCATCCCGGATATCCTCCCATTCCGCAAGCGATATGGCATGATTGGCGTAAAGATTACGATATCGCCCAAGCTGCCGCTTTACCTGGGATTCTGCCGATTGTGCTTTTTTAATCTGCGAACGTATAATATCCAGCTCTTCAGGCCGTTCTCCAGATTCCAGATTTCGTAATAGAGCGCTCTCTGCTGATAGTTTTTCCTCAGCGCGCAGGAAAATATTTTGCGCATCGAAGGACTCAATCTTCACTAACTCCTGTCCTGCGGCGACGTTATCTCCTTTATTGATCAAGATCCGTTCTATTTTTTCATTACCAGAATATGAAAGGTATACAAATTCTCCATGTGAATAACCGGATAACATGTTATCTGGTTTGTTATCACACCCGGTGAGTATCAGCACCGATATCAGTATAATAAATACATTTATTGGCTTTCGCATTAAAACGCATCCATACGCATATCATTTCCCTTATCACTACGGTCTGGATTGAGGCACGCTCGCTCCAGGACCGGACAATCATCGTCAGTTTAATCTCTTAAATAATGCTTAACGTAGCTTTCATTCAATTTATCTATAGAGCTCAGATTTAACCCAGCTATCGAATTAAAAGAATCATCTTTTGTGAATGCAAGAATCGACGATCCGCCCGGGGAGAACCATTTAGCACTCTGTTTAAAAGGCCAGGGAAGTTCATAACCTTCTTCTCTCAGCAGGTGATTAAGCATGCTCCAGTCTGCTCTAAAATCTTCGCCACAAAATGGAGTATCATCCTGTACATTTTCGGCAGTGAACAATGCTATCGGCGTACAAAAATCAGCTGTCGAGGAAAAGTATATATTATAGAAACTGATGATGAGTTTCTGTACTTTTTCAGGAAAAGTTCCAGGAATGGTCAGCACACCCAGCAAGTATTTATAGTCCGGATATCTTTTTATAAAGTCAAATATCCCTTGCCATAAATAATCAAGCACCTTACTTTTTTGATAAGGTTTCTGAATAAAGCCGCGGCCAATTTCCACACACTTCTCTAAACAGGAATAGGCATTATCATGGTATTTAAACAAGCTGTTGCTATAGAGGCCTGTTACACCATGTTGGGCCAGCTGCTCGCCAACGGGCATAACACGATATGCTCCCAGGATTTCCACATCAGAAGGATCCCACAAAATGATATGATAATAACTTTCATCAAAAACATCGTTATCTCGGTCGTTACCAGTTCCGGCACCAATATCGCGATAACAGCGTTCGCGTAAGCGCCCTAACTCATCAATAATAGGTGAGGTTCGGTTAGTATTACAGCGATATATCACTAGTTTTCTACCGTCTTCAAACTGCCTTAATATTTCGCACTCCTCTATTGCGCTAATTAGCTCCTTTTTACCTGGTTCTAATTCTTGCGGCGCAATCGTATCTAACAGAGCCGGGCCATTCTTCGCTATACTCTGGAGGTGCGTCAAACATACATTTGCCGCGGCAGAAAGATCTTTATTGTATTCTTTAAACGAGGATAAGGCTATTTGCTGTCCTATATTGATTTTCATGGTCTTGCCATGATGGCGGAGAGCTTCACGAATAACCATCATATTCGACAGTTGCCGCCAGAATGTTGCAGTAAGATAATAAATCTTACTGTTTGCTCCCGTAATATGAATTGGTACCAATGCTGCATTATTTCTCATAGCAAGCTGTAAAAAACCGGGGTTCCACTTATGCTCCTGTAACCCGGAAAGAGACCAGTTAGCCAGCTTACCCGCAGGACATATAATCAATACGCCTCCTTTTCGCAGGTGATCGTTCATCTCGCGGAATTTTTTATGGCTCATCTTACCGGCCATATTCTCAATTCCAATGGTAAGTTCCGATACCTGGGGGAATATAATTGGCAAAACGTGATTGGCTATTATTTTTATATCACTCCTGACTCGGGAGACCGTATGTATTAAGCTAAGTCCATCGATAACCGTCGGATGATTTGAAATAACAACCGTAGCCCCATGCTCAGGTATGTTGTTAAATTGGTGGTGTTCGCTTTCACATTTCAACTCAAGGAGTTCAACAACTGCATTAACCCACTCGACCCCATTTTTATTAACGAGTCGCTCGTTATATATTAAGCGAGAAAATACCTTATTGCCAAATGCCGTCCTGAACAGCCATTTTTTCCAAAAAGGTATGGTTGTATTTGGAAAAAATTCCCTTACGACTCTGTCAAAGATAGCGTCCATATTAAAATCCTTTTTATAGAACTCATCTTAAACGACTATACTAGCGTTCTTTCAGTCGGACAATACCGCACAAAACTTTAAAAGGCCAAAACAAAACAATTAGATATAATTAATATAACAGTATTCTCAACATAAATATAATCTCCAAAATTTTAATAAATTTATAGTAATCAATGCAAAAAAAACATACATAATGCTTAAAGGTAATACCCTATCTCATTTCTGGTGATTATACTTCCTAAAACTCACAGAATAGCTTGTCTGGCGGTATATGCATTTGTACAAAGGCATCCGAATTCCATGCCCGCATCTAATATCAGAAAATATTAACTACGGATTCCCATAATATATAACCCCACCTACAGCCCCTGGCGAAAATAACTTTGCGGCGATATCCCTTAAAACAATCGTCCTTGAAGTATTTCATCACTATTCCTGTTAAGTCACCGCCCGCACGGCTATAATCCTTGCATTCATTATTACGAAAACAGGAACGCCTATGATCCGCAGTATGACCGCCTATGCCCGCCGTGAAATCAAGGGTGACTGGGGTAGCGCCGCATGGGAGCTGCGCTCGGTAAACCAGCGCTATCTGGAAACGTACTTCCGCCTGCCGGAGCAGTTCCGTAGTCTGGAGCCCGTGGTACGCGAGCGCATTCGCGCCCGCCTGACTCGCGGTAAAGTCGAATGCACCTTGCGTTTTGAACAAGATCCCAGCGCTCAGGGTGAACTCATCCTCAACGAAAAGCTGGCTAAACAGCTGGTAAACGCTGCCAACTGGGTGAAAATGCAGAGCGATGAAGGGGAAATCAACCCGGTTGATATCCTGCGCTGGCCGGGCGTGATGGCCGCCAAAGAGCAGGATCTCGACGCCATCGCCGCCGACATTCTGGCCGCTCTTGACGGCGCGCTGGACGACTTCATCGTCGCCCGCGAAACGGAAGGCCAGGCCCTGAAAGCGCTTATCGAGCAGCGGCTTGAAGGCGTGAGCGGCGAAGTGGCGAAAGTTCGCGCTCATATGCCGGAAATTCTCCAGTGGCAGCGCGAGCGCCTGGTCGCCAAGCTGGAAGATGCCGAAGTACAGCTGGAAAATAACCGCCTTGAGCAAGAGCTGGTGCTGATGGCGCAGCGTATCGACGTTGCCGAAGAACTGGACCGTCTCGAAGCGCACGTTAAAGAGACCTATAACATTCTGAAGAAGAAAGAAGCTGTGGGTCGCCGTCTCGACTTTATGATGCAGGAGTTCAACCGTGAATCGAACACCCTGGCGTCAAAATCGATTAACGCCGAGGTGACCAACTCCGCGATTGAGCTGAAGGTACTCATCGAGCAAATGCGCGAGCAAATCCAGAATATCGAGTAACGCTTTCTCGTTTGTTAATGTATCTCGGTATCCAGGGCCATGATAAATCATGGCCTTTTTATTTATCTCTCTCACGGGCGAATGATAAGAATCTACTTATAAAAAATAGTCGTCCAGTTTTCGGTTGTGGCAAATAAGCACAACGCGGCACAGTCAGGAAAACACTACCGCGAGAGAAAAGAATGGACTTTAATGCGCTTCACCAGCAAAACCAACCTTTGTTGCTTGCCAATGTCTGGGATGCCAGCAGCGCTCAGGCTGCTCAGCAGGCTGGTTATCAGGCGCTGGGATCCTCCAGCGCTGCTATCGCCGCAATGTTAGGGTATGAAGATGGCGAAGAGATGAGTTTTGACGAGCTGTTTTATGTCGTCTCACGCATCAAAACCGTTAGCGAACTGCCGTTAAGCGTCGATTTAGAGGCGGGCTACGGCGCGACAACCAGCCACATCATTGACAATATCCGGCGTCTGGCGCATCTCGGCGTGAGTGGAATAAATCTCGAGGATAGTCATGTGGTGGATGGTACGCGTCGTCTTGACGATGCGGAGCGCTTTGCCGTCAAACTGCAGGAAATAACCCGCGCCTGTCCCGGTCTGTTTGTTAATGTCCGCACCGATACCTTTCTTCTCAACGTACAAGATGCGCTGGTTCAGACGCTCTATCGCGGTCAACTCTACGCCAAACACGGCGCATGCGGTTTTTTTGTGCCTTGCGTCACCCGCGCGGAGGATATTACCGCCATCGTTCACCACGTGCCTTTACCCTTAAACGTAATGTGTATGCCTGAGCTGGCTGACTTCAGCACCTTATCGACACTGGGCGTAAAACGAATTTCGATGGGCAATTTTATTTATGCTGCGACGCAGGCCAGACTGAAAGACTTATTATGTCAGGTGCAAACCCAACATTCTTTCTCAGGTGTTTTTTGACCATGAAAATTACCGACAGCATGCAGTGCGATATCTGGTATCAGGCGCTGCTTGAACGCGCGGTGGAATTCACCGGCGTTTTTTTCGTCGGCGTGAAAACCACCGGCGTATTTTGTATCTCGGTCTGTCGGGCGCGAAAACCCCGGCGGGAAAACGTCGAATTTTATAATGACTTTAAATCCGCGCTGGATGCCGGCTTCCGGCCATGCAAAGTCTGTCGCCCGACGGAGAATGCCCGGACGGCCCCCGCCTTTGTTGAACAAGCGCTCCGCCTGCTGCGAGAAGCTCCAAAGGTCCGCCTCAGCGATAGCGAGCTACGTCAGCACGATATTAGCCCGGAACGCGTTCGCCGCTGGTTCCTGCAAAACCACGGGATCACCTTTCAGGCTTTTCAACGGATGCAGCGTTTGAATATGGCGCTTCAGGAATTAAAAGCAGGCCGCTCAACTACCGATGTCGCTTTCGATAGCGGTTACGAGTCCTTAAGCGGCTTCGGCTATACCTGCAAAAAATTGACCGGTTTCGCACCCAGCGCGCAACGCCAGGTTGTTTTAATTCATCGTTTTACCACCCCGTTAGGGCCAATGTTTGTTTGTGCAACGCAACGGGGAATTTGTCTGCTGGAGTTTGTCGACAGACGAGCGCTGGAGTCAGAATTCAGCGACCTGCAGCGGCGGTTCAACGCCAGCATCATCGCAGGTGAAAATGCCCACACCAGGCAGGCGCAACAGGAAATAACGGAGTATTTCGCCGGACAGCGTCAATCGTTCGAGGTGGCGCTTGATACCCCAGGCAGCGAATTCCAGCGAGCGGTCTGGCGCCGTTTACAGCACGTTAGCTTCGGTGAGACGACGCATTATCAATCGATTGCGATGGAGATAGGTAAACCAACGGCCACGCGCGCGGTGGCTGCTGCAAACGGCGCTAACCGCGTCGCGATTATCATCCCGTGCCATCGAATTATCGGCAAAGATGGTTCGATGACCGGTTACGGCGGCGGCATTGCACGAAAAATATGGCTTATTAACCATGAGGCAACCATCAGGAAAAAACGCGGCTGATTTTACTTTCAGGATCAACGGGCCCCTCCCTGACTTTCACCGCGGCTCGGTAAGCCTATTTTTTATCCAGCACCCGGCAGGTTAAAAACGCCCCTGCCGCGCACAGCAGCGCCGGAGCCAGATAGCTGTGATCCATGTGGGTAAACTCCATCACCAGCGCCACTGCGGTCAACGGCATCTGCATGGAGGCGGCGAGAAACGCGGCCGCCCCCACCACAGCGAAGCTGCTTTTATCACCGCCAGGGAAGCCGAGCTGCCAGAGCGCGCAGAGCAGCAGGCTGACCAATCCGCCCACCGCCAGCCCTGGGGTTAACAATCCACCCTCCGCGCCGCCGCGCAGCACCGCCAGAATCACCACCATCTTCAATACTAACAGGACAGCGACCATGGAGAGAGGCAGCCCGTCGCTGAGCGCCAGCTGCATTGGACCCTTGCCATTGCCCGGAAGCTCGGGGAAATAAAGACTCAGGATGGCAAGAAGAGAAAACCCCAGCAGACAGAACACCGGCATCTGCCAGTTACTTCGCGCGCGTGAACGCGCCGCGCTGGTCGCTTTGCGAAAGAGCCAGGCGCCGGTGCCAAGAATCGGGCCCGCCAGAATCGCCCACCAGAGAAAGGTGTGCGGAAGTGCGCTGGAAACAAAATGGTATTGCGATTCATCCCCTAACCCCAGGGTGGCCGTCCAGGCGGCAATCGCCGAGGTCATCATCGCCGCCAGCGTTTTTTCCCAGCTAAACGACAGCAGCATGACCTCAAGGCTGAACAACGCCCCGGCCAGCGGGACGTTATAGACCGCCGCCAGACCCGCGCCCGCCCCACAGGCAATCAGCGTGCGGGTTTCATCTTCCAGCAGGCGCAGCTTACGCGCCACCATCCCCGCCCCCAGCGCGCCCATTTCCCGGGGCGCCACTTCGCGGCCAAGCGGGGAGCCCAGCGCTACTGTGACGATCTGCAGCAGCGCGTGGATCGTCGTGGTGCCCGCGGGCATGGGTACGCAGGGGTTGGCCACCGCCGCCGCAATGGAAACCCGCCTCTGCCCATAGCGACCAAGCAGCCACCAGCCAAATCCGGCGACGGCGCCGCCGACCACGATTGCCACGATGCGGCGTGGCCAGGACGACTCCGTGACGCCCTGTAAAAATGACACCGAACCGACGATCTGCCCATAACTGTAACCAAAAGCCAGGTGCTGAATCGCGTGTAAAATTAGTGCCAAAACCATGCCGGACAGACCGGCCAGAATCCCGGTTAATACCACGGCTATCAGGCGGATCAGATGATTTTTATTCCCGGCGGCGACGCTCATTTTCTCAGGCCTTGAAAAGGAAAAATAAAAGAATAAAGGACGAGACTTAAACATTGCGTAATCATAGTGTTTTCGATAGTGATACCCATCGCTTCACTTAGCATTACTTTTTCTAATCAATAAAAATCCCTAAAAAATCAATAAACCTTTAAATCAAGCCATCACGGATACTATTTCCATTAATTTTTCCTGGCGTAAATGATTCGCTTTAGAAAATCTCAATCGTGATCCTGCGCACAAATCGTTAACCTGCCCGCCATTACCTGGGGGGATCTATGCTGCTTCATGTTCTGTATTTAATCGGTATCACCGCGGAAGCCATGACCGGCGCACTGGCTGCCGGGCGCCGGCGGATGGATACGTTTGGCGTCATCATTATCGCCACTGCGACCGCGCTGGGCGGGGGTTCCGTTCGCGATATCCTGCTGGGGCACTATCCTCTTGGTTGGGTGAAGCATCCCGAATATGTCATCATTGTCGCCGTCGCCGCCGTCCTCACGACCATTGCCGCTCCGGTGATGCCGCACCTTCGTCGGCTGTTTCTGGTGCTGGACGCGCTGGGGCTGATCGTGTTTTCCATCATCGGCGCGCAGATCGCCCTGGACATGGGCGAAGGCCCGGTTATCGCCTCTATTGCCGCCGTGATCACCGGTGTCTTCGGCGGCGTACTGCGCGATATGTTCTGCAAACGCATTCCGCTGGTCTTCCAGAAAGAGCTGTATGCCGGGATCTCCTTTGCCGCAGCCGTACTCTATATTGCTCTGCAACATTACGTCAGCAGCCACGATGTGGTGGTGCTGGCTACACTGCTGTTCGGCTTTACCGCCCGCATGCTGGCGCTACGCTGGAAACTGGGGCTACCGGTCTTCCACTACACCCATGACGCCCACTAACCGCCTTAAAATCCGGGGATGCGCTGCCCGCTAAGCCATTGCGCCAGCGCCACCACGTCCGGATGGTGCAGGAAAGCCACCAGCTGGCGGGCTCTGATCTCCCCCACGCCCGGCAGCGTGCGCCATTGCGCTTCACTTTTTGCCGCCAGCAAATGCCAGTTCTCGCTTTCGAGCTGCGCCAGCGCCCCCTGCGGCACCGGGATCCCCATCGCCAGCACCCAGCGGATAAAAGGTCGTTTGCGAACAAGATCAAACTGATGCCAGAGGTGCTGCCCGCGGGCGGCGGAAATCCCTGGCACCGCCTGCAGCTGCTCAACGGTAAGCGCCAGCCAGGAAAAGATATGCGTCATCGGGTTTTGCTGCTGAATGACGCGCCATAAATTTTCCCCCACGCCATCGACATTCAGGGCGGACTTTGATGACAACCAGATCAGCCTGGAAAGAAACTGTTCGCTGCACTCAGGGGTGGCGAAATAGCAGGTTAGCGCATTAAATTTCGCCGGCGGCGGCGTCGGTTTATGGCGCTCGGCCGTCCGCCAGACGACGGCGTCGACCCGAGGAATACCCTGCCCTGCCAGACTGATCTGCAGCTGATCGCCAACCCCAATATCCAGCATCTGCCAGCGGGACACAGAGCCAACGTTAACCCGCTGCACGCGTTTATCATCCAGCCGCTGGGGCTCAAGCTCGGCCACCACGTTGAGTCTGCCGCTGCGGCCGGTACTGAAACGGATCGCCCGTACCTGCATCACCCGCGATGCCGGAGGATATTTCCAGGCTGCCAGCCACTCGCCCTTTCCGGGCGACCAGACTCGCCCCGGCGGCTCGCGTCCTTCGCGCACAATCACACCGTCGCTGACGAAGGGCAGCGGCGAGCGATACCAGCGCTGGCGCCACTGCGCCACCTGCTCGATGCGCGACACCGGATGGGTATATTGTCCGCTGTACTTAAACCCCGCCTGCGCCAGCAGCTGCTGACGACGGCGCATATCGGACGGACCGTCTGGCCAGGCCCAGATAAAGACGTCCAGTTGGCTGAGCGCCGCCGCCGCGTCGGCTCGCATCATCAACCCGGCGACTTTCGCCCGCGCATTCATCCCCCCGGCCTGCTGCTGGACATGGCCGTCCCGGCGCAGAAAAAGTTCCCCCTGCAGTACGCTGTCGGCCAGTTCACCGGTCATCACTTTCGCCAGCGCCGGGATCTGCCGCGCTCGGGCGGTCCATGCCTCACCGCGTAGACCATCGCCGCGGCTAATGGCCTGAACCAGACGCCCCTGGCGATAAACGAGAGTCACCGCCACGCCGTCCACTTTAGGCTGTATCCACAGGTCGGATTTATTTTTCATCCAGCGGGCAACGCTGTCCTCATCCGCCAGCTTGCGCACGCCGGTATGGGCCACCGGATGACGCGCATCGCCGGTGGGCGGAGGCAGATCGTCATCCTCAGGCGTCGCGCCCGGAAAGCATTGTCGCCACTGCGCCAGGCGCAGAGTGAGCTGGTCGTAAACGTCATCGCTCACTCCGCTGGCGCCCTGCCGCCAGTAAGCCTCTTTCCAGGCGACAATTTGCTGATGAAGGCGTGATGTCTCCTGCCTTCCTCTGGCCGGCGGCCAGTCCGGACACGTCGCCAGCGCGCTGGCAGAGAACATCCCTAACGCCAGCCACCACCCTCCTTTACGCATTGCAGTCCCCTCCTCCATCACCTGGCGGAGAGTCTGCTGCAGAATGCCGCGAGCCGCGACGGAAGCTTTTTCGCCTTGCGAAGCGCCTTCCAGGATTTACGCCTCATTGCAGCAAAGGCTGGCGTATTCAGGAAAACGGCAGGCAAAATGAAAGAAACAGCGGCAAAAAGTGTGACAATGACTGCGTCACGCCGCGGCGACGTGTATAATAGGCTCGTATGTAGGACCTCTTTCGATAACCACATACAAAAGACACTCATGGCTCAAGGCACGCTTTATATTGTTTCCGCCCCTAGCGGCGCGGGTAAATCCAGCCTGATTCAGGCTTTATTAAAAACCCAACCGTTGTATGACACCCAGGTATCGGTCTCCCATACCACGCGGGCGCCGCGTCCGGGTGAAGTGCACGGCGAACACTATTTCTTCGTGAATCACGACGAATTCCGCTCGATGATTGGCGAAAACGCGTTTCTGGAACATGCAGAGGTCTTTGGCAACTATTACGGCACGTCGCGTAAAGCGATCGAGCAGGTGCTGGCGACCGGCGTCGATGTCTTCCTCGATATCGACTGGCAAGGCGCACAGCAGATCCGTAAAAGCATGCCCGGCGCGCGCAGTATTTTTATTCTGCCGCCGTCAAAAGATGAACTGGACCGTCGCCTGCGCGGCCGCGGCCAGGACAGCGAAGAGGTGATCGCGAAACGGATGGCCCAGGCTGTTGCGGAAATGAGCCATTACGCGGAATATGATTACCTGATTGTGAACGATGATTTTGACACCGCCCTGAGCGACCTGAAAAATATCATCCGCGCTGAACGTCTGCGCATGAGCCGCCAAAAGCAGCGACATGGCGCTTTAATCACCAAACTATTGGCAGACTGAACCCACATTCAGTATCATGCCCAGTCATTTCTTCACCTGTGGAGCATTTTAAGTATGGCACGCGTAACTGTTCAGGACGCTGTAGAGAAAATTGGTAACCGTTTTGACCTGGTACTGGTCGCCGCGCGTCGCGCTCGTCAGATGCAGGTTGGCGGAAAGGATCCGCTGGTACCGGAAGAAAACGATAAAACCACCGTTATCGCACTGCGCGAAATCGAAGAAGGTCTGATCAACAACCAGATCCTCGACGTACGTGAGCGCCAGGAACAGCAAGAGCAGGAAGCCGCTGAATTACAAGCCGTTACCGCGATTGCTGAAGGTCGTCGTTAATCACACAGCGGGTCGCCCTTGTATCTGTTTGAAAGCCTGAATCAGCTGATTCAAAACTACCTGCCGGAAGACCAGATTAAGCGTCTGCGGCAGGCGTATCTCGTTGCACGTGACGCTCACGAGGGTCAGACACGTTCAAGCGGTGAACCCTATATCACGCACCCGGTCGCGGTAGCCTGCATTCTGGCCGAGATGAAGCTCGACTATGAAACGCTGATGGCCGCGCTGCTGCATGATGTGATTGAAGATACCCCCGCCACCTATCAGGACATGGAACAGCTTTTTGGTAAAAGCGTCGCCGAGCTGGTAGAGGGGGTGTCGAAACTTGATAAGCTCAAGTTCCGCGATAAGAAAGAGGCGCAGGCCGAAAACTTTCGCAAAATGATCATGGCGATGGTGCAGGACATTCGCGTCATCCTCATCAAGCTTGCCGACCGCACCCACAACATGCGTACTCTGGGCTCGCTGCGCCCGGATAAACGCCGCCGCATCGCCCGCGAAACGCTGGAAATTTACAGCCCGCTGGCGCACCGTTTAGGTATCCATCACATCAAAACCGAGCTCGAAGAGCTGGGCTTTGAAGCGCTGTACCCTAACCGCTACCGCGTCATTAAAGAGGTGGTCAAAGCGGCGCGCGGCAACCGTAAGGAGATGATTCAAAAGATCCTCTCTGAAATCGAAGGGCGTTTACAGGAAGCGGGGATCCCCTGCCGCGTCAGCGGTCGCGAGAAGCATCTATACTCCATCTACTGTAAAATGGTGCTCAAAGAGCAACGTTTTCACTCGATCATGGATATCTACGCCTTCCGCGTTATCGTCCATGATGCCGATATCTGCTATCGCGTGCTCGGCCAGATGCACAGCCTCTACAAACCGCGTCCGGGTCGTTTTAAAGACTACATCGCCATTCCGAAAGCTAACGGCTATCAGTCTTTGCACACCTCGATGATCGGCCCCCACGGCGTCCCGGTCGAGGTACAAATTCGTACCGAAGACATGGACCAGATGGCGGAGATGGGGGTAGCGGCGCATTGGGCTTATAAAGAGCACGGCGGCGAAAGCAGCACCACCGCGCAGATCCGCGCTCAGCGCTGGATGCAAAGCCTGCTGGAGCTACAGCAGAGCGCCGGTAGCTCGTTTGAATTTATCGAGAGCGTAAAATCCGATCTGTTCCCCGATGAGATTTACGTTTTCACCCCGGAAGGGCGCATTGTCGAACTGCCTGCCGGCGCCACGCCGGTGGACTTCGCCTACGCGGTGCATACCGATATCGGTCATGCCTGCGTCGGCGCGCGCGTCGACCGTCAGCCCTATCCGCTGTCGCAGCCGCTCTCCAGCGGTCAGACTGTCGAAATTATCACCGCGCCGGGCGCTCGCCCGAACGCCGCCTGGCTGAACTTTGTCGTCAGCTCGAAAGCGCGCGCCAAGATCCGTCAGCTGCTGAAAAACCTTAAGCGCGACGATTCGGTCAGCCTTGGCCGTCGTCTGCTCAATCACGCGCTGGGCGGAAGCCGCAAACTCGCCGAGATCCCACCGGAGAATATCCAGCGCGAACTCGATCGCATGAAGCTGGCCTCGCTTGACGATCTGCTGGCGGAAATCGGTCTGGGCAACGCCATGAGCGTCGTGGTGGCAAAAAACCTGCAGCAGGGCGAAGCCGCTGCGGCGCCGGTGCCGGCCAACGCGTCGAACCACGGTCATCTGCCAATCAAAGGCGCCGATGGCGTGTTGATCACCTTCGCCAAGTGCTGTCGTCCAATTCCAGGTGACCCGATTATCGCCCACGTCAGCCCGGGTAAAGGGCTGGTTATCCACCATGAATCCTGTCGTAACATTCGCGGCTACCAGAAAGAGCCGGAGAAATTTATGGCGGTTGAGTGGGATAAAGAGACCGCTCAGGAGTTCATCACCGAAATCAAGGTGGACATGTTTAACCACCAGGGCGCGCTGGCTAACCTGACGGCGGCGATCAACACCGCGTCTTCCAATATCCAGAGCCTGAATACGGAAGAGAAAGATGGCCGCGTATACAGCGCCTTTATCCGCCTGACCGCGCGCGACCGCGTGCATCTGGCGAATATCATGCGCAAAATCCGCGTCATGCCGGACGTGATTAAAGTCACCCGTAACCGAAACTAGCTTTATGAACTCAAAGCGCTACGAGCGTATCTGCGAGATGCTCGCCAGGCGTCAGCCTGACCTGACGGTCTGCATGGAGCAGGTCCATAAGCCTCATAACGTCTCTGCGGTCATCCGGACCGCAGATGCCGTTGGCGTACACGAAGTGCATGCCGTCTGGCCGAGCAGCCGGATGCGTACCATGGCCTCCGCCGCCGCGGGCAGCAACAGCTGGGTGCAGGTTAAAACCCACCGCACTATCGCAGATGCCGTCGGCCACCTGAAAGGCCAGGGCATGCAAATTCTCGCCACTCACCTTTCCGACAAAGCCATCGATTTTCGTGAAATCGACTATACGCGTCCAACCTGCATCCTGATGGGTCAGGAAAAAACCGGCATCACCCAGGAAGCGCTGGCGCTGGCCGATCAGGACATCATTATCCCGATGATCGGCATGGTGCAGTCGCTGAACGTCTCCGTCGCCTCGGCGCTGATCCTCTACGAGGCGCAGCGCCAGCGGCAGAATGCCGGGATGTACCAACGCGCCAACAGCATGCTGCCGCCACAAGAGCAGCAGCGCCTGCTGTTCGAAGGCGGCTATCCGGTGCTGGCCCGCGTCGCCAGACAAAAAGGTCTGCCTTACCCCCACGTTAACGAGCAGGGCGAAGTGGAAGCCGATGCCGCGTGGTGGGCTACCATGCAGGCTGCGAGGTAAACCCAATGTCAGGCCGCCTGTTAGATGCCGTTCCGCTCAGTTCACTCACCGGTGTGGGCGCTGCGCAGAGCAGCAAACTGGCGAAGATTGGCCTGCATACGGTACAGGATCTGCTGCTGCACCTGCCTTTACGCTACGAAGATCGCACCCATCTTTACCCGATAGCCGAGCTGCTTCCCGGAGTTTATGCCACCGTGGAAGGTGAAGTGCTCAACAGCAATATCACCTTCGGCGGCCGGCGGATGATGACCTGCCAGATCAGCGACGGCACCGGCATCCTCACCATGCGCTTTTTCAACTTCAACGCGGCGATGAAAAACAGCCTCGCGACCGGTCGTCGGGTACTGGCCTACGGTGAAGCCAAACGCGGGAAGTACGGCGCCGAGATGATCCACCCGGAATATCGCGTCCAGGGCGATATGAGTACTCCGGAGCTGCAGGAAACGTTAACCCCAGTCTATCCGACCACCGAAGGCATCAAGCAGGCGACCCTGCGCAAGCTCACCGATCAGGCGCTTGAGCTCCTGGAAACCTGCGCGATTAGCGAACTCCTGCCGCCGGAGCTGGCGCAGGGGATGATGAGCCTGCCGGAGGCGCTGCGTACGCTGCACCGCCCGCCTCCCTCCTTGCAACTTAGCGAGCTGGAAAGCGGCAAGCACCCGGCGCAGCAGCGTCTGATTCTGGAAGAGCTGCTGGCGCATAACCTCAGCATGCTGGCGCTGCGGGCAGGCGCCCAGCGCTATCACGCCCTGCCGCTCGGCGCCAACGATACCCTGAAAAACCAACTGCTGGCCTCCCTGCCCTTTAAGCCCACCGGCGCGCAGGCGCGGGTTACCGCCGAGATTGAACACGATATGGCGCTGGACGTGCCGATGATGCGCCTGGTGCAGGGCGACGTTGGCTCCGGTAAAACGCTGGTCGCTGCCCTGGCCGCCTTGCGCGCTATCGTCCACGGCAAACAGGTGGCGCTGATGGCGCCCACCGAACTGCTTGCCGAGCAGCATGCCAATAACTTCCGCAACTGGTTCGAACCGCTGGGCATAGAAGTCGGCTGGCTGGCGGGCAAACAGAAAGGCAAAGCCCGTCAGGCGCAGCAGGAGGCTATCGCCAGCGGCGAGGTGCAGATGATTGTCGGCACCCACGCCATCTTCCAGGAGCAGGTGCAGTTTAACGGCCTGGCGCTGGTGATTATTGACGAACAGCACCGCTTCGGCGTGCATCAGCGGCTGGCGCTGTGGGAGAAAGGTCAGCAGCAGGGATTCCACCCGCATCAGCTGATCATGACCGCCACCCCGATCCCCCGCACCCTGGCGATGACCGCCTACGCCGATCTGGACACCTCGATTATCGACGAGCTGCCGCCAGGCCGAACTCCGGTGACCACTGTCGCCATCCCCGACACCCGGCGCAGCGATATTATCGACCGCGTGCGCAACGCCTGTACCCATGAAGGTCGCCAGGCCTATTGGGTCTGTACGCTGATTGAAGAGTCCGATCTGCTGGAAGCCCAGGCGGCGGAAGCCACCTGGGAAGAGCTCAAACTGGCGCTGCCGGAGCTCAATATCGGCCTCGTCCACGGGCGGATGAAACCGGCGGAGAAGCAGGCGGTGATGCAGGCCTTCAAGCAGGGCGAGATGCATCTGCTGGTAGCCACCACGGTGATTGAAGTCGGCGTCGACGTGCCTAACTCAAGCCTGATGATTATCGAAAACCCGGAACGTCTGGGTCTGGCGCAGCTGCACCAGCTCAGAGGGCGCGTCGGGCGCGGCGCGGTCGCTTCCCACTGCGTGCTACTCTATAAATCGCCGCTCTCCAAAACGGCGCAGAAACGTCTGCAGGTCCTGCGCGACAGCAACGATGGTTTCGTCATTGCCCAGAAAGACCTCGAAATTCGCGGTCCCGGCGAGCTGCTCGGCACCCGCCAGACCGGCAACGCCGAATTTAAAGTGGCGGACTTACTGCGCGATCAGGCGATGATCCCCGATGTCCAGCGCATTGCTCGCCACATTCATGAACGCTATCCGCTGCAGGCCCAGGCGCTTATCGAGCGCTGGATGCCGGAAACCGAACGCTATTCCAACGCGTAGCGCGCTTTTGCCGCGCTGCGGGCAACTTTTCTACACAACGAGTGGATTATGAAACGAGAACTGGCCATCGAATTTTCGCGTGTCACCGAAGCCGCCGCGCTGGCGGGCTATAAATGGCTGGGCCGCGGCGATAAGAATACCGCCGACGGCGCAGCGGTTAACGCCATGCGCATTATGCTTAACCTCGTCAATATCGACGGCACCATCGTCATCGGCGAGGGCGAAATCGATGAAGCGCCGATGCTTTATATCGGCGAAAAAGTGGGTACCGGCAAGGGCGATGCGGTAGATATCGCCGTCGATCCCATCGAAGGCACCCGCATGACGGCGATGGGCCAGGCCAACGCCCTGGCGGTGATGGCGGTCGGCGATAAGGGCTGCTTCCTCAACGCGCCGGATATGTATATGGAAAAGCTGATCGTCGGCCCGGGCGCTAAAGGCGCTATCGACCTTAATCTGCCGCTGGAAGAGAACCTGCACAATATCGCCCGCGCCCTGAACAAGCCGCTGGGCGAGCTGACCGTCACCGTGCTGGCGAAACCGCGCCACGACGCGGTCATTGCCCAGCTGCAGCAGCTGGGCGTGCGCGTGTTCGCTATTCCCGATGGCGACGTCGCGGCCTCTATTCTCACCTGCATGCCGGATAGCGAAGTCGACGTACTGTACGGCATCGGCGGCGCGCCGGAAGGGGTGGTTTCCGCCGCGGTGATCCGCGCCCTCGACGGGGATATGCAGGGGCGCCTGCTGGCTCGCCACCACGTGAAGGGCGATAACGAAGAGAACCGCCGCATCGGTGAAAATGAGCTGGCGCGCTGCAAAACCATGGGCATTGAAGCGGGCAAAGTGCTGCGTCTGGATGAAATGGCGCGCAGCGATAACGTCGTCTTCTCCGCCACCGGGATCACCAAAGGCGATCTGCTGGACGGCATCACCCGCAAGGGCAACATGGCCACCACCGAGACGCTGCTGATCCGCGGCAAGTCGCGCACTATCCGTCGTATCCAGTCGATTCATTACCTCGACCGTAAAGATCCGGACATTCAGCAGCACATCCTGTAATACCGCTTTTTCTCTCCCAGGCAACCGTCCGCAGGCGGTTGCCCTGTTCTTCGTTTATATTTGATCAATAGAGCTTTCTTGCGCCTTCGGGGTGGAAATCTGGCTCGTCTGGACCGAAGATAAGGCATCGCTTGGCAACAGGAGAAGACGATGGCGGACTGGGTTAGCGGCAAAGTGACAAAAGTGGAGTACTGGACGGACGCCTTGTTCAGTTTATACGTGCGGGCGCCTGTTCATCCGTTTACCGCCGGGCAATTTACCAAGCTCGGGCTGGAAATCGACGGCGAACGCGTGCAGCGCGCCTACTCCTACGTCAACGCCCCCGGCAATCCCGACCTCGAGTTCTATTTGGTCACCGTCCCGGAAGGCAAGCTGAGCCCGCGTCTGGCGGCGCTGAAGCCGGGCGATGAAGTCCTGGTGGTGAGTGAAGCGGCAGGTTTCTTCGTCCTCGAGGAGGTACCGGATTGCGATACCCTGTGGATGCTGGCGACCGGCACTGCGCTGGGGCCGTACCTGTCAATTTTGCAGGAAGGCAAGGACCTTGAGCGCTTTAACAACCTGGTGCTGGTCCACGCCGTCCGCTACGCCGCGGACCTGAGCTATCTGCCGCTAATGCGCGAACTGGAGCAGCGCTATGCCGGCAAACTCCGTATTCAGACGGTGGTCAGCCGCGAAACCGTGGAAGGCTCGCTGACCGGCCGGGTGCCGTTTCTGATTGAAACCGGCGCGCTGGAAGAGGCCGTCGGCCTGCCGATGACCACCGACACCAGCCATGTGATGCTGTGCGGCAACCCGCAAATGGTGCGCGATACCCAACAGCTGTTAAAAGAGACCCGGCAGATGACCAAACATCTGCGTCGCCGGCCGGGCCATATGACGGCGGAGCACTACTGGTAATCAGGCGTCCGCTTTCCAGCGCACGTCCTGGGTCTCCTTGCCGAACTTATTCTCGCCCTGGGTGCCGACAAACGCCCCCAGGTCGATCAGCATCATGACGATAATCAGCGTCGGCACAAAGCGCCCGACGCCCCACTGCCAGACCTGCGGCAACATCGCCCAGTTCCCCGCCAGCAGCATCCACGCCAGAACCATCAGCAGCGCCCACAGCCCGGATTTGCCGCGATCGTGCAGCCGCTTGACCACCACCGCCGCCGTCGGCCATAGCAGGCAGACGATAATAAACGCCGCCGTCTGCAGGTTGAGCAGATTGCTGCCTGCCAGGGTAAACAGGGCGCTCATGGTCACCAGCCAGATGGCAATCCAGATCCAGAAATCGCGGCGGCCAATGCGCCCTTTAATTGAGAATAACCACTGCTGTAGGGTCATGCGTTTTTCCTTATCATCATCGTCTGCGTAGTTTACCCTGGCGTCGTGACTTTTTGACAAGCGCCGCGCTTCCCGATTTAATCGTCAGCAGGCAAAAAAAGGAACGACGGGCATGAAGAAGTGGACAATTTTGTGGTTAAGTGGGCTGATGGGCCTTGCCGTCGGCCCGCACGCGTTGTCCGCAGAGAGCGAATCGACGACCGCGGCAGCGCCCTACCTGCTCGCCGGCGCGCCGAGCTTTGACCAGTCGATCAGTCAGTTCCGCGAGAAATTCAACGCCGATAACCCAAAGCTGCCTCTGAACGAATTCCGTTCCATCGCCACCAGTCGCGATCGGGCTAACCTGACCCGCGCCGCCAGCAAAATTAACGAAAATCTCTATGCCTCCACCGCGCTGGAGCGCGGCACGCTGAAGATCAAATCCATGCAGATCACCTGGCTGCCGATCCAGGGGCCGGAGCAAAAGGCGGCCAGGACCAAAGCGCTGGAGTATATGAGCGCCATGATCCGCGCCTTCGTGCCGACTTTTAGCCAGGCGCAAAGCCAGCAAAAACTGCAGAAACTGCTGGCCGCCGGCAAGGGCAAGCGCTACTTCGCCGATACCGAAGGCGCCGTGCGCTATGTGGTGGCAGATCATGGGGAAAAGGGCCTGACCTTCGCCATTGAACCGATTAAGCTGGCGCTATCTGAAACGCTGGAAGGTAACAATAAATGACAAAAAGCAAAGCCTTTCCAGTGACGAGTCTCTATACTGTTTCACAGACCATGCTGCCCTCTGGGGCGGCTATATTCCTTAATTCGCTTAAGTAGCGTGGAGAATTAAAATGCGACATCCTTTAGTGATGGGTAACTGGAAACTGAACGGCAGCCGCCACATGGTAAACGAACTGGTTGCGAACCTGCGTACCGAGCTGGCTGGCGTAAGCGGCTGTGCAGTTGCCATCGCCCCGCCGGAAATGTATCTGGACCTGGCTAAGCGCGCGGCAGAAGGCAGCCACATTCACCTGGGCGCGCAGAACGTTGACGTGAATCTGTCCGGCGCATTCACCGGTGAAACCTCCGCCGAAATGCTGAAAGATATCGGCGCGCAGTACATCATCATCGGCCACTCCGAGCGTCGTACCTACCACAAAGAATCCGACGAGCTGATCGCGAAGAAATTCGCCGTGCTGAAAGAGCAGGGTCTGACCCCGGTTCTGTGCATCGGTGAAACCGAAGCCGAAAACGAAGCGGGCAAAACGGAAGAAGTTTGCGCACGTCAGATCGACGCCGTGCTGAAAACCCAGGGCGCTGCCGCTTTCGAAGGCGTGGTTATCGCTTACGAACCAGTATGGGCTATCGGTACTGGCAAATCAGCGACCCCGGCTCAGGCGCAGGCGGTGCACAAATTCATCCGTGACCACATTGCTAAAGCTGACGCCAAAATCGCTGAGCAAGTGATCATCCAGTACGGCGGTTCCGTTAACGCTGGCAACGCCGCAGAGCTGTTCACCCAGCCGGACATCGACGGCGCGCTGGTTGGCGGCGCCTCCCTGAAAGCTGACGCTTTCGCGGTGATCGTTAAAGCAGCAGAAGCAGCGAAAAAAGCGTAATTCGCTTTTCCCGGTGGCGACACGCGACCGGGTTGACTGACAAAACGTGGGAGCCCGGCCTAGCACAGCGCAAGCCGGGCTTTCTTTTGCCGTTACAGTTTCCCCAACAGCTGATACCAGGCGTAGTCCAGCGGCAGTAAAATCAGATAACTCACCGCCGCCAGCGCCAGACACAGTTGCATCCCCGCCCTCGCCGGGACCTTGCCTAACCCCATCGCCACCACGATCGGCGACGCCTGATAGGGCAGCAGCGGCGTGGAATAGCCCAGCACCTGAATCATAATCACGCTTAGCAGCGGGAAGCCGGTGGCGTCGGCAAAGCTCTGGGCAAAAGTGGTATACAGCGCCGGCACGCCGTTGGCGGTCATAATAAAGTTCAGCGCGCTGGTTATCCCGGTCAGGGCGAGAAAGCTGGTGAAAGGATTGTCTTTATCCAGGGGCATCACCTGCAGCAGCGCATTGCCCACCGCGCCGCCAATCCCGGTTTGGGTGACGGCGATCGCTAGCCCCAGAATCCCGGCGACGTAAATGCAGGTGCGCATATTCACCCCGCTGGCAAACTCCTCGCCGTTGATAAAGCCCACCCGCGGCAGCAGCGTGATCACAGCCGCCGCCAGGCCGGTCCACGCCGGGCCGACGCCGTGCCAGCTCTCGGTCACCCATAGCGAGAGGACCACCGCCAGCAGCCACGCCAGACGTTTCTCGTCGCGGCTCATCGGCGGCAGCGGCGCCAGGTCGCGCGGTGGATGCGGCTTGCCGGGAAACAGCCAGCAAATCAGCGCCACCAGCACCGCCCCTTTCAGCCAGCCAAGCACCGGCGTATGCAGCAGTAAATAGGGAACATAATTCAGATGGATACCGTACGAGCCTTCCGCCGCGCCACTCATCACCAGATTCGGCACGTTGGCGGGCAAAATCGTCGCCGACAGCTGAAAGGTGCCGAACCCCACCGCCAGCGCCAGGCCGAACCAGCCGCGGCTACCGTCGGCAATGCCCGCGCGGCGGGCCATCGCCGCCACGATCGGCATCAGCAGCGCGATGCGCCCCATGTTGGAGGGCATCACGAACGCCAGGGCGTAGCTCAGGAGTACCACGCTGGCGACCATCCGCGGCCAGGAGTCGGTGAGCCTGGCCGACAGCGCCTGCGCCGCCCGGTCCGCCAGTCCGGTTTTACGGATGGCGATGCCGAGCACAAAGCCGCTGAACACCAGCCAGAACGCCGAAGAGGCAAAGCCGCCGAAGATCACCTCCGGCGGAGCGATTTTCGCCATCATTGCCGCTGCGAAGAACAGCAGCGCGGTGATAAATTCCGGCAGCAGCGACGTCGCCCAGAGCACGATGGTGACGCCGACAATCAATGAAGGAAGGAACAGCGGGTGGGTAAGCCAGAGCGACATGCCTGTCTCCTGTCGTTTTTTTCAGCAAGAATACGACGACAGGTAAGACAGGTAAACGCCAGAACTAGTGGTTTGCGTTAAGGATGGCGCAGCGATGATCCTGAATTTCTTCCGCTGAAGCCCGGTTCAGGGTCAGCAGGTTACGCTCCGTCGCCAGCAGCACCAGCGAGCCGTCGCTCTGTTGCGCCATTGCCAGCGCGAAGCGTCCCATATGTTCACGCGCCTCCGGCACCTCTTCCGCCAGCATCAGGAACGGGCTACGCTGGGCCAGCTCCGCCTCCGTCACCCGGCGCGCCAGGTATTCGTGGCCCTGAAGCCCGCCCGGTAGCGGCAGCCAGCGGCTGCTGATCGCTGCGGCATCCTTATCTAACTGCGCGCGCACATCGGGGCGCAGGCAGGAGATATGAATATGGAAATGGTTTTGCGTACGTCCACTGCGCGAGTTGATCGCCAGCGATACCGCGTTATCAGGAACCGGCGCGCCGTGGCGCTGGCTCATGATTTCACGCCCCTGCCAGGCCTGCCAGAAAAAGTTCGGCGTCAACGGTTCCAGCAGCAGCGGGCTTTCGGTGCCGTTGATGCGGTAGGTCGGCATCAGCAAATATTGCAGCGGGCCGTTACGGTCTTTAAACAGCACATAGCCGCCCTTGAGGTTCACTTCCGCGCACGGCGACGGGTTTTGCTGCTGTTGCTGATGGGGAACGCACTGCTGCAAGACAATCTTGCGTAATGCGTCCGGGTTGCCAGAGTGCAGCCAGTAGTAGCCGCCCGCCAGCGCCGCGAGGATCGCCACCAGCAGCGCCAGCAAAAAGTATCTTACTCTTCTCATTTTCATTCCCTGTTAAGCCTGAAGCGGAAGAGTAGCGTAATTTGATGACTAAATGAAAACAGATGGTTGACGGGGCGTTATCCCGGGTAGCGGCTGACGCCTTACCCGGGCTACGCACCGCACAAAACTGTAGCCCTGCTAAGCGTAGCGCAAGCAGGGACAAGAGAATTAACGCTGGCTAATCTGGTCGAAGGTGCCGCCGTTGGAGAAGTGCTCTTTCTGCGCTTTCGTCCAGCCGCCGAACTCCTGATCGATGGTAAACAGCTTCAGTTTCGGGAATTCGTTAGCATATTTCTTCGCCACATTCGGATCGCGCGGGCGGTAGAAGTTCTTCGCCGCAATCTCCTGGCCTTCCGGCGAGTAGAGATACTTCAGGTACGCTTCCGCCACCTGACGCGTGCCTTTCTTATCCACCACTTTGTCGACCACCGAGACGGTCGGCTCAGCCAGAATCGACTCACTTGGGGTCACGATTTCAAACTTGTCTTTGCCCAGTTCGTTGGTCGCCAGCAGCGCTTCGTTTTCCCAGGCGATCAGTACGTCGCCGATGCCGCGTTCTACGAAGGTATTGGTCGAACCGCGCGCGCCGGAGTCCAGCACTTCCACGTTTTTATACAGCGCCTTGACGAATTCCTGGGCTTTCGCCTGGTCGCCGTGATTCTGATGCAGAGCATAGCCCCAGGCCGCCAGGTAGTTCCAGCGGGCGCCGCCGGAGCTTTTCGGGTTCGGGGTAATGACCGACACGCCCGGTTTGATCAGATCGTTCCAGTCATGGATCTGTTTCGGATTGCCCTTGCGGACGAGGAACACGATGGTGGAGGTATACGGCGCAGAGTTATCCGGCAGGCGTTTCAGCCAGTTTTTATCGATGCGGCCGCGTTCGGCAATAGCGTCGACATCGTAGGCCAGCGCCAGCGTGACCACATCCGCTTCAATACCGTTAATCACCGAGGTCGCCTGTTTGCCAGAGCCACCATGCGACTGGCGGATCACCACGTTGTCGCCGGTCTCCTGCTTCCAGTGTGCGCTAAACGCTTTGTTGTACTGTTCGTACAGCTCGCGCGTTGGATCATAAGATACGTTTAATAGCTGAATGTCTTTTGCCAGAACGCTGGCGGATGCCAGCAACAGAGTTAACCCTACGCCCCACTTATTCATCGCACCGCTCTCTTTATGTATGTTGTGATGGGTTAAGCGTGCCAGAAAGCGATTCAATGATTAAAGAATAAAAAAAGATTGGCTATAACTTGCGGATATAAAGACGCGAGTAAGGATGACCCCCTCCCGGGCGGGAGAGGGCGCGAAGCGATTAGACTTCTTCCATGCGACCCAGCAGCGCCTGCAGACGTTCCTGCCAGCCCTGCTGCTGCTCTTTCAGCTGGCTGTTTTCGCGCTCCAGCTCTTCACGACCATGCTGCGCGCTCTGAACTTCCTGCACCAGGGTGTTGTTCTTTTCTTTCAGCTCTTCGATTTCCATCTGCAACAGAGTGATGGTATCAATCGCCTGCTGAACCTTAGATTCTAATTTCTCAAACACTTCTAATGACATCGTCATACCTCTCCTGAACTTGCAAGGCGTTGATAGAAACTCGTGTTTCGTATACGCGGTCCCGCCTTAACGAAAATTAGCGCACATAGCGGTGTTATCGTCGATTGTATGAATCCCCGCCGCCCCTGTCCAGCGGCAAGCCGCGTAGATTGCGGTTTGCAACACTTTTCAGTCTTTACCTGGTGCTTTCAGCGCAGTTCGCTCGTAGTTCATGGGTCAATGTTAATTTTATGGTTAACAAAATGCGTGGTGAAACGCTCCGGCAGCGCTCTCGATGCGCGCAAATGGCGCGAAAACGCTCATTTTCTTGACGAGGCACACACATTTGAAGTTCGATATTTCTCGTTTTTGCTCGTTAACGATAAATTAACACTATGCCTACATGGCAATATGGTCGTCTGTGACCACCCTACATACAATAATCATCACCACGCTTCAGGATTCGATTATGAGCCAAACATCAACCTTAAAAGGCCAGTGCATCGCAGAGTTCCTCGGTACCGGGTTGTTGATCTTTTTCGGCGTTGGGTGCGTGGCTGCGCTCAGGGTCGCGGGAGCCAGCTTCGGACAATGGGAAATCAGCATCATCTGGGGTCTGGGCGTCGCCATGGCGATCTACCTGACCGCCGGGGTCTCCGGTGCGCACCTTAACCCAGCGGTGACTATCGCGCTGTGGCTGTTCGCCTGCTTCGAAGGCCGCAAAGTGGTTCCTTTTATTATTTCGCAATTCGCTGGCGCCTTTTGCGCTGCGGCATTAGTTTACGGGCTTTACTACAATCTTTTCCTCGATTATGAAACCACCCACCATATGATTCGCGGCAGCGTGGAAAGCCTCGATCTGGCCGGCATTTTCTCCACTTACCCGAACCCGCACATCAATTTTGTGCAGGCCTTCGCGGTAGAGATGGTGATTACCGCTATCCTGATGGGCGTCATCCTGGCGCTGACCGACGATGGCAACGGCATACCGCGCGGCCCGCTGGCCCCTCTGCTGATTGGCCTGCTGATTGCGGTGATTGGCGCCTCCATGGGACCGCTGACCGGCTTCGCCATGAACCCGGCGCGTGACATCGGCCCGAAAGCCTTCGCCTGGCTGGCGGGGTGGGGTGACGTCGCCTTCACCGGCGGCAAAGATATTCCTTATTTCCTGGTGCCGCTGTGCGCACCGGTGGTCGGCGCGGCGCTGGGCGCATTCAGCTATCGTAAGCTGATTGGCCGTCACCTGCCTTGCGACACCTGCGTGGAGGAAGAGCAACAGAGCCCCTCCTCTTCCACCGCTCAACATAAAGCTTCGCTGTAATCTGACTACGGGACACCGACTATGACCGACAAAAAATATATCGTTGCGCTTGACCAGGGCACTACCAGCTCCCGGGCCGTTGTGATGGATCATGATGCCAATATCGTCAGCGTCTCCCAGCGAGAATTTGAACAAATTTATCCTAAGCCAGGCTGGGTCGAACACGACCCGATGGAAATCTGGGCTTCCCAAAGCTCGACGCTGGTCGAAGCGCTGGCCAAAGCGGATATCAACTCCGATCAGATCGCGGCCATCGGCATCACCAATCAGCGTGAGACCGTGGTGGTGTGGGAGCGAGAGACCGGTAAACCCATCTACAACGCTATCGTCTGGCAGTGCCGCCGTACCGCGGAGATCTGCGAGCAGCTCAAGCGTGACGGGATGGAAGAGTATATCCGCAAGGCCACAGGCCTGGTGGTGGACCCGTACTTCTCCGGCACCAAGGTGAAATGGATCCTCGACCATGTCGAAGGTTCCCGTGAGCGTGCGAAGCGCGGCGAGCTGCTGTTCGGCACCGTTGACACCTGGCTTATCTGGAAGATGACCCAGGGCCGCGTGCACGTCACCGACTACACCAACGCCTCGCGTACCATGCTGTTCAACATTCACGACCTCGACTGGGACGACAAGATGCTCGACGCGCTGGACATTCCGCGCGCCATGCTGCCGGAAGTGCGCAAGTCTTCCGAAGTGTACGGCCAGACCAACATCGGTGGTAAAGGCGGGACCCGTATTCCTATCGCCGGGATCGCCGGTGACCAGCAGGCGGCCCTGTTCGGCCAGCTGTGCGTCAAGGAAGGGATGGCGAAAAACACCTACGGCACCGGCTGCTTTATGCTGATGAATACAGGCGAAAAAGCGGTCACCTCCACCCACGGTCTGCTGACCACCATCGCCTGCGGCCCGCGCGGCGAGGTGAACTACGCTCTGGAAGGGGCGGTGTTTATGGCCGGCGCGTCTATTCAGTGGCTGCGCGACGAGATGAAGCTCATCAGCGATGCCTTCGACTCCGAGTACTTCGCCACCAAAGTGAAGGATACCAACGGCGTATACGTGGTACCCGCGTTCACCGGTCTTGGCGCACCGTACTGGGACCCGTATGCCCGCGGCGCGATTTTCGGCCTCACCCGCGGCGTGAACTCCAACCACATTATCCGTGCGACGCTGGAGTCCATCGCCTTTCAGACCCGCGACGTGCTGGAGGCGATGCAGGCTGACTCTGGCATTCGTCTGCACGCCCTGCGCGTAGACGGCGGCGCGGTGGCTAACAACTTCCTGATGCAGTTCCAATCCGATATCCTCGGCACCCGTGTCGAGCGTCCGGAAGTACGCGAAGTGACGGCGCTGGGCGCGGCCTATCTGGCCGGTCTGGCGGTCGGTTTCTGGCAGAATCTGGATGAACTGCAGGAGAAAGCGGTGATTGAGCGCGAATTCCGCCCGGGGATTGAAACTACTGAGCGTAACTATCGTTACAGCGGCTGGAAGAAAGCGGTGAAACGCGCGTTAGCGTGGGAAGAGCACGACGAAGCGTAAGATTGTGAAGTTATTCCCGGCTTGCGGCGTAAACGCCTGAGCCGGGCTACAAAACCCCAAACAGCACGATCTTGTAGCCCGGACAGGTGCGCAGCACCGCTTCCGGGTTTTTTATCAGCCAAATATCGGCAGCAGCAGGTACAGCTTAATCACCAGCGCGTTGACGATATCGATAAAGAACGCCCCCACCATCGGCACTACCAGGAAGGCCATATGCGATGGCCCGAAACGGTCGGTAATCGCCTGCATATTGGCGATCGCCGTCGGCGTTGCCCCCAGGCCAAACCCGCAATGCCCGGCTGCCAGCACCGCGGCATCGTAGTTTTTGCCCATCATCCGATAGGTGACGAACACCGCATACAGCGCCATCGCCAGCGCCTGCACCGCCAGGATAATAATCATCGGCAGCGCCAGCGAGGCCAACTCCCACAGCTTGAGGCTCATCAGCGCCATGGCGAGGAACAGCGACAGGCTGACGTTGCCCAACACCGATACCGCGCGATCGAACACCCGATACAACCCCGCCAGCGCCAGGCTGTTGCTGAGGATCACGCCGATAAACAGCACGCAGACGAAGGTCGGCAGCTCGAAGACGCTCCCCGCCAGCAGTTGCGCAACCACCTTGCCCAGCGTCAGACAGATGGCGATCAGGGCGATACTTTCGATCAGCACCAGCGAGGTGATCACCCGCCCCACGTCCGGCTTTTCAAAGGCGGTTGGCGCCACCTGATCGTCCGGTGTCCCGTCCGGTGAGGAAGAGTGCTTCACCAGATAACGCGCCACCGGGCCGCCGATCAGGCCGCCCAGCACCAGGCCGAAAGTCGCGCAGGCCATCGCCACCTCGGTGGCGTTGGCAAAACCGTAGCGCTCAACGAACAGCTTACTCCACGCCGCCCCGGTGCCGTGGCCGCCGGATAAGGTAATCGACCCGGCCAGCAGACCCATTAGCGGATCCAGCCCCAGCAGCGTCGCCATGCCGATACCGAGGGCGTTCTGCAGCAGCAGCAGGCCAACCACCACGATCAGGAAAGTGCCCAGCACCTTGCCGCCGGCCCGCAGGCTGGCGAGGTTGGCGTTAAGACCGATGGTGGCGAAGAACGCCAGCATCAGCGGATCTTTCAGACTCATATCGAAATCAATTTCGATATCCATGCTTTTTTTCAGCGCCAGCAGCGCCAGCGCCACCAGCAGACCGCCGGCAACGGGTTCAGGAATAGTGTATTTCTTAAGGAAGGGAACGGTTTGTACAAGTTTTCTGCCGAGTAACAGCACGAGCGTTGCGGCAACGAGCGTCGATAAGGTATCGAGATGAAACATAAAAAGCTCCTTATGGGCGCATGATCCATTCACACGCGACGATATTCCTGGTGTCTTTAGCTTCTCATCATGAGGAGTCAGAGGGGGATTTTACGCAGAACGGCGGAAAAATTGACAGAAAAAGATATTTTGTATCCTTAATGATGCGATTTAGCATACAAAATGTTAATTACCTCGTTGCGCATATTCACGGTATAAATTTTTATGAGCAAACGCTGGCAAACGTTTGCTTTTGGTCTACAGTCCGATAAAATTCCCGCTTTGCCACCTTGGGATTGCTTGTGATGTCCGTAAACACCGCAGAGTCAGAAAATGCGCAACCGGTTGCGCATAAACCAGCCAGCGAATTAATCTACCGCCTCGAAGATCGCCCGCCGCTACCGCAAACCCTGTTCGCCGCCTTCCAGCACCTGCTGGCGATGTTTGTCGCGGTGATCACCCCGGCGCTGTTAATCTGCCAGGCTCTCGGTCTCCCGGCGCAAGATACCCAACATATCATCAGCATGTCGCTGTTCGCCTCCGGCGTCGCCTCTATTATTCAGATCAAAGCCTGGGGCCCGGTCGGCTCCGGACTGCTCTCCATCCAGGGCACCAGCTTCAACTTTGTCGCCCCGGTGATCATGGGCGGTACCGCCTTGAAAACCGGCGGCGCCGACGTCCCCACCATGATGGCCGCCCTCTTCGGCACCCTGATGCTGGCCAGCTGCACCGAAATGGTCCTCTCCCGGATCCTGCACCTGGCGCGCCGTATCATTACCCCGCTGGTTTCCGGCGTGGTGGTGATGATTATCGGCCTGTCGCTGATTCAGGTCGGACTGACCTCCATCGGCGGCGGCTACGCGGCGATGGCCGACCACACCTTTGGTGCGCCGAAAAATCTGCTGCTGGCGGGTATCGTGCTGGCGCTGATTATTATCCTCAACCGCCAGCGCAACCCGTACCTGCGCATCGCCTCGCTAGTGATTGCCATGGCTGCCGGTTATCTGGCGGCGTGGTTCCTCGATATGCTGCCAGCCAACACCGCCCCGACCAACAGCAGCCTCATCACCGTCCCGACGCCGCTCTATTATGGCCTCGGCATCGACTGGAGTCTGCTGCTGCCCCTGATGCTGGTGTTTATGATCACCTCCCTGGAAACCATCGGCGATATCACCGCCACCTCCGACGTCTCCGAACAGCCGGTCTCGGGTCCGCTGTATATGAAGCGCCTGAAAGGCGGCGTGCTGGCTAACGGCCTGAACTCCTTCGTTTCCGCGGTCTTCAACACCTTCCCGAACTCCTGCTTCGGCCAGAACAACGGCGTGATCCAGCTGACCGGGGTCGCCAGCCGCTACGTCGGCTTTGTGGTCGCCCTGATGCTGATCGTCCTCGGCCTGTTCCCAGCGGTGAGCGGCTTTGTCCAGCATATCCCTGAGCCAGTGCTCGGCGGCGCCACGCTGGTGATGTTCGGCACCATCGCCGCGTCCGGCGTGCGCATCGTCTCCCGTGAACCGCTGAACCGTCGGGCGATCCTGATTATCGCTCTGTCGCTGGCGGTAGGCCTCGGCGTGTCGCAGCAACCGCTGATCCTGCAGTTCGCCCCGGACTGGCTGAAAAACCTGCTTTCCTCCGGGATTGCCGCCGGCGGTATCACGGCGATTGTTCTGAATTTAATTTTCCCGCCAGAAAAGGCGTGATCTCATGCGTTCCCGGTCGCGCATCGGCCGGGACGTCCTCCAACCACCTGCCCCATCACGGAAATAAACCACGCCTGCCTTGAGAAGTGCGCCTAAATCGGGCATAACACGGTGATGTGCATCTCACAGAATGGAAGACCATGAAATTTCTTGGAAAGCTGATTCTCTGGCTGCTAGTCGCTCTGCTGCTCGTCATTATTGGCGCGTGGTTCCTGCTGCAAACCCACTGGGGCGCCCGCCAGGCCAGCGCCTGGCTCAGCAATGGCACCGGCTGGCAGGTCTCCTTCGATGAGATGGAGCACGATTTCTCCTCCCCCCTTCATGTGCAGTTGCGAAACGTCACCTTTGGTCGGGAAGGCAAGCCTGCCACTTTGGTGGCAAAAACGGTCGACATTGGCTTCAGCACCCGCCAGTTTAGCGATCCGCTGCATGCGGATGAGATAGTCCTTAACGACGGCACTCTGAATCTGTCACCCCACTCTGCAGACCTGCCGTTCGCTGCCGACCGGCTGATGTTGCGCAATATGGCTTTCAACAGCCCGGAAACCGGCTGGGCGCTCAGCGCGCAGCGCGTCACCGGCGGCGTCAGCCCATGGACGCCGGAGGCGGGCAATGTGCTGGGGAAAACGGCGCAGATCCAGATGAGCGCGGGCTCGATGACGCTCAATGGCGTCGAAGCCAGCAACGTTCTGATTCAGGGTAAGATTGATCAGGGCGAGGTCACCCTCTCCACCCTCGGCGCCGATGTCGCCCGCGGCACCTTAACCGGCAATGCCAAACGCAGCGCCGATGGCAGCTGGCGGGTGGATAACCTCCAGCTCAACGAGATTCGACTGCAAAGCCCCGCCTCGCTAGCCGAGTTTTTCGCACCGTTAACCACGGTCCCCTCTCTGCAGATTGGCCGCCTGGACATCACCGACGCCCGCCTGCAGGGACCGGACTGGGCGGTAACCGACCTCGACCTGAGCCTGCGCAACCTGACCCTTAGCCACGGCGGCTGGCAGAGTGAGGACGGCACGCTGTCGATGAACGCCAGCGAATTTATCTACGGCTCGCTGCATCTTTTCGACCCGATCCTCAATGCCGAATTCTCTCCCCAGGGCATTGCGCTGCGCCAGTTCTCCTCGCGCTGGGAGGGCGGCATGGTGCGCACCTCCGGCAACTGGCTGCGCGCCGGGAACGCCCTGGTGCTCGACGATACCGCTTTCGCCGGACTGGAGTACACGCTGCCGGCGAACTGGAAACAGCTGTGGATGACGCCGCTGCCAGCCTGGCTGCAAAGCCTGACGCTGAAAAAATTCAGCGCCAGCCGCAATCTGATCATCGATGTGGACCCTGCTTTCCCGTGGCAAATTACCGCCCTCGATGGCTATGGCGGCGAGCTACAGCTGGTGAAAAACGGCAGCTGGGGAGTATGGAACGGCAGCGCGACGCTGAACGCCGCGGCGGCGACTTTCAACCGGATCGACGTGCGCCGCCCATCACTCAAACTGAACGCCACAGCCTCGACGGTCAATATCACTGAGCTTAGCGCCTTCACCGAGCGCGGCATTTTGCAGGCCACCGCCGCGGTATCCCAACTGCCGCAGCGCCAGGTCAATCTGAGCTTCAGCGGCCGCGGCGTGCCGCTGAATATTCTGCAGGCCTGGGGCTGGCCGTCGCTACCTATAAGCGGGGATGGCAATCTCCAGCTGACCGCCAGCGGCAGCGTGCAGGCCGATGCCCCGCTCAAACCGACGGTCAACGGGCAGCTCAGCGCCGTGAATATGGAGAAACAGCAGGTGGCGCAAATCATGCGCAACGGCGAGGTCAGCCCCGCCCCCGCCGCGCCAGCGCCCGCTCCCGTCACCCCATAGCGATGCCCATTCCCTCTCCTCTATGGGGAGAGGGATTGCTTCCCGGCAAAACTCCACTCTGACAACTCTCTCCCTTTCAGGGAGAGAGTTGGGGTGCGAGTCCTGAAACCTGTGTGCAATACGCGGCTATCTGTACCTATTTAGCGCAACAGGTTCCTTTCAAATATCAGAGTTGCTATAACCAAATCACTGGAAGTCGATAAAAAACCGCTCCCTGTACCTACAAAAATATAAAAGGATCAATCATGCCTGAAATACGTCAGCGTATTCTGGAGAATATGCAAAAATTCTCCCGGGCCATGATCGGCGCCGTATTGTTCTTGCCGGTCATTGGCTTAATTCTGGCCCTCAGTTCAGTATTAACTAATCCGACATTAATTGCTGAAACCAGTTTCTTACATCAGCTTGGGCAAATGCTCGGCGACACCTTTTGGCCTTTATTTGGCAACCTCGGCTTATTATTTTGCGTCGGCATCAGCTATGGCCTGGCAAAGGATAAAAAAACCGAAGTCGCACTGGTTTCAGTGATGTGCTTTATTATGTTTCTTGGCGCCAACCACTCCTGGCTGGAACACACCCATGGACTCGCCGAAAAAATTAACGGTGAATATTATGGCACCGGGCAAACCCAGCTGCTGGGCTTTGTGGTGGTGGATATGGGCGTTTTCCTGGGCATTATTCTCGGCTGCACGATTGCGTGGGTGCACAATAAAGTCTCTGCCATTGAGCTGCCTGGCGCGCTGTCGATGTACGGCGGCGCCAAGCTGACGCTGGTGGCGATGACGCCGGTGGTTATCTTCTACGCCATCGCCTTTACCTGGATTTGGCCCTTTATGACCCACGGCATCTCCGCCCTCACCGGTTTTATGAAAAATGCCGGGGTCGCCGGGGTCTTCGTCTATGGTTTCTTTGAAAAATTCCTTATCCCCACCGGCCTGCACCATTTCGTCTGGTCCCCCTTCCAGCTCACCCAGATTGGCGGCACGCTGAACGTGGATGGTCAGGTGGTCTCCGGCACCCAGGCCATATTCCTCGCCTATATGCGCCATCCCGACCTGACGCCGGTCATGAACGACGCATTACGTTTTTCGCAGCAAGGGATGACCACCATCTTCGGCCTGGCGGGCGCCTCGCTGGCGTTCTACCACACCGCGAAACCGGAGAAGAAAGCGATGGCGAAGGCGATTCTGCTGCCGGCGATTATCACCTCGATGCTGACCGGCATCACCGAACCGATTGAGTTCACCTTCTTATTTGTCTCGCCGCTGCTGTGGGTGATCCACGCGACGTTAACCGCCGCCTCGCAGGCCATTTGCGACATCTTCACCGTACGTCCCTGGGGTGCATCGGGCCTGATCGAGTTTCTGATCTATAACCTGCCGCTGCCGGTCTCCTTAACGCGCTGGCCGGGCTATGTCCTTATCGGTATCGGCCAGTTCGCCGTCTACTACGTGATTTTCCGCACCCTGGTGGTGAAGCTGAACCTGAAAACGCCGGGCCGGGAAGATGACGAGAACGTGAAGCTCTACAGCAAAGCAGAGTACCGCCAGAAAGTCGCGCAACCGCAGTCGGTCACCGATGACATTATCCGCGGCCTCGGGGGCAAGGAAAATATTCTCTCCGTCGATAATTGTTTTACTCGCCTGCGCGTGGCCGTGCGCGATATGGCGCGGGTTGATGACACGCAATTAAAAAATACCGGCGCCAACGGCGTCGTACGCAATCGAAATGAAGTTCAGGTTATTTATGGCGTCAAAGTGGGACAGGTACGTTCCCGGGTTGATAACTGGTTAGCAGAAAATTAATGAGGAGTATTTATGAAATTAACCGTATTAGGCGGGGGCGGCGTTCGCTCTGCATTTTTAGCGAAATCTCTGGCCTATAACGCTCACCGCATTGGTTTAACAGAAGTCGTTTTTCTCGATAACTCTGCTGATAATCTGGCGATATTTGGCGAAATTGCCCGCTATGTATTTAATACCATTCGCCCGGATATTCAGTTTAGTACCACCACCGACCCGGTCGCAGCGCTGCAGGACGCCAACTATATCATTACCACCCTGCGGGTTGGCGGCGATGAAAGCCGCATTCGCGACGAACGTATTGCGCTTGAGCATAACACTCTCGGCCAGGAGACCACCGGCGCCGGCGGTTTCGCGATGGCCATGCGCTCGATCCCGGCGATCCTTCGCTATTGCCGGCTGATCGAAGAACATGCCGCCGAAGACGCCATTCTGTTTAACTTTACCAACCCGTCAGGTCTGGTGACGGAAGCGATTATTAAGTCCGGCTTTAAGCGCCGGGTCTATGGGATCTGCGATGCCCCCTCCGAGCTGATTCGTGAACTGCCGGCGATCCTTGGCTGTGAGGAGCGCGACCTCAGCGTGGAATGCTATGGGCTGAACCATTTCTCCTGGTTTACCCACTTCACCGTCCGTGGGGAAGAGGTGACCGAACGGCTGATCGCCAGCCCGGAACTGTACCAGAAGACAGCGATGCAGTACTTCTCCCCGGAGCTGGTACGGCTTTGCGATAATCAGCTCCTCAATGAATATCTCTATTATTACTACTATCGCGACGAGGCGCTGAAGGCGATTCAGGGGGCCGGCGAAACGCGCGGAGAGCAGATCGCCCGCATCAATCAGGAGATGCGCGAGGCGCTGCGCACCGTGGATGCCAGAACGCAACCGGAGGCCGCCTTCACCATCTGGATGCAGCATTACCTACGCCGGGAAAACAGCTATATGCAGAACGAATCCCGGCAGGAGAAATTCCACACCCGCGAACCGCTGACGCTGCGCCAGTTTATCGAAGAGCCGGACACCGGCGGCTATGCCGGAGTGGCGCTGGATATCCTGGAAGCGGTGAACAGCACCACCACCAAGCGGATCGTGGTGTCGATCCAGAATCACGACACGCTCGACTTTTTGCGCCCTGACGACGTGATCGAGATCAGCTGCGACCTGAGCCGGGATGGCCTCAAGCCGGTGACGCCGGTGAAGGTGCCGACGGCGCAGAAGAATATGATTGCCTGCGTGAAAGAGTATGAGCGGCTGGCGGTGGCGGCGATCCTGCAGCAGGATAAATCGCTGGCGGTGCGGGCGCTGATGGCGCACCCGCTGATCGGTTCCTATTCGCTGGCGAAAACCCTGGTCGAAGCCTATCTCGACGATGAGCAGTTCGCCGCCTGGCGGTAATCCGCTGCCGATGGGATTCCCCCGCTCGCACCGCGCTTAGCGGGGGCTAACTATTGCTACGTAGACTGGTAAACCACATCTTCAATAGTCGCTCAAAGCCTAAGATGCAGTAGCCGAAAAACGGGTTGCTCCAGTAAATATCATCATCGAACTTCTGCGGGTCGTGAATAATAAACGCCGTATCCGCGGCCTGCGCCAGCGGGCTTTGGTAGTCGCCGGTAAAGCAGACCAGATTAATCTCCTTCCCCTCCAGGGCCTTAACCCAGTTGAGCGCCGAGCTGCTGCGCCCGGATTTAGAAATGATCCAGATGGAGTCGAAGCAGGCGGCGTTTTTCTGTTCGAGGATTTCGTAATCGGGCCACAGCGCCAGGCTGGCATTCACGCCGGTGACGAGAAACTTGTTGTAAATATACTGGGCGATCAGCTGTGAAAAGCCGCTGCCGTGGATCAGGATGCGCTGCTGTTTAAGGCTTGCCAGCAGCGGCGTCAGCGCTTCTTCCGGCTGAACGCTCATGTAGTCGATATCGTTGGTGACATCGAGCTTCGGCATGGTGATATTGAACTTGATAAAGTAAACCAGCTCCAGCCAGCCGCTGAACTTCAGTTTCTTTGCCAGCCGGACCAGGGAAGAGGGGTTGCTGTAGCACTGTTCGGCCACAGCGCGAACTCCCTGGCGGATACACTGCTCCGGGTCGTTCTGAATAAAGCGCAGCACGGTCATTTCCGTTTTGCTTAGCTTCACGTCACGAAAGATATTTTCTACGTCCATGGCGGGCTCCTCTCAGCGGCAGAATACGCTAACACCGTTCGACAACCGCGTCTGCGGCCTGAGTCACCACAATGAAATGAACGTTACTTTTTGTACAAAAATGGAATAAAAAAACCCTCTCCGCCTGGCGAAGAGGGCTGCTGCTGTTAACCTATTTACAACGTAATCGTCAGCGTATTACCCTCGGCGCTCACCACCACGCCCAGTTCGCTACCGGTCTGCGTACCGCCCTGCACGCCCGCGACCTGCGGGATATTGCGCAGACACAGCGTCCAGCCGCGGGCCTCGCCTTCGCCGCTCACAGCGATGGCGTTACCCTGGCGCCTGGCCTTCAGGGTGAAGATCGTCGAGCCGTCTGCCGCCGGAACGTCACAGCGTGCCTCGCGTCCATCCTCAAGGTGGAACAGCTGGAAGGCGGTGCCCTCAAGCCAGGCGTAATCCGGCTTCTGGTCATTGTTGCCCAGCGCCAGCAGGCTGTTGTCGCGAACGTAGACCGGCAGGCTCAGCGCATCGTGATGCTGCTTATGCCAGCGGCTACCCGGCAATTCATCGTTATGCCACAGATGCGTCCAGTGCCCTTCCGGCAGATAAAACTGCACTTCGCCGGCCTCGGAGAACACCGGCGCCACCAGGACCGAATCGCCCAGCATATACTGGCGGTCGAGATAGTCGCAGGCCGGATCGTCCGGGAACTCGAGCAGCATCGCGCGCAGCATCGGCGTGCCGCACTCGTTGGCCAGCGCCGCCTGACGATAGAGATACGGCATCATGCGGCATTTCAGCTGCGTGAAGTGGCGCACCACGTCGCAGGACTCGTCATCGTAGGCCCATGGCACCCGATAGGATTTGCTGCCGTGCAGCCGGCTGTGGCTGGAGAGCAGACCGAAGGCGCACCAGCGCTTGTAGACGTGGGCCGGCGCGGTGTTTTCGAAACCGCCGATATCGTGACTCCAGAAACCGAAGCCGGACATGCCGATCGACAGCCCGCCGCGCAGGCTTTCCGCCATCGATTCGTAGTTGGCGTAGCAGTCGCCGCCCCAGTGCACCGGGAACTGCTGCGCGCCCACCGAGGCGGAGCGGGCGAACAGCACCGCCTCCTGCTCGCCGACGGTCTCTTTCAGCACCTTCCACACCAGCTCGTTATAGATGAAGGCGTAGTGGTTGTGCATTTTCTGCGGATCGGAACCGTCAAACCACTGGACGTCGGTCGGGATACGCTCGCCGAAGTCGGTCTTGAAGCAATCGACCCCCATCGCCACCAGGCCTTTTAGTTTGTCAGCGTACCACTGGCGGGCTTCCGGATTGGTGAAGTCATAAATCGCCAGCCCCGGCTGCCACTTATCCCACTGCCACAGCGAACCGTCCGGACGCTTCAGCAGATAACCCTTCTCTTTCAGCTCTTTGAACACCGGCGAGCGCTGACCGATGTACGGGTTGATCCACACGCAGACCTTCAGCCCTTTCGCCTTCAGGCGCTTGATCATCCCTTCCGGGTCCGGGAAAGTTAGCGGATCCCATTCAAAATCGCACCACTGGAAGGCCTTCATCCAGAAGCAGTCGAAGTGGAAGACGTGCAGCGGCAGATGGCGCTCAGCCATGCCGTCGATAAAGCTATTCACCGTCGCTTCGTCATAGTTGGTGGTGAACGAGGTCGTCAGCCACAGACCAAACGACCATGCCGGCGGCAGCGCCGGGCGGCCGGTGAACTGCGTATAGCGGTTAAGCACCGCTTTCGGCGTCGGGCCGTCGATGACGAAGTACTCGAGGTATTCGCCTTCAACGCTGAACTGGACTTTAGAGACTTTCTCCGAGCCCACCTCGAAGGAGACGCGCTGCGGATGGTTGACCAGCACGCCGTAGCCGCGGTTGGTCAGATAGAACGGGATATTTTTGTAGGATTGCTCGGTGCTGGTGCCGCCGTCCTCGTTCCAGGTTTCTACCGTCTGGCCGTTGCGCACCAGGGCGGTAAAGCGCTCGCCGAGGCCGTATACGGTTTCGCCGACGCCGAGGTCGAGGCGCTCAAACATGTAGTTGCGCTGGGTCTTACTATCCTGCACGTAGCCGTTGTTTTTTAGCTGGCTACCAGTGATACGCACGCCGTCGCGCAGAAAATCCAGCCCCCAGAATTCGCCTTTAGTCACCCGCACACTGAGGCTGCCGCTTTTCAGCTCGGCGAACCCGGCCGTATTTTCTATTTCGACATGGACGTCTTTCTGCACGTTCAGCGGATAGTGCGGGCCGTTATCCAGCGCGCCCTGGAAGTGCGCCATGCGCACGCCGATTATCCCTTCCTGAGGCGAGAAAAAGCGCAGGGTGAACAATGGCGTATCCAGCTGCCAGGCGCGTTCGCGGACATCGCGCGGCGCGGCATAGACCACCATTTCATTCCCCTGCTGCTCCACCTCGTAAACCTGTACGGGTTGGATCAGGTTGAGCCCTGGTTGAATGAGCCAGTTTCCATCACTGATTTTCATTAAAACGTCCTCTTAGTTTTGCCATTCTTTGTCGATCGGGGCGGCGGTGAAATCTTGTTCGTTGCGACGCGCGCCCTCGGCCAGCTCGGCCATCATTTTTTTCAGAAACGGCGTTTTCAGCGTGTAGTAGCGTTTGGCGATCACCGCGCTCAGCAGGTAGCACACCGCCGGAACGAGGGTGAACAAGGCGATAATGATGGTGAGGGTGGCGCTGTTCTGGGTTTTAGCGGCGGCGTCATAGCCGCCGCCGGCCAGCATCCAGCCGATCAGCGCGCCGCCCAGCGCCAGCCCTAACTTGAGCACAAACAGGGTACCGGCGAAGCTGATGCCGGTCAGGCGTTTGCCGTTACACCATTCGCCGTAGTCGACGGTGTCGGACATCATTACCCACTGGATTGGCGTCACCAGCTGGTGCAGTACGCCAATGACGAAGATAAAGACAAACATGGTGATTTCGGCGTCCATCGGTACGAAGAACATCGCCACGCTGAGCACCGCCAGGAGGGCGTTGGTCCACCAGAAGACGCTGACTTTGCATTTCCAGTCGGTCAGCGGTTTCGCCAGCGCCGAGCCAATCAGGTTGCCGACGCAGTAGGTCGTGAGGAAGGCGGTGAACAGCGCCGCCGAGCCCATGATCCAGGTGGTGTAATACATCATCGCGCCGCCGCGAACGCAGACCGCGAGGATATTGAGGATGGTGAGCACGCCGACCACCCGCCACTGGTCATTGCGCCAGATATCGCGCAGGTCTTCACGCATCGAGGTACTGCTCGGCGGCGCTTCGACACGCTCTTTGGTGGTAAAGAAGCAGAAGGCCAGCATCAGGAAGGCAATCACCGACAGCACCGCGATGCCCCCCTGGAAGCCGAGCGCTTTGTCTTCGCCGCCGATAAAGTTGACCAGCGGCATCATCAGCACGGTGGAGAGCATGCCCCCCGCCGTCGCCAGCACGAAGCGCCAGGACTGCAGCGAAATGCGCTGCGTCGGGTTGTCGGTGATCACGCCGCCCAGCGCGCAGTAAGGGATATTCACCACGGTGTAGAGCAGGGTCAGCAGCGTGTAGGTCACGGCGGCGTAGATCAGCTTGCCGTTGTGGCTTAAATCCGGCGAGCTGTAGGCCAGCACGCAGACGAGGCCGAACGGGATAGCGCCGAAGAGGATCCATGGGCGGAACTTACCCCAGCGGCTGCGGGTACGGTCGGCAAGCAGACCCATACACGGGTCGGAAATCGCGTCCAGCGCGCGCGCCAGCAGGAACATGGTGCCGACAAAGCCGGCGGGGATACCAAAAATATCGGTGTAAAAAAACATCATGTACAACATGACGTTATCAAAAATAATGTGGCTGGCGGCATCACCCATGCCATAACCAATTTTCTCTTTGACGGACAAAATGTGATCTTTCATATGCGCACTATTCCCTTAGCGGCACCGAGGGTTGGTACCGGTTACGGTTTTTGTAAACCTTTGCCGCACTAAGATGAATTGCGATATCTCGTTATCAGATTACGTTTCTTGTTTTCTGTGATCTTGGTAGGGAATCAGGGAGTGAAAAAGTGTAACTCACGGATTTTGTGAGGATTTGTCCAGGACTGTTCTGTAAAGTCCAGTTTTAACAGTAAAAAAGTGCGTTTAGGTATGTGGTAAACGGCTGAAAGTAGCTATAATGCGCCCCGCCTCCATGTAGCAATCGAGGCGCGGAAGATCGTCATCTCCGGTGAGGTGGCTGGACTTCAAATCCAGTTGGGGCCGCCAGCGGTCCCGGGCAGGTTCAACTCCTGTGATCTTCCGCCAGTTTGCCTCTGCTCCCCCACAGCCACGCCATACCAACCTGAGCCCCCCAAACTCATCATCCCAGCCAATCATTTTCATCCAAACCCTGCGTTATTTTGTCTCTCGCAAACCCGTTACACTGGCGCGGTGGCCGTGTGCCGTTACCAACCGAAACAGGAGAGCCATAATGACCCCCGAACTCAGACACTGTTTTTCCATTACCATCCAGGTTGATAAACCGATAATCGTCTCCCGCAGCCCGCAGACCGGTAAGCGCCAGCTGATCCCGATTGTCGGCGGCAGCGTCTCGGGTCAACTTCGCGGTCACGTATTACCCGGCGGCGTCGACAGCCAGATAATCGAACCCGACGGCACCTGCAGGCTGTCCGCCCGCTATGCCCTGCAGGTGGCGGAAGGCACGGTCTATGTGGAAAACAATGGCATCCGCCGGGTGCCGGCCCAGTATCATGACCAGCTTTTCGCCGACGATATGCGCTTTTTTAGCGATATTCCGCCAGAAGCCATCTATTTTCGCACCGTGCCCACCTTTGAGGTGGATGCTCCCGCGCTCAGCTGGCTAACCACCTCGCTGTTTATCTGCGCCGGTGGCCGGACCCAGGATGGGGTGATGCTCGACTTCTATCAGGTGGGCTGATTTTCACTTTCTGCATATAACTGTTATTGCCGTTAGCCCGTTTTTCCCCTCCCGGCAGCGGTCTACGATGGCTCCATCTTTTCATTCACCCGAATCACAGACCGGAGCAGTTATGAAAGCTATCGCCATTACTCAAGCCGCCGCTGACGGCAATAACATCCCTTCTTTAACCGAGATCGACCTGCCGATCCCCACCGCCCACGGGCGTGATCTGCTGGTCGCTGTGAAGGCTATCTCGGTCAATCCGGTAGACACCAAAGTGCGCGCCGGCTTTCAGGGTGACACGCCGCGGGTGCTGGGCTGGGACGCCGTTGGCGTGGTGCAGTCCGTCGGTGAGGAAGTGACGCTGTTCGCGCCCGGGGACGAGGTCTGGTACGCCGGCGCACTGGGCCGGGCCGGCAGCAACAGTGAATATCAGCTGGTGGATGAGCGCCTGGTGGCGCACAAACCGCGCACCCTCGATAATGCCTCCGCCGCCGCGCTGCCGCTGACGGCGATCACCGCCTGGGAGCTGCTGTTTCACCGTCTCGGCGTTGAGGAAGGCGGCAATGCGGGCGACACGCTGCTAATCGTCGGCGCGGCGGGCGGCGTGGGGTCTATCCTGACCCAGCTGGCCAGTAAACTGACCGCCATGACGGTGATCGGCACCGCCTCGCGTCCCGAGAGCCAGCAGTGGGTCCGCGAGGCGGGCGCGCACCATGTGATCGATCACAGCAAGCCGCTCGCCGACGAGCTGGCGCGCATTGGTATCACGTCGGTAACCCATGTCGCCAGCCTGACCAATACCGAGCAGCACTTCAACGCGCTGATCGACGCCCTCGCCCCGCAGGGCAAGCTGGCGCTGATTGATGACCCGGAGACCCTGGACGTGGTGCCGCTGAAAGCGAAAAGCCTGTCCCTGCACTGGGAATTTATGTTCACCCGTTCAATGTTTGAGACGGATGATATGATCGCCCAGCATCAGCTGCTCACCCGCGTGGCGGCGCTGATCGACAACCACACTATCGAAACCACCCTTGGCGAACACTACGGCGCCATCACCGCCGCCAATCTGCAGAAAGCGCATCGCCAGCTGGAAACCGGACGCGCCGTCGGCAAGATCGTGCTGGAGGGGTTTTAAGATGATATCGCTTATCGCCGTGCTCAAGGCGAAACCGGGCCAAACGGACGCCCTGCGTCAGGCCCTGCAGGCGCTGCTCCTGCCGACGAGACAGGAGCCGGGCAACCTCGACTATGCCCTGTTTCAGCTGCGCGACGCGCCGGACACCTTCTATATGCGCGAGGCGTGGCAGGGACAGGACGCCCTCGATGCCCATGTCGCGATGCCCTATTTTCAGGCGTTTATGGCGCAGATGGAGTCTCTGCTGGCTGAGCCGCTGCGGCTGGACTTTCTGACGCCGGTTGAGCCTTAGCCCACCGGCTGACGAGGGGTGGGAAAATCACGCCCCTCCGCCGCGCGGGTTTAAAAGTGGGCGGGAAGCGTGCGGGTTATCTTTTCCAGCACCCCGCGATGGACCGTAATGTAACCACCTTTGCGCAGCTCTGCCAGAATCGACATAACACGGCTGCGCGACAGGTTGGTGCGGCGCTGTATAAAGCTTAACGCATTAATTTGGCGACGATACTCCTCCGGGTAGTCCGCCAGCTCTGTTAGCAGGGTTCGCACCATCGGATAAGAATCCACCCCCACCATCTCCTGCGAACGCATGCTCAACACCATCAGCCGCTGCGCCAGAACATGGGCCATCTCCTGCCACAGGTTTTGCGCATTGAGGATCTCGACCGCGGCCTGGTGTCCTATCCAGCGTCCGCGCAAATCTGTCTCAGCAAACAGAGAGCAGTGGTGTTTTTCCGGAATACCGTTAAAGACGCCGTAACCATCGATTAATCCCAATAGCGAAGGGGCAAATATCGTTGATATCACCATGTTGTTTTCCGCATGGCATAGCGAGGCAATCCCCTCTTCGAGCAGAATTAATCCGGATTCAGCCTGGGTCGGCGGAAAACGATAATAGGTCGATCGCGGCAGCGCAAAGGGTGAGCTGGCGGGCAGGAACGCAGATAACAGGGATTCCACCGCGAATAACGGCTTTGTCTGTCTTCCGTAATAAAAAGACGGTAACGCCTGGTCGGTAGAGGGGCTGGCTGCAGGTATCGACATGGTTTTTATGCCATCAGGTCAGGTTGAAAAAGTGATTCGTTGAGAATCATAGTATCAACAGGTGAAATAACGAATAAAAGACAAGACGTTACGGGGATAAAAAGAGTGTAAGCATCATTATCTGCAATAACTATTTATCTCTATTCTACAGGAATAAATAATACTATATGCCGTAAATACCTATAAGGCTTAGCGGCGATAAAGATAAGGCCATCTTATTATTTACTGCGCTGGTTAACGCCGCGCCTGAGAGTTTCTCTACCGCTTTCCCCCTCGCATCTCGGCCAGTCCAGGCTACGCTTATCGATGCCACTGACCACCCGCATTCCCCTCCCGTTCTATTGAGTCCATTCATCAAGAAGAGGTTTCGCTATGCTGATCAACGCTATTGGTACCTACTCCGCCAGCCAGCCGCTGGAATCAATGGCCATCACCCGCCGCGACCCGGGGCCGCAGGATGTACAGATCGCCATCGCTTACTGCGGCGTCTGCCACTCCGATCTCCACCAGGCGCGATCGGAATGGGCGGGAACGCTGTATCCCTGCGTGCCGGGGCATGAAATTGTGGGTCGGGTGACCGCGGTCGGCAACGCCGTCTCGCGCTACGCCGTCGGCGATCTGGTGGGCGTCGGCTGTATGGTCGATAGCTGTCAACAGTGCGAAGAGTGCGCTGAGGGGCTGGAAAACTACTGCGACCACATGGTGCTGACCTATAACGGGCCGACCCAGGACGCGCCGGGACACACGCTTGGCGGTTATTCACAGCAGATAGTGGTCAATGAACGCTACGTGCTGCGGATAACCCATCCCGAAGCGCAGCTGGCCGCCGTCGCGCCGCTGCTGTGCGCTGGGATCACGACATACTCGCCGCTGCGCCACTGGCACGTCGGGCCGGGTAAAAAAGTCGGCGTGGTCGGCATCGGCGGCCTGGGGCATATGGGGATCAAGTTGGCCCATGCCATGGGGGCCCACGTGGTGGCCTTTACCACCTCCGAATCCAAGCGTAATGCGGCCAGAGCGCTGGGCGCCGATGATGTGGTGGTGTCGCGCAACGACGACGAGATGGCGGCCCACGTCAAAAGCTTCGACTTCATCCTCAACACCGTGGCGGCGCCGCACAATCTCGATGCCTTCACCACGCTACTGAAACGCGATGGTACCATGACGCTGGTTGGCGCCCCGGCCACGCCGCATCCGTCGCCGGAAGTGTTCAATCTGATCTTCCGCCGCCGGTCAATTGCCGGCTCGATGATCGGCGGTATTCCGGAAACTCAGGAGATGCTCGACTTCTGCGCCGAACACGGCATCGTCGCCGATATCGAATTGATCCGCGGCGATGAGATCAACGAAGCCTGGGAAAGAATGGTCAAGGGTGACGTGAAATACCGCTTCGTGATCGACAGTGCGACCCTCGCCGGCTAAGCGCCGCGACGAAAGGTACGCCGCCATTCCGTCGGGCTGACGCCAAAGCGCGCTTTAAACTGCTGGCGCCAGGTGACCGCTGAAAGATAGCCCACCGCCTCCGCCACCTGCTCGACCGGCAGATCGCCCGCCTCAAGCAGAGTCTGGCTGCGGCGCAGACGTTCGGCGGTCAGCCAGTCGGTAATGCTCATCCCGGTTGCCCGGGCGAAGTGGCGGGTCAGGGTACGGCGGCTCATCGCCACCACCCGGGCCAGCGAATCGAGACTGTGCGGCTCGGCAATATGCTGCTGCAGATAATCCAGCAGGCAGTTGATTCGCGCATCGCGGGTGTTTTTCGGCACCGGCTGGGCGATAAACTGCGCCTGGCCGCCCTCGCGGTGCGGCGAAACAATCATCCGCCGGGCGATCTGGTTGGCCGCGAGGCTGCCGAAACGCTGGCGGATGATGTAGAGGCAACAGTCCAGCGCCGCCGCGGTGCCCGCCGAAGTAATGATCCGCTGGTCGTCGACGTACAGGGCGTTGATATCCAGCTGCACCTGCGGAAACCGGCGCTGGAAATCCTGCTCGAACTCCCAGTGAGTCGCCGCTCGCCTGCCATCCAGCAGCCCGGCGTAGCCGAGGACGAACGCGCCGAGGCACAGGCCGACAATCTCCGCGCCGTTATCCCGGGCCCGCACCAGGCTATCAAGCAGCGCCTGCGGCGGACGTCGATCGACCTCGCCCCAGTAAGGCACCACCACGATATCCGCCTGTTCCAGCGCGGCATAATCGCCGGTGGCGTACAGCGCAAAACCATCGCGGGCGCGCAGCAGCCCCGGCCGCTCGGCGCAAATGTGCAGATTAAAGCGTTTGATTTCCGAAACCGAATCGCCAAACAGCATGCAGGGGACGGCGTAGTGAAACGGGCTAAAGCCCTCTACGGCGACAATCGCCACGTCGGTGAGTTTCATCGTCCCTTCCCCTTACGCATGTTAATAAACGACGGTTTCTCCATCCTGCGGGATAGAAACCACATCGGCAATCTGATTATCCAGCGCATACTGGCGCATCTCTTCCCGACTCACCAGGCAGTGGTTGACCGCCTCGAGGTGGATAGCCATGATTTTCGCTTCCGGCAGGGTGAAGTGCACGTTCAGGAGATCTTCCTTGCCCATGATAATCGGGCCAAAGCCGATGACGTGGGCGTAGCCGGCGTTGAGGACCACCACGTCCGGGCGCAGCTTCAGCAGGTCGGCTGCAATGTCATCGCGCCAGATAGTATCCCCCACCAGCCACAGCGTCTTCTCCTGCGGATGGCGAAACACCACGCCGCAGGCCTCGCCCAGGCGTTCAGCCATCGCCGGCACCGCGTAGGTGCGGTCGCTGCCATGCTGCCCGGAGGTGGTTTTCAGCAGACGCACGCCGGCAAATTCGCTGTCTGCCGACAGCAGGCGCAGATCCTGAAATCCCTGGCTGCGCAGCAGCGCGGCGTCGGCCTCATGCTGGACGAACACCGGCAGGGTTTTCGGGATCGCGGCGATCGCCGCCGCGTCCCAGTGATCGTCATGGGTGTGGGTGACGATCACCGCATCAACATCGACAATTTTATCGCGGGAAAACGGCAGCTCAACCAGCGGATTGCGCAATTCGCTGCGCGCGGTGCCCGGAAAACCCGGCCAGGCGCCTTTGTCCGCCAGCATCGGATCGATGAGAAATCTTTTCCCGGCGTAGTGAATAATCTGGGTCGCATTACGGATGTGGGTGATGTTCATGTTGGCATTCCTCTGGGGTCATCTGACGAACATCGTACTGAGTCCCCGCCTGGCTCAACAGGGGCGTTTGGGCAATGATCGATGAAATCGGGCCAACCTGCGGCGGTTGCCATCCGCCTCCGGCTATGTTGTTCTTAAGGCTCAATTTTTGACAGGAGTGGCAGGATGAAAAAGAAACTGACCGCCGCCGATATGCACGACCCGCAGGTCATCGCCGAGACGCCGTGGTTCAGCATGCGTAAGGTGGGTATTGATGTCGCCCCCGGCGAGCGCCGCGACTTTTATTCCATTCATTACCCGCGCCCGGCGGTGGGGATTGTGGCCATCCAGGATGAGAAAGTGCTGCTGATTCGCCACTACCGCTACCTGATCGATAAGGTGGTGTGGGCGATCCCCTCTGGCGGCGTCGATGAAGGGGAAGACCCGGCGGTCGCCGCGCTGCGCGAGCTGCGGGAAGAGACCGGCTGGCAGGCGCAACGCGTTGAGGAGATCATTCGCTTTAACCCCTCCTACGGCAGCAGCGATCAGCTGTTTATCACCTGGCTGGCCACCGGTTTACGCTGGGTGGGGATGGATGCAGATCAGGATGAGGTGATGGAGACCGGCTGGTTTACCTTCGACGAGATAAACCAGCTGATCGCCCGCGGCGAGATGCCGGACGGGCTGTCGCTGGTGCCGCTGCTGCAGCTGATGGCGCAGCGGCGAAGCGGCTCGCTTACGGCTTAAGCATCCGCCAGCGGAACCACAGCTGGGCCACGAGGATCAGCACGCCGCCGATAATCTTCTGCAGCGGCAGCTGTTCGCCGTACCACAGCGCGGCGGCAATGACCGTCAGCAGCGGTTCGAGCACCATGATGATCGCCGCGCTGGCCACCGCCGCGTACTTCTGCCCCTTCATCTGCAGACCGAAGCGCAGGCTGGTAGCGATGACAATGCTGGCCACCAACCAGCCGAGAGTCGGCAGGGTCATCGGCTGGTCCCAGCGTTCAACGGCAGCGGAGATGGTCAACCCGACGATACCGGTGATCGCCAGCTGCACGGTGGTCAGGGGGATCAGCGGTACTTCACGCGCGCAGCGGCTGGTGTAACAGAACCAGATCGACTGCACCAGCGCCGTCAGCAAAAACCAGCCCTGGCTGGGGTGGAAGGCTATCGGCATATGCAGACTGAGCAGCCCCAGGCCTACCACCGCGATCGGCAGGCACTCCCACCAGGCGCGAGGCGGGCGCACCTTCATCATCACCCATGCGGTCAGCGGGACGAACATCATCGACAGGCTCATGATAAACGCCCCTTCGCCGAGCGACGCCGTCGTGGAGACCGAATAGATCCACAGGCAGAGGTTGAGCGCAAACCAGAGTCCGCTGATGATGAGTTTTGGCCAGTGCTGCTTTTGCGGGCGAAAACCGCGGCAGAACGGCAGCAGAAGCAGCGCGGCGAAGAAAAAACGCAGCCCAAGAAACGCGAACACCGGCATGCCGGCGATCGCCTCGCGGGAAAATATCCAGCCGCAGGCGGCAATCACCGTCGCGGCAATCAGCAGCAGGTCAGCCTGCCGTTGGCGTACCATACGCGCCTCTCCCTGTGTGTTGGCTTACCAGCCAGGCACCGCGCCGCCGTTGAAGATAGTCTCTGCCGCCTTCGCCACCTCCGGCGACTGGTACGACTGCATAAACTCCTTCACGTTTTGCGCGTCTTTATTGTCTTCCCGGGTCACGATGATGTTCACGTAGGGCGAGTTTTTATCTTCGATAAAGATGCCGTCACGAACCGGCGACAGCCCGGTTTGCTGCAGGTAGGTGGTGCTGATGATAGCCACGTCGACTTTGGGATCGTCGAGTACGCGCGGCAGTTGCGCCCCTTCCAGCTCCATGATCTTCAGGTTATGCGGGTTGTCGGTGATATCCACCGCCGTCGGCAGCAGGCCGGTCCCGGCTTTGAGGGTAATCAGCTTCTCTTTTTGCAGCAGCAGTAGCGCCCGCCCGAGGTTGGTCGGATCGTTGGGGATAGCGATCGTCGCGCCGTCTTTCAGTTCGGCGACTGACTTGATCTTGCGCGAATAGCCGGCCATCGGGAAGACGAAGGTATTCCCGACCGCCACCAGATGATAATTATGCGCTTTGTTGTCCTGCTCAAGGAAAGGCCGATGCTGGAAGACGTTGGCGTCCAGATCCCCGGCGTTGGTCGATTCGTTAGGCAGCAGCGAGCCGCTGAATCCCACCAGCTCGACCTCCAGACCGTACTTCTCTTTGGCCACCTTCTTCGCCACTTCCGCTACATCCTGCTCGGCGCCGTTAATCACACCGACCTTAATGTGCTTCGCTTCATTACCCTTTTGGTCGCAGCCGACCAGCGCCAGACCCGCCAGCATTACCGCGGCGGCGGCCCGTAAACGTAATCTCATCCTCTTCACCCTGTCTGTCCTGACTGTCATTGTTTTTTTCGTGCAAAACTATAGCGACTTTCGGGTCGGGTAATAAACAGCAAACCACGCAACTGGAAATAAAATCATCTTCGCGAAACGCGAGGCGCTAGCCCCGTCGCCACTCGCCCGGCGTCACGCCATAGCGCATTTTGAAGCGCTTCGAGAAGGACGCCAGCGACTGAAAGCCGCAGCGTTCGGCAATGACCTCGAGGTTGGTCTGACGCTCCAGGCGCAGCAGCCGGGCGGCCAGCGCCATTCGCAACTGCGACAGCCACGCCTGCGGCGTCAGGTGATAGACGCGGGCAAAATGACGGGCAAAGGTGGCCCGCGACAGAAAGGCACGGGCGGCCATACTCTCCAGCGTCCACGGTTGCTCCGGGGTCGCCATCACCGCCAGCACCGCCGGCATCAGGCGTTCATCGCTCATCAGACGCAGCAGTCCGCCGGGCGGCTGCTGCTCGCCAAGCAGCATGCGCAGCAGGAGCACCAGCAGCGTATCGCCGAGGCTGCGCACGATAGCGCTGCCGCCGGGACGCTGCGCCAGGCTCTCGCGCACCAGTATATTAAGCAGCGCGTCCAGCTCCGGGCAGTCTTCACGCGCATCGGTATGGAGATGGATCAGCGTCGATGCTTCACTGAACAGCCAGCTGACGTGCGGACCAAAATAGAATTCGCCGCACAGCATCTCCAGCGCCCCCTCCGCCGGGCCGGCGCGCATTTCCGTCACCGTGCCGTTAAACCGGTGCGCCACCGGCAGCACCTGGCCCCACTCCACCAGACTCTCCATCAGATGCGGCGAACCGTGCGGCAGGAGGACGACATCTCCCGCGCGCAGGTGATGAGTCTGGCCGCCGACGTTGAGCCGCCCCTCGCCGCGCAGCACCACGTGCCAGGGCACCACGCCGCTGCGCATTTGCTGGTGCCCGGCCTGCCAGCGGCCGCCGAAGCGACAGTGCAGGTTCACTTCGCAGCGCGGCGCCAGCAGCGCCAGCAGATGACTGAGACTGTCCATGCTTCTCCTGAGACGATAAGACAAAAAGGTGAGACGAAGACCGCCAGTCTAGCATGCGGCAAGCGCCTAAGATGACCCCATTGCCAACACACCCTCGATAACAACAGGAGTTAACCATGAGCCGTTTAGCAGATATCCGTGAACAAGACGCCACCGGCAAAGCCGCCGATATTTTCGCCGGGATCAAAAAAGCGATGGGCAAAGTGCCGAACGCCTATCTCACCATCGGCGGCCACTCGCCGGCGGCGCTGCAGCAGGCGCTGGCGCACAATGCGATGCTCCATAAAGGCAGCCTCAGCGCCCAACAGCTGGAAGCGATTAACCTGTCGGTCAGCGAAGCCACCGGCTGTGACTACTGTCTGGCCGCGCATACCCTGATGGCGAAAAAAGCCGGCTTCAGCAGCGAACAAATCCACGCCCTGCGCCGCGGGGAGTATGCGGAAGAGGCGCAGCTTGATGCGCTGGTGAAATTCGCGCAGACCCTGGTGACCACCACCGGTACGCTGCCGGAAGCCGACGTCGCCGCGCTGCGCAACGCCGGTTTTAGCGACCAGCAGGTGATTGAGATTATCAGCGCCGTCAGCGCCATCCTGTTCACCAACATGGTGAACCGGGTTAACGACACGGTGGTCGACTTCCCGAAAGCCGATTAATCCGTTGCGCCGCGCCGGTTTTACAGCCCCAGATCGCTAAGCCCCGGATGATCGTCCGGGCGGCGCCCCTGGGGCCAGTGGAACAGGCGCTCGCTTTCGGCGATCGGCAGGTCGTTGATGCAGGCGTAGCGCGTCTGCATCAGTCCGTGCTTATCAAACTCCCAGTTCTCATTGCCATACGAGCGAAACCAGTTGCCGCTGTCGTCGCACCACTCATAGGCGAAGCGCACGGCAATGCGATTCTCCTGCCATGCCCACAGCTCCTTAATCAGCCGGTATTGCTGCTCCTTGCGCCATTTTCGCTGCAGGAACTCAACAATTTGCCCCCTGCCGTGGACAAATTCGCTGCGGTTGCGCCATTCGCTATCGACGGTGTAGGCCAGAGCGACTTTTTCGGCATCGCGACTGTTCCAGCCATCTTCCGCGGCGCGGACCTTCTGGATAGCGCTGTCGCGGGTAAACGGCGGTAACGGGGGACGTTGTTCGGTCATACTTACTCTCCTTTGCGGGCTAATTGCTGCTGCAGGCGCTGATTCTCCTGCTCCAGGTCATGAATACGTTGCTGCAGGTTCTGGCTGTACTCCGCCACCTGCTGCGCGCTGTAGCGCGGCGTAATGTGCTGCGGGCAGTTCCAGTCAAACGCCTGCAAATGAAAAAGAAACAGACGTTCAATGCGGGCGCGATAGTTGGCCGGCGCCACCTGCGCCAGCAGCTGCGGGTGGTCCTCTGCCGCCAGGACCTCGACGGTGGCGTAGATTTTCAGCCTGGCACGGCGCGGATAATCCATCAAAAACAGGCAGGCCCGGTCGCTGCCGCGCAGATTGCCGGTAGTAATGTACTGGCGGTTACCGCCGAAATCGGCCATCGCCAGGGTGATGTCATCCAGCAGATGCAGAAACCCCGGCGGGCCGCCGCGATGCTGAATGTAGGGCCAGCCGCTCTGCGACACCGTCGCCAGATAAAAGCTGTCGCGGGTGGCGATCATCCCCGCTTCGCTGTCGCCGAAGCGGTCGGCCTGGCGGCGACTGCGCGGCGTTTGCCACAGCGAGTCGCTGCCCATTTCATGCTGCACATCCATCACGTCCGGGGTGATAGCGATATCGAGAAAGGTTGCTGCCATAGCGCCTCCTGTTGTCTGGCGCCATCATGGACTGTACTGTGAAGAATGATAATACGGGTAAAGTGGCAATCATCTTTCCGCAAAACGGGAGAATAATGGATCGATTCAACGCGATGGCGCTGCTGGTGAAAGTGACCGAGCTGGGGAGCATGTCGGCGGCGGCGCGGGCGCTGAATATGCCGTTGACCACCGTCAGCCGCCATATTGGCGAACTGGAGAGCGCGCTGGGCGTACGCCTGCTGGCGCGAACCACCCGCAAACTGACGCTCACCGACGCCGGGGTCGATTATGTTGCCGCCGCCCGGCGGATCCTTGAGGAGGTGGAAAACGCCGAACGCCAGGCGACGGGCGAATATCAGGAACCGAAGGGCGAGCTGGTGATCTCCGCGCCGACGATGTTTGGACGCCAGCACGTTCTTCCGGTAATCAGTGAATTTATCGCCCGCTACCCGCTAATTCGCGTCCGTTTGCTGCTCAGCGATCGCAATGCCGACCTGGTGAGCGACCATGTCGATCTGGCGGTGCGGATTGGCGACCTGGCGGACAGCAGCATGGTGGCCACCCGCCTCGGCACCATGCGGATTGTGGCCTGCGCCCATCCGGCGCTGCTGGCGAAATACGGCGAGCCGCAGCGGCCGCGCGATCTGGCGGCGCTGCCGATCATCCGCATTGAATCGCCGATGCCCTATCGCGGCTGGCGCTTTCGCGCCGCTGAGCGCGAGGACCAGCTGATTAACCTGCCGCCGGTGCTATCCGTCACCACGCCAGAGAGCGCCGCCGATGCCGCGCGGCTGGGGGTGGGGGTGGCCCGCTTACTGCATTATCAGGCGCTGGATGGCCTGCGCCACAGGGAGCTCCGTCTGCTGCTGGAAAACGTCGAGCCGGATCCGGCGCCGGTCCATTTGCTGTATACCGCTCGGGATCTGGCGCCGCTTAAGCTGCGCAAATTTATCGATTTTGCCGCACCGGCGCTGCGTCAGGCACTGCTGCGCATCGCCGGGGCCGCTTAATGCGTCGCGGTCTTCAGCGGCGCCTCCTTTAACAGCCATGAGAGGACAAACGCCACCGCCATAATGCCGGCCGCCATCAGAAACGCCGCGTGGATCGCCGCGCCGAAGGCGTCGAGGTAGTCGAGGCGGATATCCGCGGGCAGGTGCTGGACCGCCACCGGATTCATTCCCGGCGGCAGCACCTCGCCTTCCGGCAGCAGTTGTTGCAGGTTGCTCTGCAGAACGTGCGTGAACACCGCGCCAAACAGCGCCACGCCGATGGAGCCGCCAATCGAGCGGAACAGGGTCACGCCGGAGGTGGCGACGCCGTACATCTGCGCCGGCATCGCATTCTGCACCGCCAGGACCAGCACCTGCATCACCAGCCCCAGACCCGCTCCCAGCACGCCGGTAAACAGGTACAGCTGCCACAGCGGCGAGTGAATGGTAATGCGGGTCAGCAGTACCATGCCGGTCACGCCGAGCAGGGTGCCGAGGATCGGAAACAGGCGATATTTACCGGTACGGCTGATAATCCGCCCGCTGATAATCGAGGTCAGCAGCAGGCCGCCCATCAGAGGGATCAGCTGCAGCCCGGCTTCGGTGGGCGTCGCCTCCTTCACCACCTGCAGATAGAGCGGCAGGAAGGTGACTGACCCGAACAGCGACATGCCGATGACGAAGCCGATCAGGCTACACAGCAGAAAGCTGCGGTTACGGAACAGACCCAACGGGATAATCGGTTCAAACGCCAGCCGTTCTTCATAAATGAAGCCGGCGATACCGATCAGGCCGAAGGCCAGAATGCACCATAGCTGCGGATCGCTCCATGGACGAACGGTACCCCCCTCCGAGGTAAACAGAATAATGCACAGCAGCGCCATGCTGAGGTAGATGGCTCCCAGCCAGTCAATCTGATGCTGGCTGCGTTTATTGCTGCTGTGGAATACCGCGCCGATCACCAACAGCGCGAAGAGGCCCAGCGGCAGGTTGATATAGAAGATCCAGCGCCAGGAGGCATGCTGCACGAGGAAGCCGCCGATCAGCGGGCCAATCACCGTCGCGAGGCCGAAGACACCGCCGAACAGCCCCTGGTAGCGCCCGCGGTTGGCGGGCGGGATGACGTCGGCGACCGCCGCCATGCTGATCACCATCAGGCCGCCGCCGCCGAGCCCCTGCAGGCCACGCATCAATACCAGCTGGGTCATATTCTGCGCCAGACCGCAGAGCGCGGAGCCGACGAGAAACAGTCCAATCGCCACCTGCAGCACAATTTTGCGACCAAACAGATCGCCAAATTTCCCGTACAGCGGCACCGCAATGGTGGAGCTGAGGATATAGGCCGTGACCACCCAGGAAAGCTTGTCCAGCCCGCCCAGTTCGCCGACAATCGTCGGCAGCGCGGTGGAGACAATGGTCTGATCCAGCGCCGAAAGCAGCATCACCAGCAGCAATGCGCTAAATAGCAGACGTATCGACTGCACCGGTGGGTTTGCGACTTCAGTAGTCATCACAACGCTCGCTTGAAATTAATTAAATGCATAATTAATATTTAGTGAAAGAATGAGTCGGGTCAAGAGATCGCCATATCATGACAGCACAAAAGGATCAGGATGCCCCCCGCCGCCCAGGGCGGCCACGCGGTAAAAAACCGGGTACTGCCAACCGCGAACAGCTGATGGACATCGCCCTGACGCTGTTTGCCCGCGACGGTGCGGCCCGCGTGTCGTTGAACGCCATCGCCAAAGAGGCCGGGGTAACGCCGGCGATGCTGCATTACTATTTCAGTTCGCGGGATGCGCTGGTGACCCAGTTGATTGAGGAGCGCTTTATGCCGCTGCGCAATCACATCAGCCGCATCTTTGTCGATCATCCACAGGACCCGGTGCTGGCGCTGACGATGATGGTCGAAACGCTGGGGCATATGGCGGAGAAAAACGCCTGGTTCGCGCCGCTGTGGATGCAGGAGATCATCGGCGAGATGCCGATTCTGCGCCAGCATATGGATGCCCGCTTCGGCGAGGAGCGTTTTCAGGTGATGCTGGGGACGGTGCGTCGCTGGCAGCAGGAAGGCAAGATCAATCCGGCGCTGGCGCCGGAGCTGCTGTTTACCACGGTAATTAGCCTGGTGCTGGTGCCATTTTCACGCATCCACAGCGATCCGCGTTTACAGGCGGTCAACCGTCAGACCATCGTCAGCCACGCGCTGGCGTTGATGGGCCACGGCGTCGGGGGTTAAGCGCAGCCGCCGCCCGGCAAATGCTTTTGTAGCCCGGATAAGGCGCCACGCGCCGCCATCCGGGATTTTCCCTGCTCGCGCTACGCTTAGCAGGGCTACAACTTCTATGTTAATTCCCGGCAGATTGCGCTCCCGGTTGATCTTCTGCGTTATGTCTCTTATGCCGCAGGGAGCGCACAGGGGGCGGCCAGTCGCCGCCGCCCCCTGTACCCCCGGGCTCCGGCCAGCAAAATCGCCGCTACGCGGTCCCTTCGACTTATCCCTGCAGGCTTCGGGTCGGGCCGAGGCAGCGTCCCTGCAAAACACGGCCCTCAGCCCGCATCCATGCGGGCTGCCCCGGCCTTCCGGGAACGTCTCAGCGATTTTGAGGCCGCCAGCACCGGCAGTTTCAGTCGCGCATGTGGTTAAAATAACAATAGGTCGCACGAACCGTAGGCCGGATAAGGCATTTATGCCGCCATCCGGCACAACCACAGGTACGGTACCTGACCGCCCGGGGATACCAGGATCGTTACAGCGCCTTCGACAAATAGTGGCGCTGCATGCCTGCGTGCGGGAAGTCGGGCAGCGACATCTGCAGCTGATAGCCTAATTTCTGATAAAACGGCAGCGCCTGGAAGCTAAAGGTATCCACCAGCAGATGGCTGCAGCCTTGCGCCTGCGCCTGCTGTTCCGCCTCCTGCATCAGCTCGCTCCCCAGCCCGCGCCCGCGCGTCGTCTCGCTAACCCACAGATACTCAATGCACAGCCAGTTGCCCTTGCGTTTAGCAATCAGCCCGCCCTGCATTACCCCTTGCGCATCGCGCGAGTAAATCCCCAGATCGCCAAACTGCGCCGCATCGAGATACTGCTGATTATACTGCCGCAGACCGGCAAACAGTTCTTGTTGATCGTCGGGATTAATGCTTTTTGTAATGATTAGTGTCATTAACTATCTCCAGTATCGCGCTGCCGAATGGTTATTTTCCCTCTCCACTTTCACAAAATATTCTTATTTTCTCCATGATTATTTGCCTTAATTTTTTGCGTTCTAAAAGTAAGCAAAAAAACCTTTCCATTATCGCGACGGATCGTATAATGGGGAAAAATGAGAATGATCATTCTCACCACAAAACCAGAGGAGATGCGCTTTTCACCTCCTGAAGACCGAAGAGGTTGGCTTCAGCGGAGACACAATAACAATCACGTTCAGGAACATCTGTGTTCCTTTTTTGTCATTTTCGCTCACCCGAAAATGCCTCAGCGCCCAACCTATTCCCTCGTTTTTAAATAAACGGGGCGGACGTCTTATATCTTGAGAAAATATAATGAAATACATCATAGCTCCCATCGCGACAGCATTATTTCTCCTTAGCGGATGCGATAATGCGCAGACATCTGCTCCGCAGCAACCCACGCCGGAAGTGGGCGTGGTCACCCTGCAAAGCCAGCCGGTGCCGGTAGTCAGCCAGCTCACCGGCCGCACCACCGCCTCGCTCAGCGCCGAAGTTCGCCCGCAGGTGAGCGGCATCATCCAGAAACGCCTGTTTACCGAAGGCGATATGGTGAAGGCCGGGCAGGCCCTTTACCAGATCGATCCCTCCAGCTATCGCGCGACCTGGAACGAAGCGGCGGCGGCGCTGAAACAGGCCCAGGCGCTGGTGGTCTCCGATTGCCAGAAGGCCCAGCGCTACGCGTCGCTGGTCAGGGATAACGGCGTTTCCCGCCAGGATGCTGACGACGCCGCCTCCACCTGCGCCCAGGACAAGGCCAGCGTGGAATCGAAGAAAGCGGCGCTGGAGAGCGCGCGCATTAACCTGAACTGGACCACCGTCACCGCGCCGATTGCCGGGCGCATCGGCATCTCGTCGGTTACGCCGGGGGCGCTGGTCTCCGCCGATCAGGATACCGCGCTGGCGACGATCCGCGGGCTCGACACCATGTATGTCGATCTGACGCGATCCAGCGTCGATCTCCTGCGTTTACGCAAACAAAGCCTGGCCAGCAACAGCGACACCCTCAGCGTGACGTTAACCCTGGAAGATGGCAGTACCTATCCCGAAAAAGGGCGTCTGGCGCTCACCGAAGTCGCCGTCGATGAATCTACCGGCTCGGTGACCCTGCGCGCTATCTTCCCCAACCCGCAGCACGTCCTGCTGCCGGGGATGTTCGTCCGCGCGCGCATCGATGAAGGCATCATGAACGACGCGATCCTCGCCCCGCAGCAGGGGATCACCCGCGATGCCAAAGGCGACGCCACGGCGCTGGTGGTCGATGCCGCCAACAAAGTTGAGCAGCGTACCGTGGAAACCGGCGACACCTACGGCGATAAATGGCTGGTGCTGAGCGGCCTGAAAGCGGGCGACAAGCTGATTGTCGAAGGCACCGGTAAAGTGGCCCCCGGACAGACAGTGAAGGCCGTCGCCGTCAACAATAACGGAGGCAACGCCTGATGTTCTCCCGTTTCTTCGTGCGTCGCCCGGTCTTTGCCTGGGTGATCGCCATTCTGATTATGCTCGCCGGGGTGCTGGCGATCCGCACGCTGCCGGTAGGCCAGTACCCGGATGTCGCCCCGCCGGCGGTGAAAATCTCCGCCACCTATACCGGGGCGTCCGCCGAAACCCTGGAGAACAGCGTCACCCAGGTGATCGAGCAGCAGCTCACCGGCCTCGACCATCTGCTCTACTTCAGCTCCACCAGCAGCTCCGACGGCTCGGTCAGCATCACCGTCACCTTTGAGCAGGGAACCGACCCGGACACCGCCCAGGTGCAGGTACAAAACAAAGTGCAGCAGGCGGAATCGCGGCTGCCGAGCGAAGTCCAGCAGTCCGGCGTAACGGTGGAAAAATCGCAGAGCAGCTTTCTGCTGATCCTTGCGGTGTATGACAAAACCAACCGCGCCACCAGCTCCGATATCTCCGACTGGCTGGTCAGCAATATGCAGGACCCGCTGGCGCGCGTGGAGGGCGTCGGCAGCCTGCAGGTATTCGGCGCCGAATACGCGATGCGCGTCTGGATGGACCCGACCAAACTCGCCTCCTACTCGCTGATGCCTTCCGACGTCCAGTCGGCGATTGAGGCGCAGAACGTGCAGGTTTCCGCCGGTAAAATCGGCGCGCTACCGTCGTCCAATGCCCAGCAATTAACCGCCACCGTGCGCGCGCAGTCCCGGCTGCAAACCCCTGACCAGTTCAAAGCGATCATCGTGAAAAGCCAGGCCGACGGCTCGGTAGTACGCCTGAGCGATGTCGCGCGGGTGGAGATGGGTAGCGAGGATTACACCGCCACCGCCAATCTGAACGGCCACCCTGCCGCCGGGATCGCGGTGATGATGGCCCCCGGCGCCAACGCGCTGGACACCGCGACGCTGGTGAAAAGCAAAATCGCCGAATTCCAGCGTCAGATGCCGCAGGGTTACGATATTGCCTATCCGAAGGACAGCACCGAGTTCATCAAAATCTCGGTCGAGGACGTGATTCAGACCCTGTTCGAAGCGATTATCCTCGTCGTCTGCGTGATGTATCTGTTCCTGCAGAACTTCCGCGCGACGCTCATTCCGGCGGTAGCGGTGCCGGTGGTGCTGCTTGGCACCTTCGGCGTGCTGGCCCTGTTCGGCTACTCGATTAACACCCTGACGCTGTTCGCCATGGTGCTAGCGATCGGCCTGCTGGTGGATGACGCCATCGTGGTGGTGGAGAACGTGGAGCGCATTATGCGCGACGAAGGGCTCCCCGCTCGCGAAGCCACCGAAAAATCGATGGGCGAAATCTCCGGCGCGCTGGTGGCGATTGCCCTGGTGCTGTCGGCGGTGTTCCTGCCGATGGCCTTCTTCGGCGGTTCGACCGGGGTCATCTATCGCCAGTTCTCGGTAACCATTATCTCGGCGATGATGCTGTCGGTGGTGGTAGCGCTGACCCTCACCCCGGCGCTGTGCGGCGCGCTGCTCAGCCACTCCAAACCGCACACCAAAGGGTTCTTCGGCGCCTTTAACCGCCTGTGGGGACGTACGGAGGCGGGCTACCAGCGCCGGGTGCTCGGCGGCCTGCGCCGGGGCGCAGTGATGATGGGCGCTTACGCGCTGATTTGCGGGGCGATGGCGCTGGCGATGTGGAAGCTGCCGGGCAGCTTCCTGCCGGTGGAGGACCAGGGGGAGATCATGGTCCAGTACACCCTGCCCGCCGGGGCCACCGCGGTGCGTACCGCCGAGGTGCGCCGCCAGGTGACCGACTGGTTCCTCACCAAAGAGAAAGCCAATACCGATGTCATTTTCACCGTCGACGGCTTCAGCTTTAGCGGCAGCGGGCAGAACGCCGGGATGGCCTTCGTGTCGCTGAAAAACTGGTCGCAGCGCAAAGGGGACGACAACACCGCCCAGGCCATCGCCCTGCGCGCCACCAAAGAGCTGGGGACGATCCGCGACGCCACCCTCTTCGCCATGACCCCGCCGTCGGTAGACGGTCTCGGGCAGAGCAACGGCTTCACCTTCGAACTGATGGCCAGCGGCGGTACCGACCGTGACAGCCTGATGAAGCTGCGCAGCCAGCTGCTGGCGGCGGCCAACCAGAGCAGCGAACTGCAGTCGGTGCGCGCTAACGATCTGCCGCAGATGCCGCAGCTGCAGGTGGATATCGATAACAACAAAGCCGTCTCGCTGGGGCTGTCGCTGAGCGACGTGACCGATACGCTCTCCAGCGCCTGGGGCGGTACCTACGTGAATGACTTTATCGATCGCGGCCGGGTGAAAAAGGTCTATATCCAGGGCGAAAGCGACGCGCGCGCGGTGCCGTCGGACCTCGGCAAATGGTTCGTTCGCGGCAGCGATAACAGCATGACGCCGTTCTCCGCCTTCGCCACCACCCACTGGCAATACGGCCCGGAAAGCCTGGTGCGCTACAACGGCTCCGCCGCCTTTGAGATCCAGGGCGAAAACGCCGCCGGCTTCAGCTCCGGCGCGGCGATGGACAAGATGGAAAAGCTGGCCGACAGCCTGCCGGCGGGCTCCACCTGGGCGTGGAGCGGCATTTCGCTGCAGGAAAAGCTGGCCAGCGGCCAGGCGATGAGCCTCTACGCCATCTCGATTCTGGTGGTATTCCTGTGCCTGGCGGCGCTGTATGAGAGCTGGTCGGTGCCGTTCTCGGTGATCATGGTCATCCCGCTCGGCCTGCTTGGCGCGGCGCTGGCGGCGACGCTGCGCGGCTTAAGCAACGACGTCTACTTCCAGGTGGCGCTGCTGACCACCATCGGCCTGTCGTCGAAAAACGCCATCCTGATCGTGGAGTTCGCTGAATCCGCCGTGGATGAGGGGTATTCGCTCTCCCGGGCGGCGATCCGCGCCGCGCAGACTCGCCTGCGCCCGATTGTCATGACCTCGCTGGCGTTTATCGCCGGGGTGCTGCCGCTGGCCATCGCCACCGGCGCCGGAGCCAACAGCCGCGTGGCGATCGGCACCGGGATTATCGGCGGCACCCTGACGGCCACCCTGCTGGCGGTGTTCTTCGTACCGCTGTTCTTTGTGCTGGTGAAGCGTCTCTTTACCCGCCCACGTCCTTCTCAGGAGTAAGTTATGTTTCGTTTGAGTTTAATGTTTATCGCGCTCCTGACCGCGGGCTGTGTCTCTCTTGACCCGCACTACGAGAGCCCGGCCGCGCCGGTGCCGGCGCCCCTTCCCGGCGCGCACGGCGAATCAACGGCGGTGGTCGGCGACTGGCAAAAAGTGGTCAATGATGCGCGGTTAAAAAAAGTGGTCAGCATCGCGCTGAACAGCAACCGCGATGTGCAAAAGGCATTGGCCGATATTGAAGCCGCTCGCGCCCAGTATGGCGAAACGCGGGCATCGCTGTTTCCCACCGTTGATGCCGAACTGAGCCACACCCGCAGCAAAACGGTGGCCAGTGGCCTGAGCTCCGCTTCACAGGCCGACGGCGCGGTCTCCAGCTTCGAACTGGACTTGTTCGGCAAGAACCAGAGCCTGTCGCGCGCGGCGCGCGAAACCTGGCTTGCCAGCGAATTCACCGCGCAGAATACCCGGCTGACGATGATTGCCGATTTGACCACCGCCTGGGTGACGCTGGCGACGGATAACAGCAATCTGGCGCTGGCGCAGCAGACCATGGACAGCGCGGCAAACTCGCGCAACATCGTCGCCCGCCAGATGGCGGTTGGCACCGCCTCCGCGGGTGATTTAAGCTCGGCGGAAAGCGTCTATCAGCAGGCGCGCGCCAGCGTCGCCAGCTATCGCACGCTGGTGGCGCAGGATAAAAACGCCATTAACCTGCTGGCGGGGGAAACCGTGCCGGAGAGCCTGCTGCCCGGCACTCTCGAGAGTCTCGGGGATAACAGCATCGCGCTGGTGCCGGCGGGCGTGTCGTCGTCGGTGCTGCTGCGTCGGCCGGACATTCAGGAAGCGGAGCACAATCTGAAGAGCGCCAATGCCGATATCGGCGCGGCGCGGGCGAACTTCTTCCCGTCGATTTCCCTGACCGCCAGCGCCGGGGTCGGCAGCGACTCGCTGTCGTCGCTGTTCAGCCACGGGATGCAGGTGTGGTCGTTCGCCCCCTCCATCAGCCTGCCGCTGTTCACCGGCGGCAGCAACCTGGCGCAGCTGCGCTATGCGGAAGCGGAGAAAAAGGGGCTGATCGCCACCTACGAGAAATCGATTCAGAGCGCGTTTAAGGACGTTGCCGATGCGCTGGCGCGCCGGGAAACGCTGAGCGAAGAGCTTGATGCTCAGCGGCAGTATGTCGCCGCCGAGCAGACATCGCTGGATATCGCCATGAAGAGCTATCAGGCCGGGGTCGGCGATTATCTGTCGGTGCTCACCGCTCAGCGCACGCTGTGGTCGGCGAAAACGACGCTGCTGTCCCTGCAGCAGACCGACCTCAATAACCGGATCACCCTCTGGCAGTCGCTGGGCGGCGGCGCCAGTTAAACTTACCCGCCGGGCGACCGAGCCCGGCCTCTACAAGGAATCGTTATGGCACGTGTTTCCCTCTCCTGGGCGCTGATCCTCGGCCTGCTGTCGGGTATCGGCCCGCTGTGCACGGATTTTTATCTACCGGCGCTGCCGGAGATCACTCAGCAGCTGCAGGCCACCAGCACCCAGACCCAGCTGTCGTTGACCGCCGCGCTGATTGGTCTCGGCCTGGGTCAGCTGTTTTTCGGCCCGCTGAGCGACCGCATTGGCCGCCTGAAACCGCTGGCGCTGTCGCTGCTGCTGTTTATCTTCTCTTCGGCGATGTGCGCCCTGACCCGCGATATCAACATGCTGATTGTCTGGCGCTTTTTACAAGGCTTTGCCGGCGCCGGCGGCTCGGTGCTGTCGCGATCCATCGCCCGCGATAAATACCAGGGCACCCTGCTGACCCAGTTTTTCGCCCTGCTGATGACCGTGAACGGCATTGCGCCGGTGCTGTCCCCGGTGCTGGGCGGCTACGTTATCACCGCCTTCGACTGGCGAATTCTCTTCTGGACGATGGCCGCCATCGGCGGCGTGCTGCTGGTGATGAGCCTGGCGATCCTGCGGGAAACGCGCCCGGCCACAGCGGCGCATGCCAGCCGCCAACGGCCCGGCCAGCCGGTGCTGAAAAATCGCCGCTTTCTGCGCTTCTGCCTGATCCAGGCCTTTATGATGGCCGGGCTGTTCTCCTACATCGGCTCTTCTTCCTTCGTGATGCAGAGCGAATACGGCATGAGCGCCATGCAGTTCAGTCTGCTGTTCGGTCTGAACGGTATCGGGCTGATCATCGCCGCGATGATCTTTTCCCGTCTGGCGCGCCGCTTTAGCGCCGAAAGCCTGCTGCGCGGCGGCCTGACGCTGGCCGTGAGCTGTGCGGCGATCATGCTGCTGTTTGCCTGGCTGCATCTGCCGGTGCTGGCGCTGGTCGGCCTGTTCTTTACCGTGTCGCTGATGAGCGGCATCAGCACCGTCGCCGGCGCGGAGGCGATGAGCGCCGTCGACGCCGCGCAGTCCGGGACCGCGTCCGCGCTGATGGGCACCCTGATGTTTGTCTTCGGCGGCATCGCCGCGCCGCTGGCGGGTCTCGGCGGCGAAACAATGCTGAAAATGAGCCTCGCGATGGCCATCTGCTACCTGCTGGCGCTGCTGCTGGGCCTCAGCAAACCGCGCGACGCACGCTAATCTCCTGCTGCGGTAATAAAATATTCCAGATTTATTACCGCACTATTTCCCGCCATATCTACCATTCTCGTATTATTCTCCACGTACTAATCGTGATACTCTTCACAGGCAAGGAATAAATAATTCCTTATACTGCGCGCCACTGAGAATAACGAGGTTTCTATGAGTATCGACCTGAGCAAACTGCTGACCGAGCGACGTAACGCCAACAGCGCCAACATTGACACCCTCTCCACCCTCGAGATGCTGACGGTGATAAACCAGGAAGACCAGCAGGTAGCCCAGGCGATAACGCCCTATCTGCCGCAGATTGCCGAGGTGGTGGATAAGGTCGCGGCGGCGCTGCAGGCCGGTGGCCGCTTGATTTACATTGGCGCGGGTACCTCAGGGCGTCTGGGGATCCTCGATGCCAGTGAATGCCCACCGACCTTCGGCACCCGCCCGGAGCAGGTGGTGGGGATCATCGCCGGCGGACATAAAGCGATTCTCAGCGCCGTGGAAAACGTGGAAGACAACAAAGCGCAGGGGGCGATGGATCTGCAGAACCTGAACTTCAGCAACCGCGATGTGCTGGTGGGGCTGGCGGCCAGCGGACGCACGCCGTACGTCATTGGCGCCATGGAATACGCCCATAGACAGAATGCCTTTGTCGCCATCGTCAGCTGTAACCCGCATGGCGAAATGGCCCAGCTGGCGGACGTGGCGATCACCCCGGTAGTCGGCCCGGAAGTGGTCACTGGCTCTACCCGCCTGAAAGCCGGCACCGCGCAGAAGCTGGTGCTGAACATGATCTCCACCGGGGCGATGATCCGCGTCGGCAAGGTGTACAGCAACCTGATGGTCGACGTTGAAGCGACCAACGCCAAGCTGATTGAGCGCCAGGTCTCTATCGTGATGGAGGCCACCGACTGCGATCGCGCCACCGCCCAGAAGGCGCTGGAGGCCTGCGGCCGCCACTGTAAAACGGCGATCGTGATGGTGCTGGCGGACTTAAGCGCCGCAGAGGCGCAGTCGCTGCTGGCGAAAAACAACGGCTATATCCGCAAGGCGCTCAGCAACACCTGAGCGCCGACAGACAGGTAACGGGCAATGGCAAAAATAACGAAAGAGATGATAGCGCGGATCCTCGCCCACGTGGGCGGCGCCGCAAACGTCGCGCAGGCGGGCAACTGCATGACGCGCCTGCGCTTGACCCTGCGCGATGAAAGTCTGGCCGACAGCGCCGCCATCCGCCAGATTGACGGCGTGATGGGGGTGATCGTCAGCGACGAGCAGTTCCAGGTGGTGCTCGGCCCCGGCAAGGCGCAAACCGCCGCCGAAATGATGAACGGCCTGCTGGAGGCGGCGCCCGCCGCCGCGCCGACGCTGGCCGACGTCGCGGCGGAGAAAAAGCAGGCGCTGAAGGGCAAGCAGACCAGCGCGGTGCAGAAGTTTCTCGCCAAATTCGCCACCATCTTTACGCCGCTGATCCCCGGCTTTATCGCCGTCGGGCTGCTGCTGGGCTTCGCCACCCTGGCGGAACAGGTTTTCGTACTGGAGAACGCCCATCCGAACGCCAGCCTGGTGGCGCTGATTGGCTATATGAAGGTCTTCAGCAAAGGGATGTTCACCTTTCTGAGTATCCTGATCGGCTATAACGCGCAGAAGGCGTTCGGCGGCTCCGGCGTGAACGGCGCGATTATCGCCTCGCTGTTCGTGCTGGGCTACAACCCGGAGGCAACTAGCGGCTTCTACGCCGGCATTTCCACCTTCTTCGGCCATGGCATCGATCCGCGCGGCAATATCATCGGCGTACTGATCGCCGCTATCCTTGGCGCGTGGGTTGAACGCCAGGTGCGGCGGGTGATGCCGGCCAACCTCGATATGATCCTCACTTCGGCGGTGACGCTGCTGATCATGGGCGCGGTGACCTTTACGGTGATCATGCCGATTGGCGGCTGGTTATTTACCGGCATGTCATGGCTGTTCCTGCATCTTAACGGCAACCCGTTTGGCTCGGCGGTGCTGGCCGGCCTGTTCCTGCTGGCGGTGATGTTTGGCGTCCATCAGGGGTTTGTCCCGGTCTATTTTGCGCTGGTGGACGCCCAGGGCTTTAACTCGCTGTTCCCGATCCTGGCGATGGCCGGGGCCGGGCAGGTGGGGGCGGCGCTGGCGCTGTTCTGGCGGGCGAAGCGCGATTCGCTGCTGCGAACCCAGATTAAAGGGGCGATTATTCCGGGCTTCCTCGGGATTGGCGAGCCGCTGATCTACGGCGTCACCCTGCCGCGGATGAAGCCGTTTGTCACCGCCTGCCTCGGCGGCGCCTGCGGCGGGTTCTTCGTCGGACTGATCGCCTGGCTGGGGCTGCCGGTCGGCCTGAACACGGTGTTCGGTCCGTCCGGTCTGGTGGCGCTGCCGCTGATGACCTCCGGCAGCGGAATTTACGCCGGGATGGCGGTCTACGCCGGCGGGCTGGCGGTCTCCTACCTGTGCGGCTTTGTCCTCACCTGGCTGTTCGGCAGTAAAAATGTCGATTTAAGCTAGAACGCGACTATCGGTTAATGCCCGGCGGCGGCTTCGCCTTACCGGGCCTGCAAAATAGTTACGCCGCCGCGCCCGACTACCATTTCCTGCCCCGCCGCCCGGGCGCGCGCATGCTATGATTCCCCTTTGTCATATTTCGCTTGAGGAAAAGATGGGCTCCAGCAAAAAAGGGATGCTGAACGTACTGATTGCCGCCGTGCTGTGGGGCAGTTCCGGGGTGTGTGCGCAATTTATTATGCAGGAAAGCCAGATGTCGTCGCCGTTTCTGACCATGACGCGTCTGCTGTTTGCCGGGCTGATCCTGCTGATGCTCGGCTTTGTTCACGGCGACCGCATTTTCCGCGTGCTGCAAAACCGCCGCGACGCCCTAAGCCTGCTGTTTTTCTCGCTGTTTGGCGCGCTAACCGTGCAGTTCACCTTTCTGATGACCATTGAAAAATCCAATGCCGCCACGGCCACGGTGCTGCAGTTTTTGTCGCCGACGATCATCGTCGCCTGGTTCGCCCTCGCCCGCAAAGCGCGTCCCACACCGCTGGTGCTGGGAGCTATCTGCACCTCGCTGGCGGGCACCTTTCTGCTGGTGACCCACGGCAACCCAACGACGCTGTCGATTTCGCCGGCGGCGCTGTTCTGGGGGATCGCCTCGGCGTTTGCCGCCGCGTTTTATACCACCTATCCTTCAACGCTGATTGCCCGCTACGGGACGCTGCCCATCGTCGGCTGGAGCATGCTGTTCGGCGGCGCGATGCTATTGCCGTTTTACGGCGGCCAGGGCACCGATTTTGTGGTGAACGGCAGCCTGCTGTTAGCCTTTTTCTACCTGGTGGTGATCGGTACTTCGCTGACCTTCAGCCTTTATCTTAACGGCGCGCAGAAAATTGGCGGCGCGAAGGCCGGGATCCTCAGCTGCGCCGAACCGCTGAGCAGCGCCCTGCTGTCGCTCCTGCTGCTGGGGATCACCTTCACGCTGCCGGACTGGCTGGGCACTCTGCTGATCCTCGCGTCGGTGGTGCTGATCGCCATCGACTCGCGGCGGCGGGTGAGAGCCGCCTGAGCAGGCGAGAAAAAGCGCATTTTCAATAAGTTAAACTGACCACTATTTGCGTGTTTTCCCGCCTGCGCATATAGTTGACGGAAGCGATTACGGAAGGAGAAGCCTGATGAAAGCATGTTGGATGGTATGCCTGGTCACCGCCCTGAGCGCCACGTCGGCGTGGGCCGAATCACCGCTGCAAAGCCTGCAGTTCGAGCAGCAAAAACAGCAGGTGCTCAAAGCGGTGAAGGAAAAATGCGCGCCAGCAAGCCACCTCAGCGACAACGATTTTGCCAATAAAGTGCTGGCGACCGACGGTAACAAGAACGCGGTCCGCGAAGCAACGCTGGCGAAGGAGCGCAATAACCAGAAAAGCTACCAGGCCGCAATCGACAAAATCGTCTGTCCGGCCAAATAGCGGTTATTTCAGCCTCGCGACCAGCGTTTTCCAGTCAAACGGCGTAAGCTGCCTGTAGCTCAGGCTACGGGCGGCCATCTGCTCCGGCAGCTGGCGCTGGCTTTTCGCGATCGCCTCGCTCATTATCCCGGCGCTCCCCACGTCACGCAGGGTTTTCACCACCTCTTCCATCTCTTCGCTGCGCCGAATGCCATGTTCCGCCACCCGGCTGATCAGATAGTCGGGGAACGCGCCTGTCCAGCCCAGAGAGGGAAAACTATGATGCAAGGAGCTAAGCACCTCCTCCTCAACGCCGTATTCACGAGCCGCGAACAGGCATTCTGTGGTAAGCGCTTCAAGACCTTTGATCATCACGCTACGGCACATTTTTATCGCCGACACCTGGCCCACCGTACTGGCGCCATAGCGGGCATTCAGCCCCAGCCTCTGCAGACGCGGCGCGATCGCCTCCGCCTGCGGCCCGCCGATCAATAACGGTGTCTGCAATCGGGCCGGCGGTACCGGCGCCATCACCGCGACATCGATGTAGGCGCCCGGCAGAAAATGTTCAGCCGCCTGCCGTTTCGTCTCCGGCGCCACGGAGTTGAGATCGAGGAAATATTGTCCCGGCTGCAGCAGCGCGGCCGCCTGCTGCGCCACCTTTAGCGCCTCACCGGCGGTCACAGTAGAAAAAACCAGCGTGGCCCCCTCCAGCGCCTGCGCCAGCGAATTTCCCACTTGAACTCGCGAATCACGGGCTTTACTGAGCATTGCCTCTCGCTCCGGGCCATTGAGCTTGCAATCCCAAATGGTCACCGCATGCTCACGGGCCAGATCCGCCGCCAGAATGCCACCTGCCTCGCCAAAACCAATAAACGCGATTGTCATCATCACTCCTCACGCGGCCAGACGCGGGCCGGAATAAAAACCTCGCCAGCAAACAGCAGTCGCGCCGTGCGTAACAGGCCGCAGCCAGCCAGGGCGCCGTCAGCATCAAGCTGAAGCGTCACGCTAAATTCGCCTGTCGGATGCTCGACGCTGAGCAGCGGCGTATCGCCTGGCGCTACCTGCGCCAGGCCCTGCGCGACAGAGCCGGGGAGCAGACAAGCGCTGGCCACGCTCACCGCGCCAAATACGCCGATCGACGCGTGGCAGCGGTGGGGGATAAAGGTGCGGCTGCTGATGGCGCCGCCGTGTCGCGGCTCGGCGATCAAGGTCATCTTGGGCACCGTGCGCTGGCTGACGTCGCCAAGCTGCATCAGCGGCCCGGCCTGCAGGCGAATCGACTCCAGGCGACGTTTAAGCGCGTCGTCATTATCCAGCTGTTCGCGCGTCTCATAGCCGGTGCAACCGAGGTCGCACGCGCGCAGCAGGATCACCGGCATTCCGTTATCGATGCAGGTCACCTCGACGCCGTCAAAACGGTCACGAACCCGGCCGGTCGGCAGCAGGGCCCCGCAGCTGGAGCCTGCGACATCAAGAAAATGGAGCAGGATCGGGCTGGCGCTGCCCGGCACGCCATCGATACGACTCTCGCCGACGTAGTCAACCCCGTCGGCATCGCAGGGGATCTCTGCCACCGCCAGTTGCCCCGTGTTCTCCATAAAAATACGCACCCGAGTGAGCGGCGCATCGTGGCGAACCAGACCGCGCTCGATGGCGAAAGGGCCAACGGCGGCGAGAATATTGCCGCAGTTTTGGCCATAATCCACGGTAGCCGCCGCCACGTTCACCTGGGCAAACAGATAGTCCACATCGGCGTCAGGTCGTGCGGAGCGGCGGATAATCGCCACTTTGCTGGTCAGCGGATCGGCGCCGCCGATCCCGTCAATTTGCCGGGGATCAGGCGAGCCCATCACCGCCAGCAGCACCGCATCACGTCGCACCGGATCGGCAGGCAGATCGTCGGCCAGAAAACAGGCCGCTTTAGAGGTGCCGCCGCGCATCCATAGACAGGGGATTCCGCGTTGCGCCATTTATTCCTCCACCTCGTCTGCGCGGTCGTAATACCGCAGGCCCTTTTCCGCCAGACGCGGACGCATAGCGTAAATATCCAGCCCCAGCTCGCCATGGCGCATCCGCTCACGCTTCGCAAGCTCATTGCTCATGCGGGCTTCCGCTTTATGGAGCACATCACGGACCCGGGCGTGAGGCAGCACCACGACGCCATCGTCGTCGGCCACTACGACATCGCCCGGCTGTACAAGCTGACCTGCGCATATCACCGGGACGTTAACCGAACCGAGGCTCTCTTTCACCGTCCCCTGGGCATAAACCTGACGGGACCAGACGGCGAATCCCATTTCCCGCAACGTTTGCGAATCACGAATGCCGATATCGCCCACCAGCCCGACCACGCCGCGCGATTGGAGAGACGTCGCCAGTAGATCGCCGAAGAAGCCATCGCCGCACGGCGAGGTCGGGGCCACCACCAGAATATCGCCGGCGCGGCACTGCTCGACCGCCACATGAAACATCCAGTTGTCGCCAGGCGTCACCAGCACGGTTACCGCGTTGCCCGCCCGGCTGACGCCCTGCTGAATCGGACGGATTGCCGGCCCCATCAGCCCCTGACGATCCCTGGCTTCATGGAGCGTCGCCACCCCGGCCGCCTCACAGCGGCGCAAAACCGCCTCGTCATGGCGCGGCAGGTGGCGGATCACAAGGCCTTTTTTATTTAACAGGTTCATGCCAGGTTCTCCGTTACGCGGGGGAAGATGCTCTGGAAGGCTTCGCCGTGAACGATATCGCGCGCGGCCGTGATGCCGATATTGCGCTTGGCCTGCACCCCGCGCTGCAGCGCCACGCGGGTGTAGTATTCCCACAGATGCTCCTGACCCTGCATGCACTGAATGGCCTGATACTTTTTCTCCCAGACGGCGGTGATGTCCAGCAACACATCGGGTTTCCAGTTGCACTGCTCCGGCTGGTGCGGTTCGAAACAGTAAACCGGGGGAGCAGAGACAATTTTCTCGCCAGGGCGATAGCCTTCTGCCTGGGCGATAATCCGTGCTTCCTGGGCCAGATGGGAGGCCAGCGGATGATCGTAGTTATAGGGATCCTGCAGGGAGTGCGTCAGGACAAAGTGGGGCTGGATACGGCGATACACATCCGCCAGACGAAATAGCGTCTCTTTATCGGCGCGCAGCGGATAATCGCCGATATCAAAGAATTCGACGCTGGCGCCCAGGATCGCGGCGGCGGCCTGCGCCTCTTCGCGACGCACCTGCTTCACCGCCTCCTCGGTCATGTTGCCTTTACGCCACAGTTTGGCGGACTCGCCGCGCTCGCCAAAGGATAAACAGACCACATGGACCTGATAGCCCTGCAGGGCATGCAGCGCTATCGCACCGCCCGCGCGCCAGACGAAATCGGCCGAGTGGGCGCTGACGACAAGGGCACTTTTTTCGCTAACCGGATGAGACATGATGGCTTCCTCTGTTGTTTTTTTCAGCTTGTCATGTCCCGTCGTGGGGAGGTAATTCGTTAACTTGCGAAGGCTATGATTTTTATTTATGTTGTCGTCTCACTCACTTTTTCAGGCCTGACGAACAATGCTAAAGAGAAAGCACGATAAAATTATAAATATCATGCAGCTGCGCTTTTTCTGTCAGGTCGCGCTGCGCGGTAGCGTCTCACGCGCGGCCGATGACTTATTCCGCACGCAGTCAGCGATAACCCGGGCTATTCGCGATCTTGAAGCCGCGTTGAACGTCACGCTGTTCGAACGCCATTACAGCGGCATGGTGCCCACCGAGTATGGCAAGTGCATCCTGCCGCGCGCCCGGCGGGCGATTGACGACCTGCAGGCCATCCCGGCGCTGCTGCAGAAGCACCATACCCGCAGCAGCGGCCCGCTGGCGGACGCCGGCTGGCTGTTCAATACCCGCCGCTTAGCCATTTTTATTCAGCTCTATCACGTCAACCATACCCAAACCGTCGCGCAACAGTTGGGGATCACTCAGCCGGCGGTCAGTGCCGCGCTGAAGGTCCTGGAAAAAGGAGCGGATTCGGCGCTATTTCGCCGGACGCCAGAGGGGGTGCGTCCCACGCCTGCCGCAGAGCTACTCTATCCCCCGGTGAGCAGAGCGCTCAACGAGCTGGAAAACATCTGGAGCGATCTCGCTGCCCGTCGCGGGGTGTTGGAGGGCACCGTGCGCATTGGCGCCCTGCCGCTGAGCCGGACCCGGCTACTGCCCTCCGCCATCGCCGCCTTTCTGGCCCAGCACCCGGGCATCACCCTCATGACCAATGAAAGCCCGTATGAGTCGCTGGTCGCCGATATGCGGGCAGGTAATATTGATTTTATTATCGGCGCCCTGCGCCAGGATGAAGATCTCCCGGACCTCTGTAGCGAAGCGTTATTCGAAGAGGATATGTTGATTTTACTGCGTAATAACCACCCGCTGCTGCGCCATCCGGACCCGCGCAGCCAGCTGGCGACAGCGCAATGGGTGCTGCCGCGCGCCAACGCGCCGGCGCGCAATTTGCTGGATAAGGCGTTTGTCACCCTGGGGCTGCCGCTGCCCCAGCCGACGGTGGAGACCGGGGATGCGGCGATGGTGCGAGGATTGCTGCAGGGCTCCGACATGCTGGCGGCGGTCTCCGCCAGCCAGATGCGTTTTGAAACTGACAATGGGCTGCTCAGCGTGTTGCCGGTTCCCCTGCCCGATACCACCCGGCGTATCGGGCTGACGTTTCGCGCCGGCAGCCTGCCCTCCCCGGCGACGCAGGCGCTGTTGCGTTTTATTTATCAGCAGGTTCAGGACGGGGCCGTTTAACGTTTACCCGCCACCGAATAGGTTACCTGCTGGTTTCGCGTTTGCTGAAACGCCTCCAGCGTCTGCCCGCGCATCGCGGCGTAAATATGCAGGTTGGATACGCCGACCACCGCGCCCATTTTCTCCAGCAGGAAGAAGCTGGCGCCATACTGAATTAATCCCCGCCAGTCGCGCGCGTTGAGCAACTGCTGTTCCTCCTCACTCAGTCCGGCTTCGGCATAAAGCGACTGAGGCGACTGCAGAAAACGTTCGCGCCAGGCAGGCTCAATCAGCCGATGCAGGAAACGGTTAAGCCGCAAGCCATTCAGGCTGCGCTCGTGGGTAAAAGGATAGGTTCCCGGCAGTTTCTCCACCCCGGCCAGCTGCTGCGCCATATGCTGGCGATGGCGCGTCAGGGTATCGACGGGGGGCAGGCGCGCATTGTTCTCAAGGATCAGCGTGGCGATACCGGTCATCGACGGCAGGTAATAGTCGCGCCAGGTTTCGGTGACATTGGCTGATAGCGCGCCACGCATCACCAGCCACATGATCACTTCGGACCCCTCCATCCCCCCCAGCTCGGCATATTCGCCAAGGGTCATTTCGGTAAGCTTTTCCGGGTCATTAACCAGCATATCAACAAACTGGGCATCCCAGTCGGGATTATTAAATCCGCAGCGCTCGCCATGAACCTGATGCGAGAGCCCGCCGGTCGCGACAATCGCCACATTGATATCTTCCGGGAAGCTTTCAATCGCCCGGCGCAGCGCCTGGCCGAGTTTGTAACAACGGCGCGCGCTTGGTACCGGAAATTGCAGCACGCCGATCTGTAACGGGATCACCGCCGTCGGCCACCCCTGCGCTTCATCCCAGGGCAACAGCGCCGAAAGCGGCGAGAAAAGGCCGTGGTCGAGCTTTTTATCCATAAAGAACGACATATCAAACTCGTCGGCCATCAGGCTGGCGCCAATGTGCCTTGAGAGCGCCGCGTTGCCCTGGACCGGCGGCAGGCAGCGCGGTCCGCCGCCCTCATCGGCAACGTCATATTGACTATCGATTCCCAGCGTAAAAGTCGAATAGTGATCGAAGAAAAAGGCGGTCACATGGTCATTAAAGATGTACACCAGCGCATCCGGTTTTTTCTCCTCCAGCCAGCGCTGCAGCGGTTCGAAGCTCTGGAAGATCGGCGCCCACGCCGGATCCTGCTGTTTATGATGATCGACCGCGAAGCCGATAGTCGGGGTATGAGAGACGGCGATACCGCCGAGAATGTTAGCCATCAGATAACTCCACTTATCGGTGTTCGAGGGGGGATGACAAAGCGTCAAGTTCTGCCTCTGTGAGTCGAGGCTTAGCGTGATTCATACGGTGCAACAAAATACAGATCCCCGCCAGGCAGGCCGGCAGCGCAAGCACCAAAAAGATCGACGAGTGTCCCGGCACGGCCAGCATCAGCATCCCGCCCAGCGTGGAGCTGAGGATAGCCCCGGTACGGCCGATACCATGCATCCAGCTGACGCCGGTAGCGCGGATCTCGGTTTGATAATAGGCGGGCGAATATGCCTGCAGACCGTTCTGCGCGCCGTTAATGCACATCCCGCTGATAAAAATCAGCACCGACAGCGCCGCCGAACCGAAATCCATTACCCCCTGGGACAACAGGCACAGACAGCCGAGGAAATAGGTTGCCGCAATCACGGCTTTCGCCGAAGCGCGATCCATCAGCATACCGACAAGGATCCCGCCCAGCGGGCCGCCGAGCTGGAACAAGCCGGTCATCATCGCCGCCTGCTGCAGCGACAGGCCGCCGGAGCGGAGAATGGTTGGCAGCCAGCCGTTCAGCAGGTAAATCACGAACAGCCCCATAAAATAGGTTAACCACAGCGCTATCGTGCCGCGGGCATAGCCATGCCGGAACAGCTGCGCCACTTTGCTGCTCCGCGTGATGGGCGGCGCATTCAGCTGGAAAACGGTTTCAGCCGTAAACTGGCCCCCAAGCCGGTTAAGCGCCCTGGCGATCTGCTCGCCCGGTAGTCGGCGCGCCACCATGTTCATCGCCGACTCTGGCAACATCACGATCATAAAGGGGAGCACCACGAGCGGCAGCACGCCGCCAAAAACCAGCGCCGAGTGCCAGCTGTAATGCGATAACAAACCGGCGGCGATAAAGCCGCCGAGGCCGGAACCCACGTTAAAACCGCTGTACATCAGGGTGATCATCACCCCTTTACGCCGCTCCGGCATATATTCCGCCACCAGCGTGACGCAGTTGGGCATTACGGCGCCAAGGCCAAGGCCGGTGAGAAAACGCATCAGCGCCAACTGCGTCGGGCTTTGCGCCACGGCGCCGGCCAGGCTGAACAGCGCAAACAGCGCCACCGACCAGAGTAAAATTCGCTTTCGGCCGTAGCGGTCAGAAAGCGGACCCGCTACCAGGGCGCCAATGGCGACGCCGAACATGGCCGCCCCAAGAATCGGCCCCATTTCGGCCCGGCTGATGCCCCAGTCTTCGATGAGCGCCGGGGCGACAAAGCCCATCACCGCGGCGTCATACCCATCCAGCATAATGATGATGAAACAGAGCAGCAGCACGTTCCATTGAAAGCGCGAGACCGGGCGGGTATCTATCCACGCTTTCACATCGACAACGTTCGTGTGATTCATAGGGTGACTTCCTCAAGCAGGCGGTACGAATGTTCTGGTTAGTGTTTTTTGAGTGGAACTTTCGTACTCAACTTAAGGCAGGTCACGCAGGCTGTCCGGTTCGAAAATCCGGCGTCAGATATGAGTTTTATTTATAATGTGAGGGATACGACAAAAACCAGCCAGCAAAAAACCCGCAGCCAACGGCGGCGGGTCAGGGCAAGAGCAGCGTTTAGTGCTTCGGAATAATTAAATCGCCGCGCAGCGGGCTGCCGCCCGGGTTGTCCGTTTTCTCGGTCAGCCAGTTGACGATCCGCGACGCCATCGCGTCCATGGAATATTCAATCGCCGGGATAGTCGGGATACCGGGCAGCTGTAACGATCCGGCGAGGCTAAACACCATGACATTTTGCGGAACGGCGCGGTTAAACGCCTGCAGCTGCGGCACCACGCGCTGCGCCTGCTGTTCATCGCTCACCAGCAGCGCGTTAAAGTTCAGCGTAGTGGCGTTATTGACCAGCTCCTGCACCGCCACCGACGGCGAGGTGTTATCCAGAAATACCAGGTTGCGATTAAACGGCAAAAAGTTTTTTTCCAGCGCGTGCTTGTAGCCCAGCAGCACCTGGTCGGCAAAGCCGCTGCTCTGCGGATGAATCAGCGCAATCTGCCGTCTCCCCTGGCTAATCAGATAGTAACAGGCGGTTTCGGCGGCGAAAGCATGATCGAACTGAATACTGTTGTCGCCTTCGCTATCGAGGCAGTCCACCAGCACCACGTCCGGGCGGTTAATATTCAGAGGAAAACGCGCGCCGATGATCAGCACGTTATCGCACAGCCCGCAGGTCAACTCCTCCAGAGAGTTCATCACGCCGTGGCTGGTGTTGGCGAAGCGCAGCAGCAGGTGTTTCTGGTGCTGGCTGAGCTGTTTTTCCAGGGCGTAGAGATAGCTGGTGGTTTGGTTGATGTTGTCCTGGGCGCAGATGACGCCGATGCAGCCGGTGGACTGGCTGAGCAACGACTGGGCTATCATGTTTGGCCGGTAATTGAGCGCTTCCGCCGCCTGCAGCACCGCCTGACGACTGGCTTCCTTCACGCCACGTGAGCCGCTCAACACTCGCGACACCGTGGCTTTGGAAACCCCGGCAAGTCGTGAAACATCATTGATTGTCGACATCATTTTCCCCTGCGCGGGCGCCGCGTCCCGCCAAAATCCTGTAAACCTGAATCGCTTCAATTATGACCAGCGCAGTATATCCATTTCGCCATTTGTTTGGAAACCGATTTTCCATTTCAGCGCAAAACATCGCCAAATCGACAGAATAATGTGAGCGAAATCCAATAAATCCGCCCTATAAGCAGGAGATCTTGACCACTATCACAGTTCTGCTTTTTATAAATGGAAACCGGTTTCCGTCTGATATCAAATCACCCACGCAATAACTTTTTACATTTTGAGGATGGTCGTCGATGTACAAGATTATGCTGTGCTGCTCTGCCGGGATGTCCACCAGTCTGCTGGTCAGAAAGATGGTTGAGGCGGCGAATGAACGTGACCTGCCGGTGCAGATTGACGCCTATGGCGTTTCCGAATTTGACATGCAGTTTCCGCAGTATCAGGTGGTGTTGCTTGGCCCCCAGGTGAAATACATGTTGAAAACCCTGTCTGACAAAGCGGCTTCCCTGAACATTCCCGTTCAGCCCATCGATACGATGGACTACGGTATGCAGCGGGGAGACAACGTCCTGAATTATGCTCTGTCGCTGATCCCAGCGGCGCACTGAGAGGTGTTGAAATGAGTTCTCTGTATCAGTCCATGATTGCCGTGATCGAGCAATCTATTACTCCGCTGGCAGGACGCCTTGGGCAGCAGAAATACGTTATCGCTATCCGCGATGGCTTCACTGCCGCCTTGCCGTTTATGATCATCGGCTCTTTCATGCTGGTATTTATTTTTCCGCCGTTTTCACCCGATACCACCAACGGCTTTGCCCGCGGCTGGCTTGAATTCTCCCAGCACTACCGCGAACAGCTGATGCTGCCGTTTAACCTCAGCATGGGCGTGATGACCTTCTTTATCTCGGTCGGCATTGGCGCCAGCCTCGGTCGTCAGTTTCAGCTCGATCCGGTGGTGTCCGGTCTGCTGGCGTTTATGGCTTTCCTGCTGGTCGCCGCGCCCTATGCCGATGGCAAAATTTCCACTCAGTATCTGTCCGGTCAGGGCATTTTCACCGCGCTGATCACCGCCATCTACTCCACCCGCGTTTACGCGTGGCTGAAGCAAAACAACATTACGATTCGTCTGCCGAAAGAGGTCCCCACCGGCGTCGCCCGTTCGTTTGAAATCCTGATCCCGGTGCTGGTGGTCATTGCGACTCTGCATCCGCTGAATCTGTTTATCGAAGCGCAGACCGGGATGATCCTGCCGCAGGCGATCATGCATCTGCTGGAGCCGCTGGTTTCCGCCTCCGACTCGCTGCCGGCGATTTTGCTCTCTGTTCTGATGTGCCAGATTTTCTGGTTCGCCGGTATCCACGGCTCGCTGATTGTTACCGGCATTATGAACCCGTTCTGGATGGCCAACCTGTCGGCAAACCAGGCGGCGCTGGCGGCTGGCACGGTACTGCCGCACGTCTACCTGCAAGGCTTCTGGGATCACTATCTGCTGATTGGCGGCGTCGGTTCTACCCTGCCGCTGGCCTTCCTGCTGCTGCGTAGCCGGGCCACCCATCTGCGCACCATCGGCAAGATGGGCATCGTGCCGAGCTTCTTTAATATCAACGAGCCGATTCTGTTCGGGGCGCCGATCATCATGAACCCGATGATGTTTATCCCCTTCGTCTGCGTACCGATGGTCAACGCGGTGCTGGCTTACGGCGCGACGCGTCTTGGCTGGCTGAGCCAGGTTGTGTCGCTGACGCCGTGGACTACGCCGGCCCCAATTGGCGCGTCGTGGGCGGCTAACTGGACCCTGAGCCCGGTGGTGATGTGTCTCATCTGCATGGTGATGTCGGCGGTCATTTACCTGCCGTTCCTGCGCGCTTATGAACGTTCCTTAATGAAAACCGAAGTTGAGAAAGCCAAAAATAGCGTTCCGGTAGCAGAAACCGTTAGCTAATCCCTCTCCTTCCGGAGAGATAATAAGATGACAGCGTAATAATGCAGAAAATGGACTTTCACTGCATTATTAAATAATAAATACCTCAGGAATACACATGATTGAATTAGAAGATGCGGTAATGGAAATTATCGTTAATGCGGGACAGTCACGCTCATTATGTTTTGAAGCGCTGCATGCGGCCCGAACCGGAAATATCGACGAAGCGCGCTTACTCTTAAACGAGGCCGACGGCTACGCCCGCCGGGCGCATCAGATGCAAACCCAGCTCATCGGGCAGGATGCCGGTGAAGCGCGTCAGCCCATGACGCTGATTATGGTACATGCCCAGGATCATTTGATGAATTCGCTGCTGGCCCGCGAGTTCTCAGAAGAATTAATCCATCTGTACCAGCGTTAATTAATATGGAATAACGTTAGCGAGAATATTATTCTCCGGCGTCGCTGTACCCTAAAAAACAAATCAGCTTATTTTGGCTATTTATTCTAGCCAGAATGGGATGGTTATTATCTGAAATATATTAATTATTAAAGCGAGATAACCATGAATACTGTAAAAAAACTGCCTTTAGCCATGGCGGTGGTCGCCGCGCTGTGCCCAATTTCTGTCATGGCGCAAGAATTTACGCAGGAACAGATCGACGCCATCGTCGCCAAAGCCGTTGATAAAGCGCTGGCCGACCGCCAGGCGAAAATCGACGCCGCGGCCAACAAAAAGGTCGACGTGATCACCAACCCGCAGACCACCGCCGCCTCGCCGGATATGGCCATTCCGTTCGGCCTCAAGTTCAGCGGCTACGCCCGCTATGGCGCCCACTTCCAGACCGGCGACCAGAAATATGTCGGCGTCGACGGCTCCTATAACGGCGCCTCGGCGATCGGCCGTCTGGGCAACGAAAGCAACGGCGGCGAATTCCAGATCAGCAAGGCCTTCAAAAGCGCGCAGGGGGCTATCTGGGATCTCAACGTGATGTTCGAC